>CAILKW010000851.1 GCA_903834845.1 uncultured Bacteroidia bacterium | reverse complement strand
GGGAACAACAATAGGGGCAAGCACAGATATGAATGGCAAATTCAGTCTTGTTGTTCCTGCCAATGCCAATGAATTGGTGGTTTCGATGGTCGGTTATCAAACCCAGATAATCAAAATCGGAGGTTCCAATGTGATCAATGTAGTGCTCGTTGCTCAGAGTAAAGATATTGACGAGGTTGTGGTCGTAGGATACGGCACTCAAACAAGGAGTAAAATAACTTCTTCAGTAGCAAAAGTTGATATGAAATTACTTAGTACAGGAGTACGTTCCAACCCCGCTCAGGTTTTGGAAGGGACGGTTCCAGGCTTGAGGGTGTCAACTTATACCGGAAGACCAGGTTCGTTACCGACTATCGTATTAAGAGGGGGTACCAATTTTGACGGCAGCGGTAGTCCGCTTGTAATTATGGACGGTCAGATTAGAGGTTCTTTGAGTGACATCAATCCCGAGGAAATTGAAAGTATGGAAGTATTAAAAGATGCCTCAGCAACTGCAATTTATGGAGCAAGAGCGAGCAACGGCGTAATTCTGATTACCTCAAAAAAAGGGAAAGCAGGTACCTCTTCTATCTCCGTTAAGATTAAGCACGGTTTTAACTACCTGAATGTTCCATATAACTTCACAGATGGAGGGGGTTATGTCAAATGGGCACGGCTCGGAGCAGAACAGGCTATCAAAAACGGAACTTTGGCGGTAAATAATGTCGCCGGAGTTGGTCCAAGAGGCACAGGCAACATGTACAAAGACCCGGCTACCGGTGCCATTCTGGATGGCAATTATGATTCAAGAGCTATTTGGAGTGTTATGAGGCTGGATGCTAACAATCAGGAACTGTTAAATAAACCGGGATGGAAACAAATGAAAGACCCGATCAAGACTAATACATCAGGAAACTATGATCCTGCCGGTACTAACTATGATTTGATCTACAAAGATTTTAATTATATGGACTACGGTTTGAACAAAGTTGCTGCTACTCAAGATTATAATATTGGTTTTACGGGAGGCAATGACAGAGGTAAATATTTTGCTAATCTTGGTTACTATGATGAAGGAGGATTGTCATTGGCTACCTTTTACCGCAGGCTAAATTTCGCCTTCAATGGAGAATATAAAATGAATGATTGGTTGACCTCTGAGAGTAGCCTTCAGTTTGCAAAAGCCAGTTGGAGAGATCAGTCGCTTCAAAATGGCGAATCAAATTATTGGGCACGGATGCTTTCAGCGCCTCCAACCTTGCGCGGCACCAATGAGAATGGAGATTTGATCCTTGGGCGTGACGCAAGTGACGGAAACCCAGCCTTTAACATTGATAAATACATAAGAGACAATCAATCAGATAAGTTCACCTTGAACCAGTCTTTTAAGATTGATATTATGAAGGGCCTGTATATAAAGGCCAGTGCTTTAATGATGTACGATGAATCGTTTTCTGAATCGTTTAACAGGGATTTCAGGACAGGTGTTATGAGTTATACCAATCCGAACACCGGTTGGAACAGAAACAGAGATGCCTCAGATAATTTTGACCGTACAATCAGACAAACATACAATATCATTGCCAATTACCAGGCCACATTTAAAGAGAAGCACAATATTGCAGCCATGATTGGTGGAGAATACTATGATTCTTTCAATAAAGGGAGCTATGCTTATGGTGCCCTTGCTCCGACAGATGATTTTCAGGATTTGGCCTTGACTTTAAGCAATGCAACCTCTCAAACCAGAGTTATTGACTCCTGGCATTCCGAGGAAAGAATTATGTCAGGTTTTGGTCGTTTTAATTACGATTACGATGGGAAATACCTTTTCACATTTACGGTTAGGCGTGACGGTTATTCCCGATTAATTGGTGACAATCAATATGGTACTTTCCCTGCATTCTCTGGGGGATGGCTTTTGCACAAAGAAAAGTTTATGGAGTCAACTAATGATTGGCTTTCATATCTTAAATTAAGAGCAAGTTGGGGCAAAAATGGAAATATCGGTGGAATAGGTACTTATGAATTGCAGGGTGCCTATGGCTCACAAACCGCATACAACGGCACTATTGGATTTTTACAGACCGGTATTGCGAATCCAAACCTTAAATGGGAGAAGTCCAATACGATAGAGATTGGATCAGACATGGGTTTTCTTAATAACAGAATCTATGCGTCTCTGGCTTATTATAATCGAATCACAAGCGACAAAATTGCAAGTGTTTTGCTTCCCACTTCATCCGGAGTATCCAGTGTGCGAACCAACAACGGCAGCATGAAAAACATAGGTTTTGAGGCTGAAATAACTGGCAAAATTATCCAGAAAAAGGATTTTCAATGGCAGGTTAGTGCAAACGCCTCAATGAATAAGAACATTGTCACGAAACTTCCATACAACGGTATTGAAAACAACAGACAAGGCGGTCAGCAGATTTATGATCCGGGATCCGGTAAATTAATTTGGGTTGGCGGTTTGCAGGAAGGACAAGAATGGGGCGAAGTATTTGGGTTTGTAAGTGAAGGAATTATCAGGAATGCAGATGATTTGGCCAAATATAACAAAGTTGACCTGGCTGCCGGGCAGGTTTGGTACGGTGGTTCTGCCGGGAAAAGAGTTGCAAGCCAACAAATAATGACCCAAAGGGGATTAACCCTTGCAGGTGGCTGGATTCCAACACAAATGGGTGATATGATATGGAAAGATATAGACAAGAACGATACAATTGATACCCGTGATATGGTTTCAATCGGACGGCAGATTCCACGTTGGACAGGAGGTGTAAGTTCCACATTAACTTTCAGGAATTTTACGCTCAATATACGTATGGACTACGCTTTGGGACATGTCCAAATGGATCAGATGCAGTTTTGGGCACTTGGTTGTGCACAGGGAGAATTTGCACCAACTACTTATGTGAATGATACCTGGACACTGGATAATCCAAATGCCAGCCTCCCAAGATATGTATGGGCAGATCAGTTGAATACTAAAAATTATGACAGACCAAGTACTATGTTCTGGAAAAAATCAGATTACCTGTCATTCCGGGAAGTATCACTGAGCTACAAGTTGCCCGCTTCATTGTTGAAGAAGGCGAAGATAGCTGGTGTAGTGTTGACGGTAACAGGGCAAAACCTCGGTTATATTACCGATAAAATGCTGAATTTTCCTGAACGTTCAGGAAGTCAAAATGGTGCCTATATGATACCGACACAATTGATCCTTGGTGCAGATATTACTTTCTAATAAATAATTACATTAATACTTTAGAAAAGGATTATGAAAAAGATTAAATACATAATTATAGCGGGACTCTTTGCCTTAGTCTCGTTTTCATGCAAAAAGACGCTTGAACTCGCTCCAATAGACTATTTTGGTGATGGAAATTTCTGGCAAAATGAAGCCCAGATTACCAATTTTATGGTAGGAATTCATAAGCAATTGAGAGACAATCAGTTTATGTTTTTACGATTGGGAGAAATGCGCGGAGGGATTTATAGTAATGTGGACCGTCAGAATACCTCGTTGAATGAGTTGCCTATCATCGAGCAAAGGATTGAAGAAAATTCACCGGGGATTTCATCTTGGGCAGGATTATATGGTCCGATTTTGCAGATAAACCTATTTATTCAAAAGGTCGGCGAAGTAACATTTCTTACCGACGCAAAAAAGAATTATTTTCTTGGACAGGCTTATGGATTAAGGGCGTTCTACTATTTCCATCTGCTTCGCACGTATGGCGGAGTTCCACTTCGTCTGGAACCTGAAGTTTTGAACGGGAATACAG
>CAILKW010000850.1 GCA_903834845.1 uncultured Bacteroidia bacterium | reverse complement strand
CTTGTTCTGGCCGATGAACCCTCGGCTAACCTTGACGCTCAAAATTCGCATCATATTGTTCAAACTATGAAAAAGTTGAACAAGGAACTGAATACAACCTTTATTTTTGCCACCCATGATGAAAAGGTAATGCAATACCTCAACCGCATTATTACCTTGAAAGACGGTAAAGTTGAAAATGACAGACTTATCTTAAATGCTTAAAAACTGATACCATGTTAGCAATTAAGCTGGCTTTTAGAAATTTAACCGGAGCAGGTCTTCGTACCTGGCTCAATGTGTCGGTGCTTTCGATAGCTTTTGTCGTTATCGTTTTTTACAATGCCATGCTTGATGGCTGGAACAGACAGGCGTATAATGACACAAAAGATTGGGAAATTGGTAACGGTCAGATATGGCACTCCGATTATGATCCTTACGATCCTTTTTGCCTTCAGGATGCTCATGCCCCTATTTCAGATAAAGTGAAAATTCTGGCTGATGCTCAAAAGATTACACCGGTATTAATCACTCAGGCAACTATTTACCCTCAAGGCCGAATGAAAAATATATTAATGAAAGGGATTGATCCCGATCAGAAAATAATTAAACTGCCGTCAAAATCATTAAAACCGGAAGTTGGAATAATTCCTGCCATAATTGGCAAACGAATGGCAATAGCTGCGAATTTAAAGAAAGGTGATTTGGTTCTGACACGTTGGCGCGACAGGAACGGAACTTTTGATGCACGTGAAATAAAAATCACCGACATTTTCAATTCTAATGTTCCAACTATTGATAACAATCAGATATGGATTCCATTGAGTATTCTGCAACAATTAACCGATATGCCCAATGAGGCGACTCTGTTTATTGCAGGTAACACCTTTTCGGGTGGTGATATTGACAAGTGGCAATTTAAAGATTCTCAATTTCTTCTGAAGGAAATTGAGAATATCATTAAGACAAAAAAAGGCGGAGCAATGATTATTTATGGTCTGCTGCTTGCAATAGCTTTACTTGCAATATTCGACACGCAAGTGCTTTCCATATTCCGCCGACAAAAAGAGATAGGAACATACATTGCTTTAGGAATGACCCGCTTACAGGTGATCAAAATATTCACAATTGAGGGCAGTGCTCACAGTCTTTTTGCTATTATTCTGGGTTCTGCTTATGGTATTCCGTTATTATGGTACATTCAAAACAAGGGCATTCCTATGCCTGAAGTTGCAGATTCAATGGGAATATCAGTAGCGGACAAGATTTTTCCGGTTTACAGTATGGGTTTGATAATATCTACTGTATTACTGGTTATTGTCTCAGCAACTATTGTAAGCTATTTCCCGACACGAAGAATTACGAAGATGAGACCAACAGATGCTTTGAAAGGAAAAATACAATGATAAAATTTTTATTTAAAGGAATTTTGCGCGATAAAAGCCGAAGTGTGCTGCCTGTTATTGTTGTTTCGATAGGTGTATTACTTACCGTGATATTAAATTGTTGGGTTAAAGGAATTATGGGTGATTCAGTTGTGATGAATGCAAACTTCGACACTGGCCATATTAAAGTAATGACACGAGCTTACAAAAAAGATTCGGAACAAATGCCCAACGACCTGGCAATAATGGGTGTAACTAAACAGATTAATGAACTGAAAACAGATTATCCTGATATGGATTGGGTGAAAAGAATCCGCTTTGGTGGTCTTATTGATTTCCCTGACGAAAACGGTGAAACACGTGCCCAAGGGCCTGTGGTAGGATGGGCCATTGATTTGATGACTCAAAATTCCAAAGAGAAAGAGCGTTTAAATCTTGAAAAGTCTCTCGTAAAGGGTAAATTGCCCGATAAACAAGGTGAGGCGTTGATTTCGGATGTGTTTGCCGTTAAATTTCATGTTAAACCCGGTGATACTTTTACTTTGTTCGGCACAACAATGGACGGAGGGATGGCTTTTAAGAATTTTATTGTTGCCGGAACAATTCGTTTCGGTGCGTCTATACTCGACAGAGGTGCTATTATAACAGATATTTCTGATGCTCAGCTGGTTTTGGGAATGAATGATGCTGCAGGTGAAGTGCTTGGATATTTAAATACAGGAAAATATGACACCGAAAAATCAACATTCATCAAAACTTCTTTCAATAAAAGATATAAAGCAACAGATGATGAATACGCACCTGAAATGATAACCATGCGAGAGCAACCGGGAATGGCTCAATTCATGGATTATGCAGACGTAATCGGCAAAATAATGATTGTCGTATTTGTACTTGCCATGTCTATAGTTTTATGGAATGCCGGGCTGATTGGAGGCCTTCGCCGATACAATGAGTTTGGCGTAAGACTTGCCTTGGGTGAAGATAAAAACCACATTTACAAGACTTTAATTTATGAAGGTTTGTTTATTGGTACAATTGGTTCTGTCGTAGGTACGGTATTTGGTTTGAGCGTATCATATTATTTACAGACTGTTGGCATTGATATTAGCGGTATGATGAAAAATTCATCGGTGATGATGCCTGCTGTCGCCCGTGCAGAGATAACTCAAACAGCCTTTTATATCGGTTTTATTCCGGGATTATTTTCTACTGTTTTGGGTAACGCACTTTCAGGAATTGGAATTTACAAAAGAAAAACATCAGTGTTAATAAAGGAATTGGAAGCATAAAAATATTAATTTTTCAAATATGATAAATAAAGCTATAATCATTCTGATACTTCTTACAATAACATTGGGATTTGATTATCCTGAGGGAAGTGCGATACTTGAAAAAGTTGATCAGAATATGTCTTCAAAGAATCGTGTTATTGAATCTTCGATGACAATAAACGGAAAACGAAACAGCAGGACAATTGCCTCTAAATCAATCTCTGAGGGAACTAAAAAATCATTCACCGAATATTTGTCTCCTGCCAGTGAAAAAGGGACAAAGATGCTGAAACTTGAGGGGAAGTTATGGATTTATTCTCCCTCAACCGACAGGATTATACAAATCTCAGGCAATATGTTGCGCCAGTCGGTAATGGGTTCCGATCTTTCGTATGAGGATATGATGGACGATCGTAAACTCGCCGACATATACTCATCAAAAGTAGCAGGCGAGGAAAAAACCGGTGATCGGAACACTTTTATCATTGAACTAACAGCAAAAGTTGAAGATGTAGCCTACTACCGACAGAAAATGTGGATTGATCAGGAAAGATACGTTCCCTTAAAAGCTGAACTTTATGCCCGAAGTGGTCAATTACTGAAACGAGTTGAATTTAAAGACATTCAGAGAATTCAGTCACGTTGGTTTCCGGCAACTATACTTTATAAAGATGTACTTAAGGACGGTAACGGCACTGAATTCAAGATGACTACAATAAAATTCGACCAAAAAATCCCTGATTATATCTTTACAAAAGCTGCGTTGAAACAATAAGTGGCTTTTCCTTTGATTTACTCTTCTTCGTTAAAATCCAATTTTAACTGTCGCGCTGCTTCCTTAGTATTATTTGTATTGCTGCCTCGATTCATCCATGGGGTTGCCTGCATTTGAAATAATCCTGAAACTCACTACAATATCTATTTTATTGCCGCTCATGGCAAAAGGTGTAATGAAATAGTTGAACAGCTCGGTGTAACGCTCCAATGGTACTTTACCTGAAACCGTAATTGCTTTGATTTTTTTTATCGGATCAGGTTCATTTCCGGCACCCGGAATTGTTGGGACTTTAGGATCATTAACCTGTGGCAGAGTGCTTTGATCTTCAGTTTCGACTGTTTTTGGAATTGGCTCGGGTATCGGTTTCAGACTTTTATCTGCCAACCAATAAGTGTTATCGGTAACATCGAAATATGGGACTGACTCCTTCAGATAAAACCTCGTAAAGCTATTTCCATCGCCTGTTGCAATGCAAAATTCGCCATTCATGCAGTAGCGTTGTAAACTTCGTGAAACCGCCTCGCTGTTAGAGACTCAAACCCGTCGGTGTGCGAAGCTCCCTACGGTGTTTGTGATAACGAAAGTCTCTGCAGGGAACAGAATCTGCAACAAAACCGTCCGCGAGCGAAGTTCCGACAATGTGCTAAGATCCTATCTGACGGGGATGACAACTCTCTTAAAAGTCTATGGCACAATCCCGAACAATGTTTTTGGCCATGGGCTTCTAAGGATTAGTATCCTTAGAAGCATTGGCATCGATGGCCTGGTTGAGAGGGTTAAGTGCAGGAATATATTTACCATTTTAAGTAATTATCTAAAAATCTCTTTTGTCGTTCCAACGACTGATGCCTTCCTATATTAAAATTTGGAATAATACTCACCGAGTAGCGTCAAATATCCTGCATTATCGAAAAGAGCGGAATTGCCCAATGCCGCATTATCCGGACTGGAAGAATACCAGGAATAACGCTCAACATAGTCCAATTTTTCGAGAGCCGGTAAAATTTGTTGCATAAAAGCAAGTGCCTGTGCTACTGTTACTTTGCCTGTAGCAGGCGACAATGCACTCCAGTCAGCAGGAGCAAATTCCGTTAACCAAATTGGACGCTGGTACAAATCGTGTATCGATTTCAAATGATCGATTAAACTTTGTGCATTGGCACCACCATACCAATGAACGCAGATAAAATCAACCCGAAAACCTTTTTCCGCTACCTTTGCCATAAATTCTTTCATCCAGGCATTATCTGCATGAATACAGGCCGGGCTCCCCAAGGGTATATTCAGTTTCATTAATTGTGGCCAGTAGGCTAAAGATTCCTCTACTGTTAAGTTTGCTTGCTCTTTTCCATCAGGCTCGTTAAAGCCAAGAAGATGGTTTACTTTGCCAATTCTGGCTAAGGAATCGACTTTTAGCAGACTTTTATCCAACGACCATTTGCCCCAGATCATGGGAACAAAACGGACGCTATCAGGCTCTGCCTTATTTAAATCCACACCCCATGAATAATGCCAATATACATTCAATGATGAAACCTTCGACGACCATCCATCTTTATTCGTAGTGATACAAGCTCCTTTCTTATGCGATAGCGTAGGGTTTTGCTTTTTTACCGGTTCTACTTTTGCTGTATCCGGAACTATTCCCGATGATTTGTTCGAACATGAAGTAACAATAATAATCAGGAATATACACAAGAGTCTGTAATTAATATATATCTGATGTATTTGAATTGACATAAAGCAATAAAAATAAGGTTGATGCCCGGTCTCCCGGGCATCGGTTATTCTACCAACCAGTATTTTGTTTTAGGTTACTGTTCTTATAAAGTTCTGACAATGGTATCGGATAAAGATTCATCTTGTCCTCATAAACACGGGTTTCGACCAGTTTTTTTGTATAATTAAACGTGCCGTCTGTATTTTTTGTAATATCCATTCCATAAATATTTTTGGTGGTACTTCCAATCTTCCACCGCCGGATATCCCAGAAACGTTGTCCTTCGAAAGCCATTTCTACGCGCCGTTCATTTTGAAATTTTACGCGAAATTGATCTTTGGTCAAGCCTACAGGGAACGCTGGCATTTTTGCCCTTGTACGAATCAGGTTTACTGCTTGAAGTGCTGTCATTCCTAAAGTGGAGGCGTCTTCCGGTCCGTAAGCCTCATTCATGGATTCAGCGTAATTCATCAGAACCTCACCATACCTGAACAATACCCAAGTGTGTTGTTTGGTGCTGGTGCTGTTTGGATCAAGACTGACACTTTCGATCACATATTTTTTAAGATAGTACCCTGTTTTTGTAGCATTCGTCTTAGGATAAGCATTTGCACCGCCAATCCAGCATTCAACCGCCTTGCTTTTAAAGGTAGAACTATTGTACAGAATGGTTAATGCAAACCTTGGATCTCTGTTGGTATATGGATTAGCAGGACTATATCCGGAATTCGGATCAGAAATATTTAAACCATTAGTTTTCATTTCATAAGCATCAATCAGGTTTTGTGTCGGACAGTTTCCGGTATTTCCGCCTTCATAACCTACCGGGAAATTAGCGATTTCAAAATAATTTTGATTTCCTTCCCGTCTCTCAAGTATAAGCTCCGGACTTGTAACGTTGTTCAGAAAATTATTGTAATTGGCCTCTAAACTAAAGGTTGCAGCATTAATGATGTCCTTGGCAGCTTTTGCAGCATCAATCCACTTTTGAGCAGTGCCCGATGGATTATGCAATGGACTGGCTGCATACAGCAACGCACGTGCTTTCAATGCCATTGCCGCTCCCCGTCTTACTCGTCCTGTTTCCTGAGCGGAGGTAAAACCTACGTAAGTGACCGGTAAAAGAGGGATGATTTCATTGCATTCTGAAACTATATAACTAATAATGTCATCAAAAGAAGCTGGTGAAACAGCATTCGCCTCAGCATCGGTTAAAACAGTTTTAATCAACGGCACATCCCCGTAACGCTGGATTAATTGCAAATAGAAGAACGCTCTCAAAAACCTGGCTTCCTGCGGATAATTATTGAACTGTGCCATTTTATCAGCATAGTTATCTGTCCATTTATAATCATCAAACGTGCGCCCTTTTATTTCATTTAAAAATAAATTTACGGCCCTGATCCCGGCATACATATTAGCCCATTGATCGTCAAGATTTAAAATGGAACTCCAACTGCCATCAGTCAATTTCTGAACCGATGAATAATCCAATACAAATTTGGCATCATCTGTTGCCGACTCACTCATGGCACCGCCAATAGGATTAAAACCTGTTGGCATTCTGGAATAAATGTCGGCCAGAAAATTTTGCGTCCTGTTCCAATCCGAGAATACATCATTTTTATGCAAATAGGAAGTCTCACTATAATCCAGATAGTTACAGCTTCCCATAATGAACGTGAGAAGTCCAACCAAGCCAATTATTTTTATTCTTTTCATAACTTTTTGTTTTTAATTGTTTAAAAAGCAACATTGATCCCAAGATAACAAGTTCTCAATGTAGGATAACCCGTACCAATTTCTTCCGGATCCATTACTTTTACTTTGTCGATAGAAAATAAGTCCATACCTCTTACAAATATCCTGGCCTTGCTTAATTTGAATTTTTCAATGCTCTTTTTGGGCAATTCATAATAAACTTCAGCAGTCCTCAGTTTAAGATAGCTGCCATTTTCTATCCACGTTGAATTTGACCTGAAATTGTTGTCATTGTTCAGCGTCGTTAATCGAGGTAATGTAGCTGAATTGCTTGTTGTTGGAGTCCAATGGTTATCCGAGAAGGATGAGATTGTTTTGTTTCCACTCAGGGGCCAAAACACACTCGGCGTATTCAGATAAACCGACTGGTTCGCTGTCCCCTGGAATAGTGCATCAATCCCAAATCCCTTATAATTGAAACCAAGGTTGAAAGAATAATAGATTTCGGGATTCGTGGTATTGTATCCAAGCTGGACATTATCCAACTCATTGATAACATTATCTCCGTTCTGATCTTTGTATTTAAAATCGCCTGGCTTCACATTGGAGAATAATTGCCTCGGACTTGTGGCAACATCATTCTGATCCTTAAAAAAACCGATTGCCTGCATACCGAAAACCTGTCCAATTGGGTTTCCTGTGCGTTTCAAATAATCTAATGGTTGATAATTTTCTGCCAGTTC
Organism: uncultured Bacteroidia bacterium; assembly: GCA_903834845.1. GTDB lineage: Bacteria > Bacteroidota > Bacteroidia > Bacteroidales > Prolixibacteraceae > JAAFHB01. The sequence continues at coordinate 16,029 of CAILKW010000850.1, read as the reverse complement.
GATAATCTTATTTCTGGCAAATGAAAGCTGGCCCCCAAGATGGTAGTTTAGGCTACCTATTTGATCTTTCCAATTCAGGCTAACTTCCAGTCCTTTATTTCTGGTTACACCCAAATTTTGAAACTGTGGAGTAACACCCAATATATTAGAAAGTTTGCCTGCCGTTGAAACCAAGATGTCATTTCGCTTGTCGTAGAAAGCATCTAACGTTGCATCCAATTTTCCCCAAAGGTTTGCATCAATCCCAATATTCGTTTTATAGGACTTTTCATAGGTCAATTGCTGTGTAGCCAAAGTGCCTTCTCTAAACCCACCGGTGGCAGTGTTGTTATTTGTGAAGAAATATCCGCCACTTGAGTTATATCCCTGATCGGCAAGATTAGGAGACATCAGGTCGTTACCGGTAATACCCCATGATGCACGAAACTTCAAAAGCTTAACCATCTTTGAGGTGGCAAGAAATGACTCTTTGTTTAAAAGCCAGGCTCCGGAAATAGCAGGGAATAAACCAAAACGATCGTTTGAAGGAAGCACACTGCTTCCACTGTATGAAACCGACAAGGTAGCATAATACTTCTGGGCATAATTGTAGTTGGCATTTCCAACCAAGCTTTGATGCGTATAGGTGTGATATTGCCCATTATCAACTTTTTTGTCCTGCTGGTAAAGCACCATGGCATTCAATGTATTCTGCCCACGTGAGGTGTAATAATTTAACTTTCCCCAGAAATTACCATGACGCCATTGACCTCCCAACTGGGAATAAGGAGTAAGGGCTGTTTCCAGTCCATAATTTGTATAAATGGGACTGGTAATGGCACCAGTTGCATCATGCTGTATATCAGTAATTTGATATTTGAAGTTTTTTGTTTTACCATCCCAGAAGGTTGCTGCGTTGTCATAAGATACTGCAACCTCGCCTGTTAGTCCATTCACTATTTTGTCAAGATTTTGTTTAATACTAACATCAAAAAGCAAAGTTCGTGAATGGGTCGTTGCGTAACCGGTGGCAGTAGCAAGAGCCATTGGGTTGTTATTGTAAATGTTGGTTCCACCCCATATACTATTTAAAGTTTTCACCGGAAAAGCTGCGGATGGTACAGAGTAAAGGGAATTAAATATGTTATCCGCTGATGTCCCGGGACGATTGGCATCATATATATTTCCACCAACATTGATGCGGAAAAGTGTGTTCTTCGTCAGATCAATGTCCAGATTCGTTCTGAAATTCAGACGGGTATATTTCTGTTGGGTACTGAAAATATTATTGTCTGTATGATTGAACAAACCCGTCTCACTTTGATAATTCAGGGAGGTAAAGTATTTAATTCGCTCCCCACCACCTATAAATGTTGCATTGAAATTTGAATTTGTGCCATAATCGCGCAATACCTCCTTGTTCCAATTCACATTGGGAAACAAATAGGGTGAATCCCCGGATTTAAAGGCTGCCAAATCCGCATTGTTATAACGTACAGGTAATCCATCATTTGTCAAAGCTTCGTTCAATGCATTGGCATAATCGTTTGCACCGTAGAATCCAGGAAGCCTAAATGCCTGATTCATTCCATATTGATAGGAAACATCCACTTTCAAGGCATTGTTCTGACCTCTTTTTGTCGTGATTAATAAAACGCCATTTGCTCCCCGCTGTCCATATTCAGCAAGTGCTGCCGCATCTTTCAATACAGTTGCACTTTGAATTTCAGCAGTTGACAAAGATGATAATGGCCTTTCGAAACCATCAACCAGAACCAGAATATTGGCGTTGTTCATGGTTTCATTTCCGCGGATAAACATGTCAGGACTTCTGCCTTCAGCAATCCCACCATTTTGCATGACAGAAAGGCCAGGCAGTAAACCATATAAAGCATTTTCCGGGTTAAGAGCAGAACTCCCTGATATTTGATCAGCATCCACAGTACTTAACGATGAGGACAATTCATTTTGAAAAACGGCTTGTCCGTATCCAATATTAAGTAATCTGGATAAATGATCGAGTACAATTGACAAGTTAATCTGATCAATGACGACCACTTTACCTTCGTTTGTCGAAGTCCGGACCATCAAATGCCGACCTGATTCAGCTATAAATGTGAATTTACCGCCAGCATCAGTGAAATACTTTTCTCCGGGTTGTTCCATAATTGTCAGTTCAACTCCCTGCACGGGATTTCCTGAAGAATTTGTTACAATTCCTGAAAATGCCTTTTTCTGGGCAAAGGCTGCATTACCTATCATAAAGATGATAATAATCAGGCTCAAATATATGTATCGAATATTTTTTCTCATTTTAAATCAACCTTTTGTATGATTAATTATTCTTTTAAAAGTCATTACCATCCAGGGTTTTGTACTAACCCGTATGCTTTGTTTATTTCATTGGTAGGGAATGCGCTCAGGTACCATTTGGGAGACCATGTCGTTTTCCAGAAACGCACAGGCAAATCAGTCATCACATAAGTTAACGTGCCATTTGCAGCTTTGGTTATATCCATTCCATGCAATGTTTTTGTGAATTCCTCAGATAATTTCCAACGAATCAGATCGTACCAACGAACTTCTTCGAAACCAAACTCGCATGCTCTTTCATTCAAAACGGCTTTTCTGAATTGTTCCTTTGTAAGACCAGTAGGTAAATTACTTAAACCCACACGATTCCTCACTAAATTCACATATTGATAGGCTTCCGCATTAGGCCCATTATTTACCTCATTTGAAGCTTCGGCAAAAGTCAGAAAAATTTCAGGCAGTCTCAGATATGGCCATTCAACCACGGATCCAATACTGGTACTGTTGTTTGCTTCAAGGAAAAACTTCCGGGGTCCATAACCCGAACGAGCAGCAGTACCTGTTCCGTTTGTACGTTCACGACCGCCAATCCAGAGTTCGACTGTTCTTCCCTGATAATAGTCTCCGTTAACCTGCACCGTTTCGTATAATCTGGGATCACGATTTTTATAGGGATTTTTTGGATCATAACCCGAAGCAGCATCAGTAATGGGTAACCCATTTGCCATGCCAAACATATCCACATAATTCTGGGTTGGGTTCACACATCCATAACCTCCGGCGCTTTGGTAAAAATAATAATTACCATCCCAGTATCCCGGAGATTGGTATCGCACCCGGGTCGAGATCAGCAATTCGCCATTTCCTCTTTTATAATATCCGTCCTGAAAATCTTTTCTCGGGTTACCTGTCTTCACCAATTGATATCCACCCTGTGAATTGACTTTATCAATTAACACCTTCGCAGCATCAGCCGCTTTTTTCCATAGTGAAGCGTCGTAAGTGCCATTCCAAACATATTTTTTTTGAGCCGCTTCTCCATCCAAATAGGGAGTATTATCATTGAAGAGCGGGCTTGCTCCAAAAAGAAGAATCCTTGCTTTAAGTCCCATGGCTGAAGCCTGTGTGAACCGGCCATCCCAATTACTGGGATCATCAATTGTCCATTTTAAATCAGGAATTGCTTTATCAATAAGTGCTACAATTGAATCCAGTGTGGCGCGTGAAGTTAATCGCGGTAAATTAGTGTCCTCGGTTGGCGTATAGGCATGATTGACCCAGGGTATTCCGCCGAAATTACGAAACATATCACAGTAATGGACGGCTATTATCATCCGGGCTTCAGCCTTCAATGCCTTTTTTGTTTGGGAATCAGCATCGGGGACCCGATCAACATTCTCAATAAATGTCCAGCTCCTACGAATTCCAAGCCAGCTATTCTCAGTGGTATAACTATATTTAGTATTGGCTGAACTGTTCTCAATTCCAGCATCGTAAACACCATTGTAATAGAGCTGCATAATTCCACCCCAGGAAAGATAACTATGGTTCAGATCGGTAAGGCCTTCCAAAATATCCATTCCTAATTTATTGCCTTTTGCGCTCCAATCAAGGTTAAGTCCATAAGGAAGAGTTGTATAAGCCCCCCACAATTCCTTCTGGGCATAAGTCAGTGAGGAGAAAATTGTATCGATGGTCACATCGCTACTCGGGGCTTTTTCCAGGAAGCTATTGCCAACCTGAAGTTTATCACATCCCGTTGTAAGCAACGTGATAATGACACCAATAAAGAATAAATGTTTTATTTTCATATGTTCATGTATTTTTAAAGTTGTGACAGGATTTAATACCATGTTTTTACATCTCATGCATGGATCAATCCGTGTACTCATTTTTTAGATTTAGAAATCAATCTTTAATCCAATATTGTAAATTTTTACAATTGGATAGGTCACATCAGCAGCTGTTTTAGACTCAGGATCAGCAATTTTCAATTTGTCAAATGTCAAAAGATTGTATCCATTGATGTATGCCCTCAGCGTTTTAATTCCAATCTGGCGCAGGAAACCAGCCTGAGTAGTATAACCAACTTCGATATTTTTCAACCGAAGGTAAGAGGCATCTTTTAGCCAGAAATCAGAGGTTTTCGCATTGTAGGTGGCCCCTGCAAGTGACATGATTGGATAATTCGCGGTGGCAGCAGTTTCAGGTGACCACCGACCATCAGCCATATACTGTAACAGCGACCGGTTTCCTGTCTCACTAAATGCGGTTTTAATGACATCTCCCAACATTCTTGAAGTATGGGTTGCAGCCGACCATAACATGTTCATATCAAAATTCTTCCATTGCAACCCAAATGTAGTTCCCATACTGTATTCCGGATAAACGGGATACCCTATGGCCATCTGATCGTTTGTATCGATCTTCCCGTCATTGTTAAGGTCTTTGTACTTTAGGTATCCGGGCTTAGCACCGGCAGGAATCACATCATTTACGCCATAAAACCCATCAGTAACATACCCAAACGGCTGTCCAACCGGATGTCCTGTAGCGTAAAGATAGGGTTGGCTTTGTGGTATTTCATCCATGAAAACAATCTTGTTTTTGGCATACGAAAGATTAAAAATGACCCAGTAGGTGAAATCCGGAACCGTCTGTCTCCAGGTTGCCGCGATTTCATAACCCTGATTTTTTGTCTTGCCCAGATTTACTGCCGGTGAGTTATAGGCTACAAATCCAGGGATAGTACTTCTGCTCCAAAGTATGTCCTCCCGGTTTTCAATGAAGTAGTCGAAATTAACGCCAAATTTTGAATGGAATAACTTAAAATCAGCACCATAATTCTGCTTACGGGCCTTTTCCCAACTTACATAAGGATTCCCTACTAATCCTTCTATCGCTGCTCCTTGATTAGCTGGATTATTCGTCCCAAAATTGTAGCTTCCACTGCTCGGATTATAACTATCGGGTAAATACAGGAACCTGTTGCTGCCTAATTTGTCATTTCCAACGACTCCATACGAGGCACGCAATTTGAGGTATTCAACAAGTCCCAGGTCTTTAATAAATGGTTCTTCGGATAAAACCCATCCTGCAGATACCGCCGGGAAAAAACCAAAACGTTTTCCGGGTGCGAAATTCTCGGAACCATTGTATCCCATATTTAAATCGAGCTGGTAGCGGGTATTGTAGTCGTATGTGACCCTACCAACCAAACCCACAAGTCCGGCTGGAATATCCGAATATTGACTTGGATAAAATGTTTTGCTCTCATTGTATAAAACCAGTCCGGTAACATGGTGAATCCCAAAAGTCCGGTCATAATTAAAACCAGCTTCAGCATACCAGTCACGTCCCTTTCCAAATGATTCTCCATAACTGAGGGTTCCATCCGTCCCGATTTTTTTATAAACGATGGTTTTATCTGTACTTGGAGCACTTTTATCAAGATCGGAAATAAAATAAGGCTCATAATATGCGATGGAAGAGGCCCGTGTTTTGGTCTGGGAATAATTTGTATTGTAGGCACCTTTTATCCTGAATGTTAGTCCTTTTGTGACAAAATCCAGTTTTTGAACCATGTTAATATCAAGATTAAGCGTGCTTTGAAGCTGATTCACATAACCCAATCCGTAAAATGGAGTCAAACCATCCTTTTTGTCACTACCGGGAATATAGGTGGTTCCTGTCTTAATCCATTTTCCATCAACAATACCAGCCCCAGAATAGGGAACTGCCCAATACAAGGTACGGAAGAGCTCATTAGTACCATTGGGCTCATTTCTCACACCAACCTGTCCTCCAAGAGTAAGACTCAATTGGGTGGTATTGGTCACTTCAATATCAAGGTTCGACCGGTAATTGTATCGGTTGTAGGAAAAGTTCGTTTCTTTCCCCTTTGAAAATGTTTCAAACATACCTCCCTGATAAGTATTTCCCAGTGAAACGAAATATTTCACACGTTGTGTACCACCCGAAATACTAACGTTTTGTTTTGACTCCGGGGCAAATGACTTCATCATGTACGACATCCAGTTCATACTTGGATAAATAATCGGATCGGAATTCGTCCGAAAAGCTTCAATTGCCTTGTCCGAAAAGAACTGTGTGCCACCATCATTCTTCATGGCTTCATTGAAACGAAGTGCATACGTATAGCTATCAGCAAAATCCAGTAAACGGGTTGGCACCTGTATCCCATAGGATGAGCTAAGCGAAACTTTTGCCGATCCCAAAATCCCTCTTTTGGTTGTTACGATGATGACGCCATTCGCACCGCGAACACCAAAAACGGCAGTAGCAGAAGCATCCTTCAAAACAGAAATACTTTCAATTTCAGCTGGATCAAGTTGGTTGAAAGAACGCTCTACCCCGTCGACAAGCATTAGCGGACTTGATCTATCTGTTGTCAGGGAACCAACTCCACGAATATAAATTTCGGGGGCATCTGCTCCAGGTTTTCCGGAATACTGGATAGAAGATAACCCAGTTACTCTGCCTGCCAGGGAATTTCCGACACTCGCATTAGGCGATTGCATCAATTCTTTTGATTCTACACTTGAAACCGCTCCGGTAATTGTCACCTTTTTCTGAGTGCCATAACCGATAGCAACCACCTCTTGCAGACCGATTGATTCGGCGATAAGTTTCACATCGATGGTTGCCCGCCCGCTGATTGGCACTTCCTGAGGTTTCATTCCGATAAAAGAGAAAACTAGGTCTTTCGCACCCGTAAGAACGACCAGACTGAATTTTCCATCTTTATTGGTAGCAACTCCTGTCGTTGTCCCTTTAACTACCACCGAAACGCCAGGCAGAGGTTGACTGTTTTCATCGGTAACGGTTCCGCTAATACTTCGCTGCGCCCATCCTGCACTTGTCAATAAAAGTGCAAAAAACAACAAGCTTAGCTTTTTTAAACGATTCTGAATTGTTCTTTCCATAAGTAATAAACTTTTGTTAATAGAGATATTTAATAAGAAATATAATCAATGCAATCAATGCTACATAGAGAAATATGTTGAAAGTGTTAAAAGCTAGAAATTGGAGTATCCGGGTTTTATCTTTCTTTTTCATCAAACACGCTTTGTTTCGTTAATTCTGTTTGGTCAAAGTACATCAGGAAAAATTTGTCAAATGGGGGTCAGATTCATGAAAACAAGGGGTAAAATAGGTCAGTTATCGTTTCATCTATATTTCAATATAAGGGGGTGGATAAGTCACAATGACATTTTAAATAATTGAAATAGAAGTAAATAATCAGATTTTTTATAAAATCAGAATCAGAGGCTCTGATTTTCGTCAGGCACTGAAACGCTATTGAATCTTTTCCCGAAATTCGGAAGGTGAGCAGTTAAATTGTTTGTGAAAAACCTGCCTGAAATGCTTCATGTCGTTAAAGCCAACTTCATAGGCTATCTCAGAAACTGTTTTGCTTTTATCCTGGAGTAACTGTGCAGACCGCTTTATCCTGATTGAACGGATAAATTCAGCAGAAGACAAATTGGTGAGCGATTTCAACTTACGGTAAAGCGATGAATTGCTCATATTTAAAATCTCAGCTAACGTTTCAACAGAAAAGTCCTCGTTTTGAAGATTTTTTTCAATGGTAGAGATGCATTTTTTAAGGAGTACCTCATCTGCTGATTCAATTTCGATATCCGAAGGTTCAAGACGAATCGATTTGCTGTATTGCTTTTTTAGTTTTTTCTGCGAAAGCAACAGAATACGGACCTTTTCAATTAAATAATCGGGGTCAAACGGTTTTGAAATGTAATCATCAGCCCCGGTTTGAATTCCCATTAATTTGTATTGACTGGAACTTTTTGCAGTTAAAAGAATTACAGGGACAGTGGCTGTAAGGTTATTTGCCTTGACTCTTTTACACAATTCAAACCCGTCCATTTCCGGCATCATTATGTCCGAAATAATCAGATCAGGAATTAATTCAACGGCCTTTGCGAACCCTTCTTTACCATCCACAGCAGATTCAACATGATATAAAGGTTCAAGAAGACTTATCAAATACTGATTGACATCAGGGGTATCCTCAATGATTAAAATGCACGCATCAGAAGCGGTTTCCTTTTTCTTTCTTGAAGGAAGGAATCGATTCAAAGTGGTTTCTTCCCTTGAAAAAGTTACGCTTTCCGCATCATTTGCAAAAAGCTGTTCCGGATTTAAATGATCTTTCCCTTTTTTTAGCTTTAGCCTGAATTCAGTTCCTTTTCCCAATTTACTGTCAACTTTAATAATTCCCTGATGCAGCTCGACCAAGTATTTAACCAAAGCCAATCCAATACCAGTGCTGCCAATGTTTTCGCCGTCGTCAACCTGGTAAAAGCGTTCAAAAATATGGACAATCGCCTTAGGCGGTATTCCCTTACCACCATCGGTCACATTTGCAATCACTTCATTTTCGTTTTCTTCGAGCGTGATCTTTACGAATCCTCCTGGTTTGTTGAACTTAAATGCGTTAGAGACCAAATTATTTATGATCATTTCCATTTTGTCCCTATCAAACCATATCTCTTTATTTCTTAAGTCCGAATCGATTTGAAACCTAATATCCTTTATTTTAGCCAATTCATAAAACGGATAACACACCTCTCTCACAAATTCCTCAATATTTAAATATCGTGCAACTAATTTTAAATTTTCAGTTTCAGCTTTTCTGAAATCGAGCAGTTGATCAATCAGCTTCATCAACAGGTTCGTGTTTTTATAAATAATCTGAATTTTCTCAAGGGCTTCGTCCTGAAGTTTATATGCCAGTGCTTTCTGTACCAGTTCTTTCAGGGGTGCAAAAATTAAGGTGAGTGGTGTGCGGAATTCATGTGATATATTGGTAAAGAACTGAAATTTCATTTCGCTTACCCTCTGATCCTGTTCATGCTTTATTTTTTCAATTTCCAGGTTTTTAGCCATTCTAACCTGCTTAACAGCATTCCACCGGATTATCGTTACAATTCCCACAATCAAAATAACATAGAAGAAGATAGCATACCAGGTTTGCCAGATCGGGGGCATGATGATTATCTTAAGTTTTCGTGGCTGCTCATTCCAACTATAATTATTGCTGGAGGCTTTTATTTCCAGAATATACTCACCCTGGCGTAAATTATTAAAGTTTACAAAATGTTGAGTGCCAATATAATTCCACTCCTTATCAAAGTTGTCGAGTTTATAGGCATACTGATTTTTTCCATGCGCTTTAAAATCGAGCGCCGAAAATTCAATCTGAAAACTTTTTTGGCGGTCATTGAGCGTAATTTCAGTGGAATTGTTCAACGATTTGTGAAGGATAACACGATTATCGTAAGCTTCTCCAATTTCAACGCGTCGGTTATACAAACTAAGACTGGTTAAGACGATGTCATTCAGGAAATTGTTTTCAACGATTTCATCCGGATTGAAAGAATTTAAACCAAACGTACCTCCAAAATAAAGTGTATTATTCAGACCCTTGCAAAAGCTGGTTTCAGAGAAGCTACTACTTTGCAGACCATCGATTGTGGTAAAATTGCTGAATTTTTTAGTCCGCATGTTGTATTTTGAAATACCGGCATTTGTGCTGATCCAAAGGTTTTGGAGGCCATCTTCAGTTATTCCCATAATCTGGTTTCCCGACAAACCCTTTTCTGTGGTAATATAATCTAATTCTGCATCTTTGCCAGCCTTTTCCTTAAGATGGTATAATCCGATGGGTGTACCAATCCAAATACTTTTATCGCTGCTTTCGTTCAGGCAGAATATAATTTTCGGTTCAAAAAACCCGGATAAGGCAAAATAAGTATTGATATTCGTAAAAGTCTCGTTCGCAGGATCAAAAATAAACAAGCCATCATAAGTTGCCACCCAAATCCGTTGTTTTGAATCTTTTAGCAGGTAGCTTACCCGATCATTTTGCAACTGCCCGCTGGCGCCGTATTTTTCCTTGTAATTTTTGATATTTCCGAATGACCCTGCTTTCTTTTCAAGCAAGAAAAGGCTACGTTGTTGTGTACCAATGTAAAAAGACTGGTCTGTCTCAGTAAAGGTTACCGCCTTCATAATCAGATCAAATCTTCGATCCTTAAAAAATTCAGAACTTGGAATTAACTCCGGAATTCCATTTTTGTACCGAATAATTCCTGTATTATAACTGGTTCCGATCCAAATATTCCCTTCCTTATCCTCGTAAATAGCCCGAACAAGTTTAAACTGATCCTGATTTTTCAATGCCGTAAAAGGAACTTCATAAAAGTCTATCTTGTTCACTGAATAATAGAGACCGCTTCCTCTTGTTCCAACCCACAACGTGCCCTTTTTGTCTTCCAGCACACTCATAACACATTTGTTGAGCGTTTGATCTTTACTCAATCCCAACGTATTAAACTTCATCTTTTCTGTTAAAAGACACACACCAACTCCATTTGAACCAATCCAAACATTGTTATTCCTGTCCTGAAAAATATCCAATATGGTGTCAAATTCATTGTTGCTTTTAAACAAGAGATTTGGGTAGAGCGCAATTCTTGAGAATGTTGAATTTTCAGGATTGAACTGAAACAAGCCATTTCCCCAAGATCCAATCCAAAGCAATCCCTTATTATCCTGCATTATTTTGGTTGTGCCATTAAATTGACCAAATTCCTTTTCTTCCGCCGGATTTAACCTGAAAGTTTGCGATGACCTACTCTTCAGGTCGAATTTCACCAGGGTACTCTCATTGTTATGCAATATCCAGAGAGATTGATGATTTCTATCCTCAATAATACACGGAATCTGATTGTTGAACGTTGAGCTACTCTGTTGTTTAAATGAATCAACAGCAGGGTCATATTCGAATAATCCATAGTTGGTTCCAACCCAGACTATGCCATTGGATGATTTAAGGATCACATTAACATTGGATGTCAAATTATAAGTTTTCCCCTGCCCGGTTTCAGGATTGTACTTCAACAGACCGCCATTCCATGTTCCAATCCACATATCTCCATCGGTATCTTCACAAAAAGAGATAATCCTTTTATCGGGCAGAATATTTTGGGCAGACCGACCGTTATAGGGCATGTTCAAAAACTTACCTGTAACCGGATTATACCGGCTTATTCCATTCGATTTTGTTCCAATCCAGATGATCCCTTTGCTGTCTTTGCATATTTTTTCCACAGAGGTATTCACCAGATTGTTTGAATCCCCCGGCACCTGATTAAAAACCAGGAACTCGTAGCCATCATAGCGATTTAATCCGCAACGGGTACCAAACCACATAAATCCTTCGTTATCCTGGAGAATGGAGGTCACTTCGTTTTGAGACAGACCTTCCTCTGTGCGAAGGTACCGCAGCGACATATTTTCAGGCTGGGCATTTGCCAGAAATGCCACAAAAAAAAGAATCACGCCTGCATAAATCCTGATATTAAATGGCCGCATAGTTTTATTGGTCGAATTCCTCAAAGATAGTAAAGTTGAAGGTACAATTTCGCAAAGCGAAACTTTTATTATTACCACCCGTTCATTTTTTGGCCCGAACCGTATAGGAAAATAGTACCTCCTTATTGGTATGTTGATAATCAACACTTGATTGCAAGAGTTCTACAGTCGCATTTTCCCCTTCAACCCTAATGCGAAGATAACCCTGACAATTGAAAAATTTCCCTTCTTTGTAGCCATAGCTCCTGCTGAATTTGTATTCCAAACTCATCTAATTTGCGATGAAGTTTTTCAATACTGATATTGTCCGAGAGTTCTTGTGCTTTGTCCGCATCTTCGAGACTGTCAAAAGCATTGTCTATCATGGTATATTTAATACCCGATTGTCTTAATTCTGTAGCCAATAAATTGTGGCCGTTGATATAAACTTGTAAACGGAAGGGACACCATGTCGGTACACGTACGTATCCCAAACCAACCTGTTCGTCAATTAAATAAAAATAGTAATGGAAACATTTGCTTTGGTCTGGCTTTAAAAATGTTTTTCCTGTTGTTTTGTCATGCCATGGTTTATAGGTATTGCATGTTTCCATTGCGGAGATGATATGTACAATGCCTGGATGATTACCTCGCTTTTCAATTTTCTCTGAAATGATTGATTCTTTCCATACCCCAGATTTACGAATGAATTCAATTTCTACTCCATACTCTTTGGATATACGTTCAGCATTTGCCCGAATTACTTCTTTAAATGGTTCGGCAAATTTTGGATAATCAAATATTTAACTTCTTTTTGATACATGTAATTTGTCATTCCCTGACTAAAAGAAATCTCCGGTAGTGTGCCACTGAGGATCAGCCTATCGTAACATGATAGTACGTAGGCTATTTTGCTCTTGTATGTTTCAGTTAATAATTCCATGCCATAAAATTACACTTTTTCCTCTTTGGTTCTGGCTCGTCCAGCTTAGGCTTTTGTCGGGCAAGCGTTGTACTGCCAATAAGAAATGGTAAAAAAAGCAAATTTTTGTGCAGTTGCATGATTGCTATATTGTTATTAAAATCTATTTTACAAATGCTCCTTTTACCATTTTTTTAAATTTGCCCGCATATTCGAAATTGTTTGGCATCAACTGTGTATATGTGATAATAATCAGGTCATTGGCTGGATCGATACAGAATGTTGTCGATGCAGCACCCGACCAACTGTATTCCCCACTTGTAAGATTAACCTCCCCGGAAAGGCCGTAACCATATCCGTCCTTGTATTTTGCCGATTTTGGCAACTGATTGGTCATTATCATCTTAACGGTTTCAGGCATTAATATCCTTTTCCCATCAAGGTTGCCCCCATTTAGCAACATTCTGCAAAATCGCGAATAATCGTTCATGGTTGAAACAAGACCACCACCACCGGAAAACAGGGTTGTGGGTTTATTGAAACCACCATCAGAAGATTTCAGGACTCCTGCCTTATCAAAACGGTTCATTTGCGACAACCGGCCGAGCTTTTCTTTCGGAACATAGAATCCGGTATCCTCCATCTTAAGCGGTTCAAAAATGCGTGTTTTCATATAAACATCAAGGGGCATTCCCGACATGACTTCAACAAGATAGCCGGCGACATCAATCGAAAGGCCATATTTCCATTCGGTTCCAGGCTGAAAATTTAAGGGCAAACCTGCCAAAATCTTTACTTTTTCCCCGATTGTCGCATCCCAACCACCCACCTTGGCCACACGGTACAACGAATCGACATACGATTTGGGATCCCATCCATAGGAAATCCCGGAACTATGGGTCAAAAGATTCCTGATTGTTATTTCATTGACCGGTTTTTCAAGCGTAAAGGATTTACCCACTGATTTATAAACCATTGTACTTGCAAATTCAGGAATGAATTTTGAAACTTTATCATCAAGTTGAAATTTTCCTTCTTCATAAAGTGTCATTAAGGCTACTGCCGTAATCGGTTTGGTCATCGAGTAAATCCTGAAAATGGTATTGTCCTCAACAGGTTTTTTTGTTTCGAGGTCAGCGTACCCATAATTCGCCCTTTCAACCATTTTACCATTTTTAATGACCATTGTTGAGATTCCGGCCAGTTTCCCTTCATCGACGTACTTCTGCATAACTCCTTCAGCTACCTTCAGCGAATCGCTATTTAGGCCAACAGATTTTGGTGAAGCAATTTTTTGTGCCGGATTGCAGGCCATCATTGTGAAAAACAATCCAAACAAAATAAACCGGAATATGTGCATCTTATTCATAATTAAAATATTAATGGATTTCATTAAGTGATTACAGAAGTTTTAAAAATACGAATAAAGTCTGAAATTCATATCATTAATAATATGGAATTAGCTGGTACCTAAAATTACAACAACCCAGTAAATCCAGGGATTGTATCCAGTTTCATGGGTCGGCTATTTATTATCCCAACACCGGTTACTTTGGTCTGAGCTACAAATTTTTGATCGGGCAGGTTGAAAATGTACTGTTCAAAAATCATCCTCAGGGGTCCTTCAGTATGTGTATTGACCCTAACGATGAAACTGTCACGGCTTTTCAGCGAAAGCTTGTAATCAACCTCAATAGACAAAGCTTTCGTTCGGGACGGTTTACTCTGGGCTATTCAAGTTTAACCACAGGGTTGAACATATAAATTTCAGTTAAAAAAAATGGTAAAAAGGTTGGGTACGAGGATAACCCCAGCTATTAAGCTTAAAACAAAGTAAAAATAAGGTTTGAATCAATTTCAAAAAAATCTTATTTTGGTTTAAGTGTCAGGGTGACGGTTGCTGCGTTTGAATAGTCACCGGGACACTTCGTCCTAAAGTTTGTTTGCTGTAGCACTTTTCGATGGTTATCGTTTCAATTTTTCAAATTTCTTCGTTAAAATCCAATTTTAACTGCTTCGCTGCTTCTTTGACATTTTTGTATTGCTGCTTCGATTCATCAATGGGATTGCCTGCATTTGAAATTATCCTGAAACTCACTTCAATATCTATTTTATTGCCGCTCATGGCAAAAGGTGTAATAAAATAGTTGAACAGCTCGGTGTAACGCTCCAATGGTACTTTACCTGAAACCGTAATTGCTTTGATTTTTTTTATCGGTTCAGGTTCATTTAAAGAAGATTGGGGTGTATGAACTTCGGGATATACAACTTGTCCCGAACCAGAACCGGAATCTTCCGTTCCAACTGTTTTTGGAATTGGTTCGGGTATCGGTTTCAAACTTTTATCTGCCAACCAATAAGTGTTATCGGTAACATCAAAGTAGGGGACTGATTCCTTTAAATAAAACCTTGTAAAGCCATTTCCATCGCCGGTTGCAATGCAAAATTCACCATTCATGCAGTAGCGTAGTAAACTTCGTGAAACTGCCTCGCTGCCTGTAATCATTGGTTTGTCATCGAACCTCAGGAATGCTTCGTAAATGTCCTTTACTTTAACCGATTGTCCAATGGCAGGCAGCAAATTGTTGTTCCGTAAAGTGTTCAAACCAACTGAGTCCAATAACCACTCTGCCTCCTTTAATAAGGTTATCAGTGTATTGTTAATCTGAGAATCAATGGAATCTTTGAATTGTTTGACTAACAGTTTCTCTGCCCCATTCTTCACCGAATATTTGACTACAATTGAATAGGCATTTACTATTGATGATTCACTCAGTTTAGAGGCATCATCCAATCTTTTCTTAATTTCATCCCGCTGGTCTCTCTCTAATTGTGAATGGTATTCAAGATTTATTTTCAGACAGGCAAGGTACTCTCTGATGTCTGAATTAAGTTTACCTATACCTATTTCGGAACAGACCAAAAACAGAATCGTGTTCCGATAAATCCGCTCGCCGTTCCCTTTTTTTGTGGCCAGCTTTTCGATAACAGGTTTCGTGTTCCCGTTTACCTGATTTGGATTTGCCAAAAATATGGGGCTAAGAATGATCAAAGTTGGCTTTAATTGTTCAGGAATATCTGATGTAGGAGCTACTAAAGTATTGTAAAGTTGTGTATTCCGTGTACGCTCGCTCAAACGTTTTAAAATTTCAGCGACTACATCTTGATCTTTGATTTCACTTTTTGCCTGATTGATCAGGATGTTTAGGTTTGGCTTTGTATGAAACCAATAACGTTTTCCGGCACCACCCATTTGGGCATAATAAAGGTAATAGGCCGAACTTTCCAGCTCATCGAGAGCACCATTAATATTATTGTGATTGAATCCGTTAGGCTCCAGCATTTGTAATTTTATCTCAGGAACACCAACTCCACGATTGGCTCCGTCACTACCGAATGAGTTCATCAGGATAATG
>CAILKW010000849.1 GCA_903834845.1 uncultured Bacteroidia bacterium | reverse complement strand
AGCCGGTTCAGTTAGCGGGGCACCTCCGGCTTTGTAGAAATAGATATTGTCAAAAAAGATATTTCCATTTCCATCAAATTTAAATTGGATTACGTTCTTTAAATCCACGCCTGTGAAAGAAGATAAAGGAATATCCAAACTTGTCCACCCTGTGGTTGGAACGTTTAATTTAAAAGCTTTTTCACTCGGACCTGGACTAATCAGGTAAACGTTCAGTAAGGTTGAATTGGCAGACCAGAAATCCAAATGCAAAAATCCCATTGCAGAAACATCCTGATTGCTTCCCAACTGAATTCCCTGATAATTTAATCCGGTATATTTAAGGGTATTATTCCCGGCGACAGAAACTTGTGAAACAACGGTACTTTGTCCCCAGCCTGGATTCATATCTGTACCAGTCACGTTGGTATAGGCATCGCTGAAAACCGAAATAACGTTTGCCTGACTGGCAGTTGGGGTAGGAGCTGCAGTAGTCGGTGCTGTGGCTGTACCACTATCTTTAGCTTTGAAAGTTATGTTATCAAAATATGTAACATTATCAGAAGTCCTTGCAGCGAAATCAGGGAATATCGCTATTTGATCATAACCATCCTGCACCTGGGCAGTAAAGTCGAATGTAAGTTCCTGCCAAGCATTTACAATTGTATTTGCAACCTTGATTTCTCCCATTGACCATCCATCCGATTTCGCAAATTTTATTCCAACATCGCTTTTGACAGTTTTATACACCATTATTTTGACAATGCAGTTGGTGGCATCCAATTTAAATGTACCCATGGCGGCATGTTGTGTTTCGCAACCAGCCCAGAGCGCACCAGCCTTAAGTGCTGTGAACTTTGCTACGGTTGCGGAAGTATTCGCGCCAGATTTATCGGGGTTTGCGACAAATGATAGTGCCGGACCTGTGGAGTTTTCGAAAACATTCCATGTCCAACTTGCTCCATACCCGGTAGATTCAAAATCAATTGGACTTGTTAAGGAATATGGTCCACTTGTCACTACCTTATAGAAATAAATATTGTCAATAAAGATATCCCCATTACCATCAAATTTTAATTGAATTGCTTTCTTTAAATCCACGGGTGAAAACGAAGATAATGGTATATCAACACTTGTCCACCCCGAGGTTGGTACTGTTAAACTATAGGCTTTCTCAACCGGGCCGGTACTTATCAGAGATACGTTCAGTAGTTTTGAATTGGTTGTCCAGAAATCCAGATGCAAGAAACCCATCCCTGAAACATCCTGGCTGCTGCCAAACGCAATTCCCTGATAATTTAATCCTTCATATTGAAGCGTATTATTCCCTAAGACAGGAACCTGTAAAACAACGGTACTTTGACCCCAGTTGGGATTAAGATCTGTTCCAGTCACATTGGTATAGGTATCGCTGAATATTGAAATAACATTGGCAGCACTCCGTGACGGTGCCGGTGCCGCGGAGGTCGGCAGTGCTAAAACACCTTTATAGAAATAAACATTATCCACGTAAACATTCGGCACATCACCCGAAAGGACCAATTGAGCCAAATGAGATTTGCTTTTTAACAACGTAAAGCTTGTCAAAGGAACATCCACACTAATCCATTTTTGAGTATCCAAAGTAGGACTGGTAATTGAAATTTCGGAACTGGCATCGTCCCCACCACCATACACACCATCAGCACCGAAATCAACTAACATAACTTTAAATGTTTTACCGGCGGTGGCATCTGGTGCCCAAATATCTAAATGGAAATGGGTCATTGCGCCGGCATTGATCGGTTGAGATGAAAATTCGATACCTACAAAGTTAAGGTTCCGATAACGTATAATATCATCTCCTTTTACTTGAACAGTCGAGTTTTCTGCTGTTGAATATTGCCAGTGGGTATTCCATGAATCTACCTTAACATTGGAATATGCATTACTATATAAAGAGATTGCTTTATCTTTGGCAATAGTCGGGGTTGGAGCCGGTTCGGCAGGTGCAATCGGTTGGCCTATTGAATTAATTGTAAATGAACCTTTTGCAACAAGACTCCCCACTTTGGCAGTAATAACAGTTGATCCTTTACCTGCTGTTTTAACTATTCCTAAATCGCTTACTGTTGCAACTGCTGGACTGGATGAGGCAAATGTGAAATAGGAACCGGATAAATTAACTTTTTGATCAATACCCGTAGGAAGGTTAAATGTAGCATAAATACCTGATATACTGTTTATATCTCCAATTTCAGCTTTATTTATAATCGAATCTCTTCCGTTTAAAATTCCCACTGCCGAATAGGCAATTGTTCCCAATTTTTCAAACTTAACTTCATCAATCCAGAATGTATAACCCTTCCCATTCAGCGGTGCTGCCGAATAAAAAAACATGCCTCTTTCTTGCTTTAGCACAGATGGATCGGGAAGCAAAACATAATGTTTTGTCCAATTTGTATTAATGGCCACATTTGAGATAGAAACCATATATTTTGATATTCCCAGGTCATTCCCAAATCCTGCCTGGTCAAGTGTTGCAGGTTGCGATGCTTTTGCCCAAAAAGTTAGCACGTTATATCCGGATAGATCACGACCCATAGATGTTTGAAAAACTCCACCTACGTACCCGCCATTAGGGTCGCCGTTATCAGGAACTTCAAACTTCATTGAAGCAGTTCCTTTGTATTTTATCTCTTTATCAACGCTAAATGCTGTTACTTTCGAGGTTCCATAAGCTGCATAACCCAAGCCGGAACTAAAATCATCGATGAAAACCTCAGCCGTTGTCGGAAAGGTTGCCAATTCCAATCCATCGAGTTTTCTTTTGCAGTTGACTGCTACTAATAGAATGATTATCAGAGCAGCTATTGAAATATTGGATTTTAAATTTTTCATTTGTTTCAATTTTTTTCTGGTTTATTTGCCAATACTAAAGTGAAGATAAGTTCTGATTTCCCATTCATTACCGTTTCCATATCCCAATGCTTCAGGGTCAGGCACCATTTGACCTGTATTATCCATTGTTGTAGTAGGAGAATAACGTGGTGAATATCGGTTAAGTGAACGCCAGGTGCAACGTATTCCGATTTTGGTTTCCGGAAGACTAAACCATTTTCGCTTTGCAATTGACATTGATAAATCCGCCATTAATTGGAGTGGATAAGTTAAGTTGAAATCGCGGTGATAATCGTAAGGTCCCCAATCATTCACTTTAACCATTGAAGTTAATTTAACTTTTTTGTATATCATTCTTAAATCAGTTCCAAAACGTTGGATCAATCTTTCGTCACTACCGTTTGATTCGGTATTACCACCATAAATATTAACAATAAATCCAAGGTTGGGATTTAATTTTGACACAATGCGTGAATTTATTTCCCATAAATCACGTCCGGCAGGCGCACCGGGGAATGCAAAAATTGTACGTCCGTTTGCCATAATACCTATGGCAGCATCCTGAGTTGTAGGCTGATGACGATAAACAAAATCTGCGCTTATCGCAAAGGGTGCATCTTCCATCTCATCACTATCCCATGCCCACATCCATGTAGCGGGGGTAGGATCATACGCAATTAAAAGCTCACCTGCTGTAGTCTCCCTGTTCTGCCTTACTGCAAATGGATCATCAAGTACATTTCTTGACATTGCGGGAGCAGGGGAACCTTTTGGAATTGGTCCGACAATAGGTTTTTGCCATAAGAAATTCGGTGCTATCTGAAAATTGCCTATTCCCAAGGTGAAACCTGTTAAAAAGTTAGTTTGGTTACCACTTCCACTGTCTTTGAGACGCCAACCGGTAAAAGTCCTCGTATAATCCGCACCACCATTGGCAACCAATCCCATTGCCGCTCCTTGTGCATACCAGTTGATTCGTCCGGTGGATAAGGTTATTTTAGCTTTTCCTCCCCATGTATCTTTCATGGATATTTTGTCCTGATATACAGTGTAGTTTCCTACACTTCCATCAACAATCTGAAAGGTCTCATCAACTCTAGTCTGACCGGCCCAAATACCTCCTAAATCAATACCAAATTTCCCTAAATTCGTTTTTACATCAAATGAAGCCCTCCGTGTGGGTGGAAGAGGAATAGCAAAAGAGCTTACAGCCGAAGTTCTTTTGTCAATATCTTCATGATAAATTCCGGTTAAATCAAAGATGCCTAATTTCCGGCCATATTTTAATAATATTGCCGGGTTAGCACCCCACCAAAGTTCAGGCCCAAAAGCAACTTTTAAACCATCAAGTGATTTTTTACCATTGATTTCAAAACCAAATGGTGCGCCACCATTGTAGATGTCAATGTTTGGCCCATAATTTGCCTCCGGATATAATCCGAAAAGGTCTCCTTCGTATCCCCAGTGATAATGCCCGGTACGATAAAAACCGTTAAGGTTAAACCACTTGTCATCCCAGGTAAAATCCCCTCTATATACTTGTATCCGATCAAGAGAAGTTAAAGCCAAATTACCCTGATCGGTATTTACATAACGGATGCGACCACGATTTTCGTAAAATATTTCATCAATTGGATTTTCGGCAACATTCCCAAGAATATTAAAAGATACATTTGCTTTAATATTTTCGGCTGGTTTCGCTTCAACTCCGACATAAAAGGACTCCATATTGTCTGTACCAAGTCTGTTGGGATATTTCAAAGATTCAGTATCTTTTTCTTTAGGAGTGGTAATCATATTGCCGCCTGTACTGAAGGTAGTTATTTCTGCCCTTATCCCACTAATCCTTATCTTTTCTGTTGTTTCACTATTCAAAGATGCTTTGTCACCCCTGGCTTTTAAAACGGAGTTTGTTACCTGAATATCTGCAAAATACCTATTTATCGCATCGGCTGTTAGACCCTTGTCATAAGGATTAAGTTTGTGAGCTTGTTGCAGTGCATAATATGCTGCACGGGGATATAACTGATAATGCCCTCTTTCGTCTGTTTGACCCTTAGCACATATACCATACCACTCCTCGTTCATATTATTTTCTCCTGGTATGTAATCGTTTAGATAACCGCCGTTTACCCAGGAAGCATTAGTATCATGAATTTCTAAATTTTCTGTTTGTTTATATTTCCACCAACCATCGCTAAACTGAAAAGTAAATCCGCCTATACAATTATCTCCCTTACCTAAACCAGCTGCATTTTCATAAATTTCTTTCCAATTGTTTACCAGATAGTAATGTTGAGACTGCTGATCTTCCATGTTAGTGGCAGCATTATAAGCATCAGAACCAAATTCTGTGAACATCAATGGTTTATTAAATGCCTTTTTCACTTTTTGAAATGCATCTCCAAAAGAAACACCGCGATACATATTACAGCCCAGAATATCTATGTCTTTACATTCCTCGGCAATAATATCAAGGAATAGTACATCTCCATTGCATATTGCTATTGGACGAGTCGTATTGATTGCTTTCATAGCTACGACCGCTTCGTTAAAGAGTTTGTATAAGGCTTTGGCTCCAGAGGTTGATTTTCTTTGCTCAAGGGGGATATTTTCCGTTTCGGCTCCCCGCCAGAAAAGACCATAGTTGTTTTCATTACCTAACAGGTACAAAAGTAAACCCGGAGTATTCTGATACTCTTTTACCATATCGGTTACTTCTTTCAGAAGCAAATCGTGTACCCGTGAATCGGAATATTCAGTATTCAGGAACCATGTGCCATTCAATGTCAAGCCATATCTCCCGAAAGAATGGTTCAACATTGTATAAATGCCATATTTCTCGTAAATATACTTGATCCATTTTGGTTGAATCCCGACATATACACGAATTGCATTTACCCCCATATTATTTAACATGGGCATTTCTGCATCAAGTGCAGCTTGAATAAAATCATCAGATTGCTGCCACAAACTATACGAATAATTGGTGCCGATTGGAAAGTAATCCCAATTCATACCATTAATCATAAAGTCGTTTCCATTGA
This sequence comes from uncultured Bacteroidia bacterium, assembly GCA_903834845.1. Lineage (GTDB taxonomy): Bacteria > Bacteroidota > Bacteroidia > Bacteroidales > Prolixibacteraceae > JAAFHB01. Next base: position 16,720 of record CAILKW010000849.1, on the reverse strand, counting down.
CTGCCAATTTCACCCCTTTTTCATTTTTTACAACTGATATTTTATCAACCTGTGCAAATATTGTTGTAGTTAAAAAGAGAGAAATGAATGTGTAAAAAACTTTTTTCATACTATTATTATAAAATTAAGGGTTAATATATTGTTCTGCGATTTATATCAGTTCTCATATTAGTATTTTATATTTTCATTTTTATCCCAAATTCCCCAGTAAGCTCCGACATCCCCTTCAGCACCCACTTTCCATGATTCGTCAAATGAGGTAAAGTAAAAAATGTCAATGTCTTCTTCTTTAGACCATAATTGGGTATTGAGAAAATATTTTAAAGCGTTTTCACCCGAAGGTTGTGCCCCTTTATAATCTTCGCCTGAACTTGGCCATCCTGTTTCCGTTATAATTACATGTTTTTTGCCTCCTCCTGCATTCAGAGCTTTGTTATACATTTGTTTCATATACATTAAGGAATAATCTATGTGGCAGCACTCCCAAAAGGGATAGCAGTTTGCTAAAATAACATCACAGGCTTCTGTAATTTTTGGACGGGCAGCGAATTCATAATAAGCATCAATATATCCCACCGTTATGTTGGGAATCGCTTCCTTAACCCTTGAAATATAATCTAAAAGTTCATTTTCGGTTAAATCTTCACGATACAAAACCTCATTCCCAACTGCGGCTATATCCACATAACCATCATTTGCCAATTCTATAAGGGCTGATATTTCCTGCTCATTTTTTTCGGTTTCCTTACCTAACCAAGCACCAACTAAGGTTTTAATACCAAATTCTTTTGCTATTTTCGGAATCAGCTCATTGCCATCAATGCAGGAAAAAGAACGAACCCATTTTGTGTAAGGTTGTATAATCTTCATTCTTCTTCGTATTTGTTCTTCTGTAAGTACATCTCCGGGCTTTTGCCCTTCCTCATAACCGCTAAAACAGAGTCCGTGCATTCCGGCATTCAAAACTTTACCGAACAAATCATTTATTTCTTCTTTGGGCTTAATGGCAATGTCCACACCACCTGCCAAAGCCATAATTTTTTCTTCTCTTCGTGACATATATATTCAATTGATAATTGATAATTGATAATTGATAATTGATAATTCGTAATTCGTAATTTCTATAACTCCCCTCTGCGTTCAACTAATGTTTTCCGAATTTCGCGTGCTTTTTGTTCGGTAATATCGTAATTCCATATTATCCAAATAGCTAAAATGCCAGCCAATGAAGGAACAGTAATATCTGCTATACGAAGCCAGGTTATGGTAGTCATTGATTGTGCCTCAACATTCTGATCAAAACCTACTGTGCTCAAAATCACACCACTTAAAAACAGAGCTATAGACATTCCGAGTTTAACCATCCACCAGTAAACAGCTCCAAATAATGCTTCTTTTCGCGGCATTCCGTTTTTAAGCTCATCGTAATCGCATACATCGGCAGTCATTGACATCATTAAGGTAAATAAACCACCTATTCCAAACGACATTAAAGGCAACGGAAGGAACATTAACCAAGGATTTCCAGGACTGAATCCCCACCATTTAAGGGCATAGCCTACAATTGAAATTAATGTGGATACTATAAAGGCATTTTTCTTTCCAATTTTTGTTGACATGAAAGTAATAACCGGAATTACTAAAAAAGCAGTCAACAAGGCACTTACTGTGCCAAACCATGCCGGCCATTGACCTGCTGCGGCTTGGTTGCCGTTGAATAAATAGAAGATAACGATGTAGAAAGCAAACGAAGCAACTATTTGATAACCATTGAATACTAAGAAAGTAGCTCCACAAAGACGAAGAAATGGTTTGTTTGTAATGGTTTGTTTGACATCCCTGAAAAAGTCTTTTACATTCGACACAATACCCGTGAACGACAACTTTGATTGACCGGTTAAATGTGCCTGGTCTATTTCCTTGCAGAAAAATGCCGGTAAAATACCCATTACCAAACAAATAAGCCCAACCCAAACAGATAAACTCCGAACTCCGGTCGGTGCATTTGGAAATAATTCAGGACGTGAAATCAAATACCAGAACCACGGTGCTATCATCCATGCTATCTGGCCCATAAATTGAGATATTGCCATCAAACGTGTACGTTCATTATAATCGGGGGTCATTTCATATCCTAATCCAATCAGGGGAGCTGCAAAAACAGTATATCCCAGATAGAAGACTATGGACATTAATAGGAAGTATATAAAGTTATATGTTTCGTGACTGTTTCCCGGTTCCGGTATTTTTAATTGCCACATCAATATAAAAGCAATACCAACTATAATAGCACCACCAAAAATATAGGGTTTACGCCGTCCCCATCTTGAACGGGTATTGTCGGAAATATAACCCATGATAGGGTCAAGAATTGCATCCATAAATCGTGGTATAGCAGATAAAATACCAGCTTTATAAGGGCTCATACCAAATCCCACGACTAAGAAAAACATGAATACCCCCAATGCGGCAGGCAATAACTGATTTGTAAGATTTCCAGCGCCAAATGCAAATTTTTGTCCAAATGGCACGATGTCCTTGGGTGCTGTTTTGTTGTGTTCCATATTGATCATTATTTTAAGATTAAAAGACTTTCTGCATGACTATTTTTGGCTTTCGGTTGACAGTAAAAAGACCCCAGTGTTTTTCCGGTTCGAGTACTTCCGGTGAACCTTTCCATGGCTCGTCAAAAGCTTCGAACCAAAAAGTGAGGATTCCTTCCTTTGCGCTCCAGGTTACCATATCGTTGTAATAAATGGCTTGAAAATCCTGGCTAGCATTTTCGGGATTTATGCCCCGCCCATTTGAATTGGTGGCCCAACCTGCTTCAGTTATAATTACAGGTTTATCGGGGTATTTACCGGCTATACATTCATAATTTTGTTTGGTGTATTCCATGGCTTCGTGTATGTTTTTGTATTCCCAAACCGGATAAGTGTGTATGGAAATAAAATCAACCACATCAACGAGGTTTTTGAGTTTGTCGTACCAGGGGATATAGTTTTCGCAAAAAGTTACCGGCTGTTTTGCCCCTTTTTTTATCATTCGAACATAGCTGATAACTTTTTGTACAGGCACGTAATGATCGGTCCAGTCAACAGTAGCTTCATTTCCGGCCGACAGTGAAAATATTATATCAGGATACTTATTGGCGAGTTGAATAAGTTTTTTGATCTGTTTCAGATTATTCTTTGTGTTCTTTTCAAGTTCTTCCTCAGAGATTATTGTACCCCACGGGCAACCAAAATTGTTTAACTCGGCACCAATGTAAGCTCCAAGCATCACTTTAAAATTCAGTTTCTCTTTATCAATAACTTTTAAAACCGTTTCGGCATGTAAACTGCAATCATACAAACGCAGGTATGTCCAATGATTTTGAAGTATCAGCAGGTCTTCCCTGATCTGCCTGTAAGTTGGATACACTCCCGAATCAGGGCTTTGACCTTGTCTGTAGCCTGAATAGCAAATTGCCTTTCCGTTTGGAATACCAAGTTTTAAAAAAAGATCCATTTATAAAAGTTATTTCGAGTATTTTAATTTGCCGTTTTTATCCCATAGTCCCCAGTAAGCACCCACATCGCCTTCATCGCTCATTTTCCACAATTCATCGAAAGCGGAAAAATAGAACATGTCTATGTTTTCTTCCTTGCTCCAATTTTGGGTATTTATAAAATAGCTTATTGCATTATTGAATGAGGGTTCAGCATCAACTATAGAAGTTCCGCGGTTTGGCCAGCCGGTTTCGGTGATGATCACTTTTTTACCATTTCCAGCTTTTAATGCACGATGATACATGTCTTTAATGTAGAGCGGCGAATAATCAATATGACAGCCTTCCCAGAATGGATAACAGTTTGCAAAAATAATATCGCAAGCCGCCGTAATAGCAGGCCGGTTACAAAATTCATAATAAGCATCTACGTACCCAACAGGAATCCCAGGCAATTCACTTTTTACCTGAATAATGAATTTTAACAATTCTTCCTCAGTTAAATCTTCACGGTACAATACTTCATTACCCACAGCAACCAAATCGGCATAACCATCCCTGGCTATTTGGATAACATTGGCTATTTCTTCTTCATTAATAGCCATATTTTCGCCCAGCCATGCTCCTACCATTGTCTTTAATCCAGATTCTTTAGCTATCCGCGGGATCATCTCATTTCCATCGGCACACGAAAAAGTCCTTATCCATTTTGTAAATGGACTGATAAGTTCTAATTTATTACGTATCTGTTCTTCTGTTATAAAAGAACCGGGTTTTTGATTTTGAAGATAAGGACTAAAGCAAACACCATGCATACCTTTGTTAAGCAGTTCTGTAAAAAACGACCTAAGATCTGCTTCCGACTTATTTGTTATGTCCTGTCCTGTCAACGATAGTATGTTATCATTTCTAAACGACATAATGACTTTCTCCTCAATTAAAATATTATTAATACATTATTTTCTAAGAAAAATCCTTGAATAAAACTTCTATCTGAACAATATCACCTGAACGTTGAAATATTCTTTTACTTATTTCATTGCCGATAACATGACCTATTATAGAAGCTTTTTCGCCATTGTTGAATGTTATGCTGATTTTATCTTCATTCGAAGCACTGTATAAAATCGGAATCTGGCAGAATGTAAATCCCATTTGTCCTTCGTGTAATGTGATTTTCTGTTGTTCTCCTTTTAAATCAAAGTATTCAAAAACACTGCCTTGATTCAATAACTCATCTTGATTGAGCAAGGAGGCATGAAATATTATTTCCCCATTTTGGATATGAACACCCAATTCTCTCATTCGGGAAATGAAGTCTTCTTTTACAAGACCTGTCATGCCTGGCTGTTGCGCACCGGCATTTCCGGGAGTATGCGAGTAAGCATCCGTTGGAAATGCCCCGAATAATTCCGGAGATTTATTCAGCCCTATTCCTGCCTTGATTTCGTAATAATGATCTTTAATCTTACCAACTACAACAGGATCAGCTCCTTTATCAATTGCATTGAAGTAACATTCCTGGGTCGCAAGCAATAATTTAGAAACCATGTGCCAGTATATACTACCCAAACCTTCGTAACCGTAAAACGTACCCGATCGTCCGGTAAACGACTGATGGTCGAAAAGCTCTTCGTAAATTGCCAGTACCTTTTCTTTTTCCTCAGAAACAAGTGCATAATAAATTACAGGATCAAGTTGATCTAATGCACTTTCGAGAATGGATGCGTTACGGAATGTGCCGTTGAAATGACAATTTCCCAAATCATCTATGCTTAAAATAGTCGAATCTTTATCTGAAACCAATTTGGCAAGCAGTTTCGACTCTTTTACCTTTTCACCGGGGATATTGTTTTTTTGAGCAAAAAGCGGTAATTGACGGTCAGGATAGAGTAAATAACTGTATTGATCCCTACGAAATAAACTGCTACATTTCAATGAGTTGAGAACATTCAAACTCTCTTGGGCCGATAAATATCCGGAACTTAGGACAGCCACCTGCCCTTCGAGCATTTCATATAGGTACCTTATTGAAATACTTTGGTCTGAAAATGAAATCAGGTTATAGGCGTGGTATAGCCCATCCTCGCGCTTATTAACATTTATGGATTGATCCATATATCTTAAGCAGAGCAGGGTGAAATCAAGCAGGTCTTTCACCTGAACAGCATCCCTTCGGCCAGAGAAAGAGTTCTCGTAAATAGTGTTTCTGTATTTGCTCCCTGCCTCTCCAAGACTGTCCGCAAGAAGGTGCCTGTCGGCGTTTGAAAAACCCTTTATAAGCAATGAGGTATTTTCAGCCAGAATCGTAAATATATTGTCGAACAATACTTTTACTTCTTCCGAAACGCTAATTTCCTGGATGTTGGATTCGTTGAACCTTTCGGACCAAAACTTAAGGGAACGCCTTAAATAACAGAGCGTAACCATCGAAACCCCATTGCCTACAAGTGCATTGTTTGCATCGTTCCATTCAGGGCGTTGAGTATTCAGCCAGATACCGGCTTCGGGGATAAAATTGCTCAATTTGGCCAGTAAGGTTACCAATATTTTTTCTGTAAGGTTTACCCTGTAAATATTCTTGTCGGTGCCCCTTAACAATCGGCCGTCAGCACCGTTTTGTGTTGCCAGTTCCTTGATTTTATCGTTTAAGGCAAAATCAAACACAATAGTGTCCTTCGGATTTTTCACTATTTCAGCGTATGATTTTATACGGTAGGGAACATTTGCATAAACAAATATTTCTTTCAGTAGCAGTTTGTCGAGCTTGCCGGGATGAAATTCATTTGATAATTCGAAGAATTTCTGGAGGTAAATAATCTGGTGATCACCCCAGTAGCCAATGTATGACCAGGCATCATGAGGATCAGGACATTCCCAATCAATTCCTTCGCGAGTGATGCGATATGGATTGTAACCATCGGCAGTTGTAGCGTTAACGAATTGGCTGATCATACCTTCAATGAACTCAGGGTATGAAAGGCTGAGTGCTTCCCAGTTTTGAAAAATATCGCGCCAGTTTCCCTGATAATTCAATTTTACCGAGCCATCTTTATTTCTTGTTTCGATAGAGAATTGGTTCCATGGGCGGCTTGGATCGCCATGTCTTCGGCTAAAAGTAAGTGGCAGATATTGGTAGCAAATCCTGATCATATCCATATCTGAAGTATTTTCGGCCAATCCTATTAATTCAAGGTAACTGATTTGTGCGGGAAGCTCTTCAAGCCAGCTTTTATATTTGTTGCTGACATCTATATTCATTTGCTTTACAAAAAGCACAAAATCTGTCTTATCAACGATATAACTATTGGTGAAAATTCCACCTCTCATCACATTGAAAAGTGTATTGGAAAAATGGCGGGCAGAGCTTAAATCGTCAGAACTCAATTGCATACCATCAGCACCTGAGACAATTTTCTTCAGGTCTGTTGTGCCTCTTTTGATATCGGCGTCAACGAGTTGGCTTATATTTTTGGTTGTTTTAATGGCATGATTGAGGTTAGCCACATCTCCACTTTCCCGGTTTATTTCAGCCACAATCATCCATTCCTTTCGGTCATCTGTTTCAAGTGTAAAATTAGTATTCACATAATATGCACCACGGGTTGCCCTTATATCGGTTTCTGTTTCGACAAGGAGTCCCTTTTTGAAGTTCTCAACCTGGCGGTTGGAAATAAGAATTTTTGTATCATGATTTATCCCGCAAGACCAAACAGAGGTGGCTCGCAGCGATTCACTGGGTTCGGCACGGTCAACAGGAATCGAGCTTAACATATACAAACCCAGTTTGGTGTCTTCCAGCAGTTCACACTTTTTGTAAGCATCGAGCAGATTACTATATGCATTTTGAAAATCATAATCAACACCATTGGGTAAGATATTTTTAATTCCGTCGAGCACATCAACCGAAACCGGCCCCTTACTTTGATTGCTGATAACCGATTTTTTAATAAAACCGAATTTCTCGCTGTTGTACCAGCCATATTGAAACCCAACCCCCAAATCAACATTAATCTCTTCAAAAATGATTTTATTGCCGAAAATGCTTTTGTAAAGGTTCCTTTCTATGATGTATATTTTCTCCGATTCTGTTGTAAAAGGTTCCCATAAAAAGGTCTTCTCATCTTTACCGACAAGCAGGTAAGTTTTACTACCGGTGATATCCCGGTAATCATGTATTTTATCAACGGTATAGTATGGGAATAATGCGTTATTACGATCCTTCCTTCCTGCTGACAAAGAACCATTGCTTGAAATAAACATCCAATGATCTGAATTACTGACAATAGTCATAAAGAAATCAGGCATAAGGTTGTAGTTGCTTATCTTATAGAATTGTTCGTTTTCAATTTCTACAAATCCACCTTTAACTTCCTGCCCCTTGCAGTTCACTACTGCATTTCCCAAATAAATGGTTTTCACATTCATAATTTAATACTGTTTGAATTGATGTCAAACTTAGTTTTCATCATAAACAGATAAAAATTTTGAGGCACATCTAATACACATCAACCCATATTTGCATTACATCAATATTACATCAAAGGGTGTATTTATCTGTTTATTAGATATTTAAAATAATATATAAAAAGGGTTACCGATCTACCTTAATCATGTAAAGTAAAAAAGAATAGGAAGTTAAATTTTAAATCAATCGGGAGGGAAAAAATCAATTTTTGAATACACTCTGAAAGGAAAAACAAAAAATGCTACAAAGACTCTAAGTCACAAAAGTTTCACAAAGATTTAATTATAAGCACTATATTCTTAGTGAAGTCTTTCCCGAGTGTCGGGACAAGTCGTGGCTTTGTGTCTTGGTGGCAAAAGAAGGCTTCTCAAAGCGGATTCAATTTTTGTTTTATCAAAAGTTTATCATAAACTCTGTCAGGTTTGCTTCGCGGTCGAGCCGGAGTTTTTTACGAATCCTATAACGGCTTATCTCCACTCCTCTTGCACTAATATTCATTAGCGTTGCTATTTCCTTACTCGAAATATTCATCCTAAGGTAAGCACATAAACTTAATTCTCGGGGAGTAAGATCAGGGTAATTTTCTATTAATTTCTTAAAAAGATCCTCATTTACCTGTTCAACGTGCATATTGAATACTTTCCACTGCTTTTCACTGTCTATTTCCTTATCTATCCTCGTTATCAGGGTATTAATATTATTTTTTGCCAAATCTTTTCCGAGTATTGAATTTATATTCCGTAAATCACTTTGTAATTTAATGAGGAAATTATTTTTCTGGATAACAGCCATTGTTGTATTGGCAAGCTCTTTTTCTTTAAGGTTCATTTCACGTGTCAGATATATTTCTTTTTGCTTATGGATTTCAGCCATGCGCGATTTTTCAATTCTAAAATTTAAATATCTTTTACCCAGGTATATAATAAGAATGAACAATACAAAATATATGATCCACGCAAAAACTGAACGGTACCAAGGTGCTAAAATAATGAATTTGAAAGATAGCTCCGAAGGTGCCGTTTGGTCGTTATTGTTCGCACGGAGCATAAAGGTATAGTGTCCGTCAGGAAGATTTGTGTATTCTTTAAAATTCTGGGTTGTCCATTCCGACCATTTTTCATCAAACTCAATCAATCTATACTGAAAACCTGTTTCTGCAGCTCCATAATTATTTGCTGAAAAAGAAATAGATACAGAATTGTTTTTATACTTGAAAGCAGGTATAAAAGTTTGGCCTGATTTCTTACCATTATAACTGTAAATGCCAGCAGTTGAATCCTTTGACCTGAAATCACTGATATAAATTGTACAAAGCTCCGAGTAATCTTTATTATATTTTGAAATGTAATTTGCAAATCCCCCTTCAATACCAATTAGAACATTATTCTGATCCAATTCCTGAATATTTTCAAATGATCTGAGAGTCACATTAGTAAGGTTTAAGAATGGGGTTGTAATCTTTTTAAATGATCCATCCTCCTGCAGACGTAAAACACCTATTTTCTTATCAATAGAGAACCATATATTTTGTTCCGAATCCTGGTACAGATAATCAACCTGCATCCCCTTGTCGAAATAAGGTGCATATTCTAAGTCGTTATCAAACATCTGGGTTCCATTATTGAATTTGTAAATCCCTTTCTCGGTCGCAACCAGAACTTTAGATTGAATCTTGAATAATAAATTTGACTGATCGGAAGGGAGACCATTTTTTGAAGTATAAAGTTGTGTGTTCAATACATTTCTCCATAAACTATCAGTTTTGACCTTGAAAATACCTTTATATGTTTGACTGACCCAAATATTGCCCAATTGATCATATTGAACAAAACGTGATGACTCTTCAAATCCTTTGATTTTATTTCTGAAATGCCATGAACCATCTCGGTTTTCTAAAATAGACAGACCGGTATAAGAGCCAACAAGAATAAGTCCTTTATCATTGATTTTTAAAAAGTTCCATGCCCCCGATATGGAGGATATTTTTACAGCTTTATTTCCCTGAATCTGAAATACACCATTATTATGACCGCAAAATAGTGTATTATCAATCATTGACAGGTTCCATACCTGCCCCTCTGTCCCTTCAATCAAATTAAAATCAGACTTTGTTTTTGAAGGATTAATAAAATCATTTTCATTGATATAGAAAAGCCCCTGATTAGTACCGAGATAAATATTATCCCCAAATTTAGAAGAAGCATACCCTGTCCCTATGTCAAAATATGTTTGAAAGAAAGAAATGGGTGAATCAAATTTGATCATTGAGATTCCATTATCGAGGCACAACCAAATATTACCTTTATAATCCTGGCCAATACCCAAAACCGTATTATTCTGTAAACCACGCTCTTTGTTCATTTCAAAGATAAGGTTACCAGAAGTATCGGAAACGATTAAACCCTTCTGAATTGTACCAAAAGCAAAATAATTGTTTTTAAGCTTTTTTGCTGAATAGACTTGGTATTTTTTCAATTGTTCATTTATTTTTGAATCCCAGGGGATTACATTTCGTCCGTTGTAGAGAAATAAACCTTTAGAGCTTGTACCAATAATAACTTCAGAATCGTTCAAAGGTAATATTGACCATATTTGTATTCCGACAAAGTATTCACCACCGGGGACACTCTTTACTTTACCATCCAGATATTGCATAAGCCCATGTTCTTCATCATATACCCATAAAATGCCATTTACATAATATGAAAAGTGAAAGGTCGAAGGTGGATAAATAATATCTACATTTTCGTTCCGGTAAATAAAGATAGCCTTAAATGATTGAAAAACAATACCAAAAGTAGTTTTATGAATACGCCATATTTCATCAAAATCTCCTATTTTTTCTTTAACCTTATGGACTAACGAATGATAAACCAATCTGCCTTTCTCGTTCTCTTCATAGAACCCAAATTCATTAAATGCTCCAACATAAATCCTGTTGCCAACGGCACAAACAGCCCTGTTGACAGCTTTAATTGATTTATAAACAGACCATTGGGTTCCATTATATTCGAGGAGTCCGAGGTTATTGGCAAAATATAATAATCCATTATCAGTTTCAGTAAACGACCAACTTTGAAGACCACCTGCATACTCTGAACGAGGAATATTCTTTATTTCCGGTAAGCCATACATTGGCGATTGAGCCTCAATATCAATACATAGTACAGATACAAGCCATAAAATCAGCATTGTCCTCATTCCGTTATAATTCATAATACTCATTTTTTGTACCAAGTAAAACAAAGTCTAATAAACTAATTACCACCTTATTTCCCCATTAAAACCTCACCCCCCCCAAATCCTGGCGCGAGAAAGAAAGCAGCTGCAAAGGAGTTTCGGATTGCAATTTTAGTCAATTGTTCCCTATTTCGCAAATGTTTTATTATGAATCACAATTCAGTGAAAATGTTTTTTTGGTGATTGTTGTTTAGTTGAACCTCCTTTTGGCTTTTGTTTTTTTCCCCCGGATTGGGTAACGTGTTTTTCTGCAACCGCTATTACACCGCCATCTAAACTATTAACAAGGTTTATAAGGGCTAAGGTAATTTCACTGAATAGAAAGGTGGCTAAACGAATTTCCAATAGTCCTTCTTAACCGGCAACAACTAAATTATTTGATTTTTAAAACTTAGTTTGTGATATTACACACCAAAAGTTATTTTCCCACTAAAGAATCCGATCAGATACAAAATCCATTGGATTTGTTGGATTTTCGAACAAAGTTGAAAACAGGCCATTGAATAATTTGGATATTTGAAACAACAGTTTACTTTTGCATAAGATTTCAGTAATAAGGAGGAAATTTTTAACGATGGAAACGGACAACAAAAATGGAGCATTTATGGCTATTGGGCATACTGTATTTAATTTGAACACATTAGCAAATACAATAGTGTATGACTAAGTCAGAAATAACCAATATAATGGTGGTTACACAGACGTTAGCTGTTATTTTAAAATGAGTGCAACAATATGAAAATTGAATAAATATGGAAAAGGAAGTCTTTGATGAAATGATTTCATTGTTAAAGTGTGATTTATCAACTTTCCCTTCTGTTCGTTTTAGACAACTTTATGAAAAACTTGATTGGGTATCTTTTGACTTTGCGGTATTGAAACCTGATGATATTATTATTAGGGCAAGGGTCAATGAGGATAAATCTTTCAATAATATTGGTGAAATAAGTTATAAACCACATAATCTAAATACAAAATACCAAAGGGCAAGCACCCCAAACAAAACTATGTTTTATGGTTGTTTTATTCCAAGCAATCATTTCGACGTAGAATTTGACAATGCTTTACTTGCAACCATTTTTGAACTATTTGATATTGATACCTTTTCAAGTACAAATGGTATTATTAGAAAAAAGGTAACGTTTGGAGTTTGGAAAGTAAAAACTTATACATTGCTTCCAGTAATAATGAAATTAAAAGATTTTTATGCAGGAAAAGCTCAATGCAACTTTCATGAATCAAGGACTTGGCTAATTATGCCTGATGAAAAAGAGTCTAAAATGATTGAAGCAATTACCACGTTTTTATATCACTATTTTACATTGAATGTTAAATCTGAATGTGATTATTTACCTTCTTCTCTGTTTACTGAATACCTTCTATTAAAAGGTTATAAAGGTATTTATTATCCAGGGATTAAATCTGAAAATAATACATTTAGTGTTGCCTTGACACCTGAATTTGTGGATAATGGATTAATTCTTGATTGTGCTGTAGAGGCAAGAGTTTATATTAATAATGGAGATTATCTTATCGAAACAGAATATACTGCAAAGCCATCCGAAGGAATTTTGAATTATAATATTGGTGAGCCTGATAAAACATTTAAAACTAAGAAAGAGATTACTGTAATGTTTAATGAATTTAAAAGAAAAAGAGAAAAAACAACAGCTAACACACGGTATAGCCAATAAGGGTTTCAGAGGTATGCGAAGGGTTGTAGCCCGCTTCAACTTTTCGTGTAACTTGATATGAAATCGCTCGCAATCCCTTACTGGCCATACCGCCATCGTTAGCAACCAATTGAAAAGCTACAGCACTATCATACACGCCCTACAACGAAGTTTTGAGCCTTATTCATGTGACGTGCTGAAAACCAAGTGAAGTATTTCAAACAAGCAGACGAAAAACAATGGTTCCCGAGCAAAAGCTTATTGCCAAATGAGTAAAGTGCTGAAATATTGATTATTGTACTAACAAAGATTTGAGTTAAAAGCAAGTTTAAATTTTCAAAATCCCCGACAGAATTCTTCAAACCCAAAATCATACATCACTATTTCCGAAAGTACTATATCGTTATTTTCCGGTTACAAAAGGCGGGCAAAGCTGCGACCTTTAATTTTTTGTGCTTTATATTGCCTTTCGCGAGTGTGGAAATTTTGTTGAGTAACATGGCTATTTACAAAACAATAAATCAATTACAGTGTTTGTTTATTCATGGACTGTTGCTTTTCTTTTAGTTTTGTATATTTGCTTAGTAAAAAAAATAAAATCAAGGAAATAACATATATACCGAGCTAAGCATAAGGCCGATATATCCCCAACTTTTGGGATTTAAAGGTGTCATTGACAATACTAAAAAACAATAACAAATAAAATATAACCAGTGGAAACAACGTCAAACGCATTTGATAATTATCCTCATTCGATATTGGAAAAATGGCAGGAAATAGCCGATCTGTTGGCTGAAACGATTGACATTCCTGCGGCTTTAATTATGAAGACTGAAAATGAATTCAGGGAAGTTTTTATTTCAAGCCATTCAGAAAACAATCCCTATTCAGTTGGCGCAAAAGAAGAATGGTACAGTATGTATTGCGAAACCGTCATAAAAACTCAAAATAAATTATTGGTTCCAAATGCGACAAAAGACAAAGTTTGGGACAAAAACCCTGATATAAAAACAGGAATGATTGCATACTTGGGATTTCCTATTAATTTTCCTGATAATCAACCATTTGGAACCCTTTGCGTTCTCGATAATAGGGAAAGACAATTCACTTTGCAAAATGAAAAACTGATCAAACAGTTTAAAAATGTGATCGAATTGGATTTGGCAATATTGCAATCATTTGAATTTAAAACAAGCCAATTGGCAGATATTGTACAGGAAATCGCTGATCGCAAAAAGGCAGAGGCGGCACTTAGGGAGAGCATTTCCGAACTCAAGAAAACTGAACAAGCTCTGAGCCTGATGCAAAGCAGCTTAGAAGCGGCATCAGATGCGCTTTTCTGGGTCGCGGCAGATAGTACCATTGTTAATGTGAATAAGGCGGCTTGCCGTTTGCTTGGTTACACACGCGAAGAATTACTTCAGTTGTCAGTTCCTGATATAGATGTTCATTATAAACCAGAGATATGGGAGCAGCATTTTTATGAACTTCGGAAGCTTGGCACCTTAAAGTTTGAGACAGAGCAAAGGACAAAAGATGGACAACTGATTCCGGTTGAAATTGTCGCTAATTATATTCGTTTTGGTGAAGAAGAATATAATTGCGCTTTTGTGCGCGATATCACCGACCGTAAGCAAGCAGAGGAAAAGCTTCGTCTTAAAAATTTCGTTTTCGATATTTCCATTGCCGCCAAAAGCATCGCAAATCTCAATGGTTTCATCACTGAGGCTAACAGCTCATTCCTCCGGGTCTGGGGTTATCAGGAGAAGAATGAGGTCATCGGAAAGCCAATATCTTTGTTCATAGAAAACCCTGATGAAGCAATGACCATAGTAACTGCTCTCAATAATACCGGAGAGTGGGAAGGAGATTACAAAGCCAGGAAAAAGGACGGTTCGACATTTATGGCACATGGACTTGCAACCGTTGTCAAAGATGAGACCGGGAAAATGTTAGCTTACCAATCATCAGTAATCGACATCACCGGGCGTAAGCTGGTTGAGGAGGCATTGCAGGATAGTGAAAAACGGTTCAGAAATGTATTGCAGGATATTAAGTCCGTAGCAGTTCAGGGGTACGGACCTGATGGTACTACAACTTATTGGAATAAGGCATCAGAATTATTATATGGCTATACTGCTCAAGAGGCAATTGGCAGCAATCTTGTTGACTTGGTAATACCTTCTGAAATGAAAAATGATGTTAGAGAGGCAATAAAGTGGATGGCAGAGACGGCACAGCCAATCCCTTCATCAGAACTGGTTTTACAAAGAAAAGATGGTTCCCTCATCACTGTATTCTCGCATCATACCATAGTTCAGGTTTCCGGACGACCACAGGAATTGTTCTGCATAGATATTGATCTTACCGACCGCAAGCAGGCGGAGGACAAATTGAAGGTAAGCGAACAACTTTATCGCAACCTGTTCGACCAGGCTAACGAAGGTCTCATCTTGCTGACAATGGATGGAATAATAGCTGAACTTAACCAATCCTTTGCGGATATGCATGGCTATACAATAGATGAGATGAAGAACATGGATATTCATGACCTGGATGTTCTCGGGGGAAATGCGTTTGACGGACGAGCTGCGGTTATGCAACGCATCTATGACGGTGAGGTAGTTCGTTTTGAGGTTGAGCATTACCATAAAAACGGACACAGCTTTTTTCTGAGCGATACTGTAAGTATAATAACAATTGCCCAACAGCAGTATTTTCTTGCATTTCATCAGGATATCACTGAGCGCAAACAGGTAGAAGAAAAGCTCTTGTACAGCGAACGTAATCTTAAAGAATCGCAGAAAATAGCAGGCCTTGGAACTTTTGACCTTGATATACTTACTGGAATCTTTAGAACTTCGGATATATTGAATGATATATTCGGGATTGATGAAAAATATGATCACAGCATTAGCGGATGGGCGGCGTTGATACACCCCGAAGACCGTGAAATGATAGTCAATTATTTAATGAATGATGTAATCGGCAATATGCAACCTGGCAATATCGAATTTCGTATTTTCCGCTATAACGACAAGATTACTCGCTGGATGCATGTATTGGCCAAATCAGAACTCGATGCTGATGGTCATCCCGTTATATTGCATGGTACTGCACAGGATATAACGGAACGGAAGAAGGCGGAAGAAAAGCTCCTGTACAGCGAACGCAATCTTAAGGAATCGCAGAAAATAGCCGGGCTGGGAACTTTTGATTTTGATATACTTACAGAAATCTTTAGTGCATCTCATATATTGAATGAGATATTTGGAGTTGACGAACACTATGATCATAGCCTAAGCGGATGGGCGGCCTTAGTACATCCCGAAGACCGTGAAATGGTTGTCAACTATTTAATGAACGGGGTAATCGGCACAATTCAGTCTGGCGATATCGAATTTCGTATTGTTCGCCATAATGACAAGACCACTCGCTGGGTGCATGTATTAGGCAAATCAGGACTCAATGCTGATGGTCATCCCGTTATAATACATGGAACTGCACAGGATATAACGGAACGGAAACACTTTGAGAGTGAATTGGTCAGAGCCAAAGAAAAAGCCCAAGAAAGCGACCGTTTAAAAACAGCATTTCTTCTGAACATGAACCACGAAATCCGCACTCCAATGAACGGAATCCTTGGTTTTTCAACATTGTTGAGTGAGCCCGGTCTTGAGAGTGAAGAACAGCAGGAGTATATTAAAATAATAGGTATAGGCGTTTAGGCCGCCCAGACAATTATTATTTGCTACCTTTGTAGCATGAATGAAAGAAATCAATTTTCCGGAGTGAACTCGATTAAATTCAATAGAGCATTTTCGACAGATGAAGACTGTTTTCGCTATT
>CAILKW010000848.1 GCA_903834845.1 uncultured Bacteroidia bacterium | reverse complement strand
TTTTTCATAAGTTTAGGTTTAGTTAGGTTAGTTAGTTTGGTTAGTTTTAGTAAAAGGATGGAGCCGCCCGGTTTCATCCTTTTCGATTTTAGATAGATTAACTCCAAAAATTCTTTGATCAATGAAATCAATGCCACGGGATTTGAAATAAAATGGACAAACAACCCTTCGTAATATCAAAGATAAATTTGTAAGAAGCTACAGATTTAACGTGTTTCTCCTCTCCAAAAGGATAAAATTCAATGGAATATTTTTAAAATTCCACAGGTTTCTTTATTCCATTAATTGTATAATTGTACCAATTAAAAAGTTACAAAATCAAAAATTCGGTTATGAAACGATTTGGAATAATTTTGGGGAGTATTTTGTTGATTTTATTGGTGATTGTCTTCCTCAGTACCTCTGCCATCAAAAAAACCTCCTTTTATCAGGAAGGCTACTACACAAAAACGTTGGCTCGAATTGACAGTATTAAATCGTTGACAGTCACAGCTAATGATTCCGTACAAGCCGGATTTGCAAGGGTAAGTATCACACCCGGATTGAATAACTCTGAGGATAATTATCTTGAAGGGAAATTTAAACAAGTTCCTCTGGCAGGTTTTGGAGCTCGCAAAGGGAAAGCGGCAACTGGTGTCCACGACAGCATATTTGTTAAGGCAGTCGCCTTAAAAGTAAAAAATCAAACTCTTGTACTGGTAGGCGCAGATATATTGATTATGCCACCCAATATTATTGATTCAGTTACGGCACTTTTATCGAAAAGAGGAATAAATCGCAACCAGGTATTTTACTCTGCAACTCACACACATTCAAGTGTTGGAGGCTGGGGAAGCGGTTTCATAGGTGAGCAGTTTGCGGGAAAAGAGAATAAGAATGTGCAACGATGGCTTGTAATTCAGATTGCAAAAGCAGTCACTTCGGCTATCGAAGATCTTCGTGCCGCAAAAATAGGATCCGGGAGTTTTGGTGCTGCTGCCTATACACGTAACCGGCTTATTGGTGAATCAGGTACAAAAAACGATGATTTCAGCTTTATTTCTGTTGAACAAACGGATCATAAAAAAGCAATAATCGGTTCATATTCTGCACATTCAACAACATTGGGGTCAGGTAATATGGAGTTTAGTGCCGATTATCCAGGCTATTGGGAGCGAAAGATGGAGCAAACATCGGCTGATTTGGCTATTTTTTGCGGCGGTTCGGAAGGAAGTCAGAGTCCCGCAAGTAAGGGAGAAGGGTTCGACAAACCAAAATTTATTGGTGAAGCCCTGGCCGATAGTTTGAATTTGTGTTTGCCCAAAGTTGTTTTAAATGATAAAATCATCTTTTCCACAGCTTCTTTAAAAATGTATTTGCCTGAATATCACATCAGGTTAACAACTAAAATAAACCTTTCATCCTTTCTCAGCCGAAAATTGATGCCACTTCCCGAAAATGTTTATCTTCAAGCTTTGCGAATCGGAAATATGGTTTGGATTTCTACTCCTTGTGACTTCAGCGGCGAATATGCACTTCAGATAAAAAATTCGTTGGCTGCAAAAGGTTTTAAGTCTAACGTCACAAGTTTCAATGGCAGTTATGTCGGGTATATTATTCCGGGAAGGTATTTTTACCTTGATGAATACGAGTCAAAACTAATGGGATGGTTTGGTCCCAATATGGGTGAATATACAATTGATTTAATCCGCAGAATAACGGATATTGTCATGCAACCAGAGAAAAATTAGTGAATATTGAATCGTATAAGCTTGAAAAACAACTAACTATGTTTCATTTAAAAAGTCCCAAACAATGGTAATAAGAATAATAAAATACCTCCTCCTGATTATTTTTGGATTTTTACTTATAGGGCTTTTACTGGTATTTGCCCGTCCATTATGGCATCGTTGGGTCACATATCCACATATCGAAAAACAGGTAAATGAGTTTCAGAGGCTTCGTAAAGAGCCTAAAGCGTTTACAAAATTGAATACCTATCGAGGTGTGCTTCACGTGCATAGTTATTTGTCGCACGACAGTAAAGGGACTTTAAACGACTTTATCCCGGCAGCGAAAAACGGAGGAATTGATTTTATTTTTCTTACCGATCACCCACGCAACAACTTAGATACATTTCCACATGGATACAGAGGTACTTACGATGGAGTTTTAATTGAACCCGGTAGCGAGAAACAAGGATTCGATACCTGGCCTCTTGATACAACTATTATAGATTGGAAAGTTAATAAAGATACAATTGCCAAAACTGTTGTTTCTAAAGGTGGAATTATTTTTTACGCACATACCGAAGAGCCACATAATTGGGCAAATCCCTATTTTCAGGGAATGGAAATTTACAATTTTCATACTGATGCCAAAGATGAATCGCTGCCTCCGCTGATTTTAAACTTTATTGTCAATGGGAAAAAATACAGACCCTGGGCTTTGCGCGAAGTATTTGATGAACAAACTTCTATTCTTGCGCGTTGGGATTCGCTGAATACTCATCGAAAGATTGTAGGGTTTTCGGCAGTTGATACCCATGAGAACCAAAACTTCAGGGCAAAATATTTGAAAGATGGCCGTATTCAGTGGTTTGGCCCAAATGCCAAGGTAATAGATACTACAACTGTGAACATTTGGAACAGCTGGCTGTTAGACAAGCCTGATGAAAACGGATGGATTTTCAAATGGATGATTGATACATACAGAGAAGGTTTTAATTACGTCACCAACTATGTACTTGCCGACACTTTATCGGTATCCTCTATAACTGATAACCTGAAAAAAGGTCATATTTTCACTGCATTTAAAAGTTTGGGTGATGCTAAAGGTTTTATGTATTATTCAAAAAATCAAAACGATAGTATAAACGGTATTCTTGGTGACTCGGTAAAAATTGATCAGGTTAAAACTCTCAATGCCATTTCGCCCTTTCCCGGTCAGTTCAGGTTGATACACAATGGTAAAACAGTAAATGTTTCATCATCAGAGGAATACCAATATTCATGGTCAGAACCTATTCAAAGGGGAGCTTACAGGATTGAAATTCACATTCAACTTAATGGGAAATTAGTTCCCTGGCTCTATTCAAATCCGATTTACATTTACTAAATATCCATGAAATCAATTTAATACAACATGAAATTGAA
The DNA here is from genome assembly GCA_903834845.1 of uncultured Bacteroidia bacterium. GTDB lineage: Bacteria > Bacteroidota > Bacteroidia > Bacteroidales > Prolixibacteraceae > JAAFHB01. The sequence continues at coordinate 1,687 of CAILKW010000848.1, read as the reverse complement.
ATTATCGTTTCTTATACTTTTTATTTTCTCGCTTGGAAACATTAACGGACAAACTTTCAAGGCAGGTGCTGCTTTAAGGGTAATTACACCCAAAAATTTAATTCCAATCTCTGGTGGTATGGGAACACCCGAAATGCCGACAGGGATAAAAGGCGATCTTTACGCACGTGCTTTTGTGATCGAAAAGGGTACAACAAGAGTTGCTATTGTAAGTTTAGACAATTTGGGCTGGCCTGCCTATTTGGGCGACCGTTCGAGAAAGCTAATCAAGGGAATGGCACCGGAAAATATTCTTATTGGTGTCACACATACCCATAGTGCCCCTGATGCTTATGGTTTTACTGATGAAAAGGGAAATACTGGAGCCGATCTGAAATATCTTGATTGGTGCGTAACCCAAATAGCCGATGCTGTTAACGAAGCTGTTTCCAAATTGGAGCCTGCTTCACTAAAAACAGCAGTTGGTGAGGCTAAAGGAAAAATTGCCTTTAACTACTATGCCGAAAAACTATACGATCCACGATGTGGTGTTATTCAGGCAATTGCAACTACCGGAAAAAACAAAGGTAAAACTATTGCCACCCTTATTAATTATGCAATTCATCCTGAAATTCTTGGAACAGACCGTAAATTGATAAGTCCTGATTTATGTGGGCCGCTTTACAGCAGAATTGAATCGAAAGTTGGAGGTATGGCTATTTTTATGAACAGTGCTCAAGGAGGTATGGTAACTGCGGACACCCGGCTTGGGAATGACAAAGAGGCGAATGACTGGAATGAGTGTATCAGGATTGGTAACCTCCTCGCCGATGAAGCGTTACGAATTGTCGTGCCGGAACTTGTACAGGAAAATCCTGACTTATATTGTGTTTCAAAAGCAATCAGGTTTCCAATAGATTCTGAAATGATGCGGTTTGTATTCAAACATTCACCTCTTGCTGCTGATGCCGGTAACAGTGGTGACTTTTCTTCCATTTCAACACGCCTCAGCCTTTTGAATATTGGTAAAGCTCAGGTAATCACAATACCTGGGGAAGCATTACCCAATATTGGTTTTTATATCAAACGAAAAATGAAAAGTGATCAGTCTTTCCTTTTCGGACTTACAAACGATGCTTTTGGATATATTCTAACCAAAGAAGATTTTAACAGTTTCGAACGTTATAATTACATCAGCCGCACCTCCCTTGGCGAAAAGACGGGAACAATTTATGAGGAAGAGGTTTTGAAATTGATAAATGAAAGTCCTGTACCTGTGAAGTAAACAGAAGAATGGAATTATTACGGTATAGAATTTAAACTTCTTTCTTTATTATTTTTTAAATTACTTTTGTCCTGAAAAGATTAAAACCAGTATAAAATAATATAAAATAAACTTCATATATTATTACTAATGAATTTATTAAAGGTATTTTTCCTGCCAATAGCGGGCTTATGAGGTCTCTAAATAACATTAAAAAAGAATTCTATGAACGAAATTTACACACGAAATCCTGTAGTAGTATTGCGGGAAGAATTTGATGATTGGGCTGTATTGTACAACCCCGATAATGCCGAAGCAGTTGGGGCAAACCCAATTGGAGTGGATATCTGGAAAAGGCTGGATGGTACAAAAAGTGTCAATGAAATTGTAAAACAAATTAAACAGGAATACCGAAATGTTTCCGAAAGCGCAGATGTCGAAATT
>CAILKW010000847.1 GCA_903834845.1 uncultured Bacteroidia bacterium | reverse complement strand
GTATCATCCAAAACAACATTTTTAAATAGAAGATCTGAATAATCGAAAGGAATATAAAAGCTTTCTGTTAGACCAAAGTAAACCTTAAGGATATCTGAATACATTGAATGTTCGTCCAGATTGTTATTAAACTTTTGTGCATAATCCTTAATTAACTCCATATCAAACAACGCTCTCACATAATTTGTGCCTAAAATATCAAAAGGTGAAACTGTTGCTCCGAGAAAACTTTTTATTACATCAAGTGCAAAAGGATTAATGCCATAAGGCGGTCCGAAAAGCCAACCCCGGTTAATTTCCAGATTACTTTCTTTCAGCTCGCCAGCCATATTTATTTTGACATACAGAGAAATTTCAGATTGAAAGCCACCGGTTTTCAATTGAAATGTTGTTCCATCCATGTCATTTTGCTCGGCAGTAATTCTTATATGGAAATAATCCCAGAAGTCCGATTGTTGCAACTCATCAAACGATTTGGTGAATTTTTCTCCTGAAAATGCTGCCCAAAAATTCTTGGGAACAAGAGCGGCAAAAACTACCTGTTCCAATTCATCATCCGTTAAGCTCCATATCTGCCCGTTAACACGTTGGGCATCAATATTTGCAACATTATATTCTTTGCTGAGCAATGAGAAGTCGGGCCAGGGATCGTGGTAAATAAACCTTGAAGTTGAATTATCAAAGCTTTGTAACGAAATACTGTGACCTGTTTTTCCATCATGATAGAGGATCTGAATTCCAACATTATTACTCAAACCGAATATCTCTTTAAGAGCATCAACCATTTGTTTTGGATTTACTCTTACTAATTTTTCAATCTCGCTTACCGGAACATCAGGTTTGCCGGTGGCCAAAAGACAAACCGGATTTTTACCGCTGATAGCTCCTGAAACGCGCCATATCTGTTCAAGAGTTGCTCCTTTATCGGGATCACCATATTGTTTTTTCCCTTCCTCGGAACTTGTAAGCTGAATGAATGCCTGTTCAATAATATCAAATTCATTATTAAGTCCATCTTTCTTTTTGAAAGACGGGGTATTCCCTTGTTCAGTTGAGGGAACCGTTAAACCTCCAAATCTTATTTCTTCCATAGCAATAGCATTATCTTTAAACAAAAATACAACCTTTTTTATCCCATTTTACAATGTTGTGAAAGTGTCGGAAAATTTGTACATTCGCATAATACTAAAAATTGTATTATGCTTGTTTCATTAGATAACGGAACTATTTTTAAAAAGGCATTCACAGACAAAGTGATTGATAAGTTGCGAAACGAATTGAAAAACCAATAGAAGTTTTTATTACAATCTACTATTTACATTAATAAACATAAATAATGGAATTTACACAATACAGACCGGGGGATACACGATTAAACGACGATGATAAATATATATCGTTAATTGATGAATTGTATAAGTCAATAATAGGTACGTCACATTTATTTTCTTCCGAGGAATTTCGATTAAGCAATGAAAAGTTTCACCGAATTTCTCATTTACTGATTGAATTTTTTGAGGATATTCACTTCGACATCGGTATCTGGAGATCGTATGAGAAATTTAATGAAGTTACCTTTGGTACTAAATTACCAGGCACTCTCAGTCCTAATGTTAAGGATGTTACAAAAGATCAGTTTAATGCACTCCGAATACAACATTTTCTCTGGAATATTTATCAAACTGTTGAGCCAGATTATGTTTGGTCGCCGTTTCATCATGATTTCGTTATATTGTCAAAAGCACTTTCATTATTTATGTCGGGTACAGAAAAAAGATTTCCCGGACAATCGTCTGTTAAAATGTTTTTAAACTTGTCAAACGAAGACGGTTATGATGTAAAAAAGAAACTTATCTGGTTAGGTACAAAGTCTTATTTTTTCCGCGAAAACTTCAATTTATATTTGGCAAAGGGAAATTTCAAGAAAGAAATCCCTGTAATAGACGATTTTATCGTTCAGATTACAACAACCTGGTCGGGTATGGGAGTGATTGACATTCTTGCGG
>CAILKW010000846.1 GCA_903834845.1 uncultured Bacteroidia bacterium | reverse complement strand
AGGTTCATCCAGTGGTAATAGGATTGTTCAAGCTTTGTAGGATTGTCCCAAACTGAGCGAGTGGTGAAATAGGCTTTGTCTTTTTGCAAGTTTACCTCCACACTCCACCGGGTGCGCGATGGAAGATCAATAGCTCCGACAAAGCAGCTCACACTGCCATCATCGTTTTGGCGGACAAGGTAATCAACAGGAGCTGAACAGGTAGGTGCATGACCGATAACCCCAAAATTCAGCTCTATACCTCCCGAAGTCCACGGGCCACGCATGGCTACATCCCTGAATTTCACAGCGTGATTGTAATACACAAATTCCTTTCCGGAAGCCTTCTCAACTGCTCCCCAGATTTTGCCTCCAATCTCGGGAGTAATCCAAAGCTTGATATAATCATTTTCGAATTCCACCATTTTCCATTCGCGTATAACACCTTTGTCGGAATAACCCTCGAAACGGGAATAGGGATAAATCTTGCCTGAAAGGGGAATAGGATCAGGATCTGAGAACGGGTAGGTAATCAGCGGAATCTGCTTTTCAGCAATTCTCGATGTCTGAGCAAAAATGGAATTTGGATTTAGTGTCAAAATAACTGGAATCAGCCACAAGAGTAATTTTCTCATCAGTATTTAGTTTAACTTGTTTTTTCACGAAGATACAAAAAACATTCGTCATTAGGTTGATCAGAATCTAATAATCACAAATAAAAATTTCTGAAAGAGTTCAACTGCACAAATTCCTGTTCTGTTGTCAACTATCATGATTAAATGAAAGCTGAGCCAAGCCTATTATATTTCAGTCATTTTGTACAAGTTTTTCAAATTCAATCAATTCTATTGGAGCTCCATTTTGCTCAATCATTGCAACTCTAACTCCTTCTGATGGTTGATTTGGTTGTGTAATTATTTTAAAATCGTGATTTACAAGTTCATAATCTAAATGATGATATTTCCATCCCCATTGCTCAACTGATTCAGGCAATTCGTAATCCAGCCTCTCTATTGTCATAATCTTTATAGTTTTAACCTATTCTTTTTAAAATTCTCTGCTTGTTCAAATATCTCAACATAAACTTCGTCTCTCTCTACCGGAGGATACCCAAACTCGTCTAAGAGTAAAATCAGACCAACTTTCAATGCTGATTTAATGTCCTCGCGTCTGTTCCAGTCGGGGAATTTGGCTTGGGCATCAACAAGGTCTTTAACAGCTTTTGCCAATTCAATTAATTTGTCTTCCGGATAACTGAAATCGTATTTTATGCAAAGCTCCTTCAGTATGTCGTAAAACGCTTTTTCTTCAAAGTCAATACCTAAAGCATCGCCTGCCGAAAATTCTTTATGTACTTCCCAAATTAGGTTGGTAAGTTGCTCAGCCATTTCCTCATAAACTTCACTGCGTAACACATCGTTTTCGTCACGCTGGTTGTAGCGTTCTACAAGGACTTGCATCTTTTTGGTAAAGTCAATTCCTTTAAATTTGTTGACTTTCCTTATTTCGGCTATGACCTTGGCTAACAACTGTTGAAGCAATTTTATTTTTGTGTTCGGCAGTTTGATCTTATCAATTTTTGCCAAATAATCTTCATCAAAAATGTCTTGTTCGGTTTCTTCTTCATTGCCCAATTTGAAAATTTCTTCAACACCATCACTTTGAAGTGCTTCCTTTATCATTTCCCGAACTCTTGCATTCATTTGAGCTGTATCGGGTGCATTGCCTTTTGTCAGTTTGAAAACTATGGAACGAACTGCCAAATAAAAATGGGTAAAATCTCTTTCTGATTGTGTTAATTGTTCGCTTCCTGAACAAATATCGTAAGCAGCTTTCAACCTTTTTACCAAACCCATAAACCGGGTTTCGAAATCTTTGGTTTGCTGCGCAAATTCGGCAGCTAAATTTAAAGTGTTTAACTGTTGGATAGTTGTACCTTTGAAATATTTAGTGCTGTCAAACGGGTGAAACAGTTTAGCCAAAAGGTCTAAATGGTTTTTGACGATGATTAGCGATTCAGCAATATCTTCAAAATTCTCTTCGTCTCCTTTGTTGTATTTAGCCAGAGCCAGATTCATTTGTTTTTTGATACCGATATAATCCACAACCAAACCTTTGTTCTTTCCTGCAAACTTACGGTTTACCCGTGAAATAGTCTGAATCAAATTGTGCTGTTGAATTGGTTTGTCTATGTACATCGAATCTAAGAACGGCACATCAAAACCTGTTAGCCACATATCAACAACAATGGCAATTTTGAAATTCGATTTTTCGTTTTTAAACTGTCGGTCTAATTCCTTACGGTATTCTTTTGTTCCTAAGAGTTTGTAAAAAACTTCCTCATCGTCTTGCCCTCTGGTCATTATCATTTTAATACGTTCAATTGGCTTAAGTTCTCTTTTGTCTTTTTCCGATAGTTCAATACCTTCTTCGGCTGCTTTAATTTCGTTCCATTCGGGTTTAATAGCAATAATATTTCTGTATAATTCATAACCAATTTCTCTGTTACTGCACACAAACATTGCTTTGCCTTTTACGGTAGAACCTTCCTGAACTCTGTTCTCGTAATGAGTTACAAAGTCTTCAGCAACTGCTCTTAAACGGTCGGGGTCACCTAAAATGGCATACATATTAGCTGATTCTTGCTTACTTTGTTCAATTTGGTATTCGTTGGCTCCTGCCTCGGCTGCTTCTTCATAGTATTTCTCAATTTTTTCCAATTCTCCATTTTTTAAGGCCACCTTTGCAGCTCTGCCTTCATATACAATTCTAACTGTAATTTCGTCTTTTACAGATTCTGTCATTGTATAGGCATCAACTACTTTCCCAAAAACATCAAGTGTTGCATCTATCGGAGTTCCTGTAAATCCTACATAAGTTGCATTGGGTAAAGAGTCGTGTAAGTATTTGGCGAAACCATAAGTCTTAGTAACCCCTTTATCAGATACTTTTACTTTTTGATCAAGGTTTACCTGACTTCTGTGAGCTTCGTCTGAAATACAAATTACATTACTTCTGTTAGTCAGCAATTCAGTGTCTTCTGTAAACTTGTGAATAGTTGTAAGGAAAACGCCACCGCTTTGCCGTCCTTGCAATAAGTCCCTTAAATGTTCGCGGCTTTCGACACTTACTACGGTATTGTCGCCTATAAAACGTTTCGCATTGGTAAACTGGCCGGATAGTTGGTCATCAAGGTCGGTACGGTCGGTAATAAGGATGATGGTTGGACTTTCGAAATGTTCGCTTTTCATCAACAACCTTGTGAGATACAGCATAGTGAAACTTTTACCACAACCTGTTGCGCCAAAATAAGTTCCGCCTTTTCCGTTACCTTTGGGTTTTTGAACCTTTTTTATGTTTTCGTACAAACAGCGGGCAGCATAGTATTGAGGATAACGACATACTATTTTTTCATTTTTCTTTGAGCTGTCGGGAATGTAAATGAAGTTGCGTATAATATCACGCAATCTGTTCTTATAAAACATTCCCTGAATCAAAGTAAACATACTGTCAATGCCATCAACATCCTTGGCAAGACCCGCAATTCTACGCCAAGCATAGAAAAATTCGTAAGGAGCAAAAAACGAACCTGCTTTGTTGTTTACGCCATCGCTGATTACACAAAAAGCATTGTACTTAAAGAGTTCAGGAATATCGCGGCGGTAGCGAACCGTCAATTGGGTAAAAGCATCGAAAATTGTGGCTTCCTCGCGAATGGCACTTTTAAACTCAAACACTACAACGGGCAAACCATTTATGTAAATAATTCCATCGGGTATCCGTTTTTCGGAACCAACAATTTCGAGCTGATTGACAAATTTGTAAATATTATAATCGGGTGGATAAGGTATTTTTGGCTCAGCTACAATAGTATCCAAGTCAGGGCCATGCAGTTGTGCTTCTAAACCGTTATAGTCTATCAGTTCAATATGTATATCTTTTTGGTTGCGGTCTTCCCTTTTCAGGATAAAGCCATCCGACATCCAGCGGAGGATGGTTTTATTGCTTTCGTAAAGGTCAGAAGACGGCAATGACTTTAATTGCAGGATAATTGATTTCGCCTCAGTTTTGGTGAGATGTTTGCTTTCGTATTTGGTAATCAAATAGTTTAGCAAATCACTTTCAATTATCACTTCATCGGCTGCCCTTACAATGGAATCGCCATGGAAATGGGGATAATTTTCGTTTCCAAGCAACTCAACAAAAGCACTTTCTAATTTTTCTTCAGTAAATTTCATTTTGTATAGTCTTTAGGTTCAACGCTTTCACCACTTTATATTCATTAAACTCAAGAAATTTATTCACGCTTAAAGCAAATTGCTCCATTGTGAAAGTATTTCGGGCTTCAATAATTCGCTCAATGTAATCGAAAAAAGCACCAATAGTGCGTTCCAGACTTTTAATTTCCTGTTCGCTTAGGTAGTTTTTTGCAATGATCGTATCCGATTTTAGGACTCTTCCTTCAGGTGCGTTTTTCAATGTGCTTAATCCTATAAACTCCTTTTCGGCACCTGCAGTTGTTTCCAAAATGGAAACAACTGAATTCTCATCCAATTCTCCGTTTTCAAAAATATTTTTCAAGTGTTTACTTATGGCAGGTACTTTTACCCCAAACAATTGTGCAATTGCTTTTTGAGTAAGCCAGACTGTTTCTTTATTCAGTATTACTTCAACTTTTACATCTCCTTTAGGCGATGTATAGAGCAAGAATTCAGTTAGTTCGTCTTTTATGCTTATTTTGTTCATTTGCAATTTTTTATAATTCCACTATGATGTTGCCATCGGAGTTTTGGCAGATAAGGATTTCGCTGTTATTCATTGGTTTCCAATAATTTATTCAAATTATCCTGAAGTGCCTTTTTATCAGGCAAGTACAATTGATATTTACTTAGCAATACTTTATTGGTAATGCTATCGGTAGCATATTCCACCAGAATTTGATTTTTCTTGTTTCCAAGAATTATCCCTATTGGCTCGTTGTCACCTTCGGTAGCCTCTTCTTTTTTGAAATAGTTTAGGTACAGGTTCATTAGCCCTACATCCAAATGGTCTATTTCGCCACGTTTTAAATCCACTAACACAAAGCATTTCAATATCCTGTGATAAAAAAGGAGGTCTAAATGGAAATGCTTCCCACCTATACTTATACGGTATTGCCTGCCGATAAAGGCAAAACCCTTGCCCATTTCCATGATGAATTGTTGAAGGTTGGAAATTATTCTTTCCTCAAGTTCACTTTCCAAGTATTGGT
>CAILKW010000845.1 GCA_903834845.1 uncultured Bacteroidia bacterium | reverse complement strand
TTGCCAATTAGGTCTGATGGTCGTTTTTATGAAACCTTTTACCACTTTAACCTTTTCAGATGGTTGTTCGACATGATGTATCATAGCGACGGATATGTAGTACCGGAATTTCCAACAGGGAATGGGAAAATTGATTTAATTGTTAAATATGGGGGTAAGAATTATGCCTTGGAATTAAAAAGTTTTGGTAAATTCAGTGAAATTAAAAAGCACATTGAAAAAGCTGCCCTATACGGACAACAATTAAAACTTACTGAAGTCTATTTAATTTATTTCTATGATTTTGAACTTCCAAAAGAAAGACTCGAAAAATACGAAACTCAAGTGCTTGATGTAACAACAAACGTGCTTGTAAAACCGATTTTCCTTTACCTGGATAGATAATCCTTTGTTCACCTTTCAAATACTGCTATAGATTTTTACTAATAAGATGTCTTTACTACAATACGTTTAAAAAACAAAACCGGGTGACTCAGGTAAGTTGGTAAGAGACTCGTTAACTCTTCCTTACAGCCTTTTCCGTGAAATAGAAGAAATATATTTTCCTTTCATAAAGAAAATACCAGTAGAACTCATATCCGAACTCGTGGAGTGCCAATTAATTGATCTCCAAATAATTCATTCGGATTAGCTTCAAATAGGTTAAAGGAAAAATAATGCCAACTCAGCGGAAATTTTCAGGTTCAGAACCAGAAAAATGCAAATGGTGAAATAGACACATCCAAAAACTAACATGGATAATTCATTTTATCAGAATCATTTTCTTCACTGCCTGCTGTGTATCGAAATTCAGCTTGACAAGATAAATGCCGGAAGGAAACGATATGGCATCAAAATCAAAATTGTGATTACCAGATGTCATGGTTCGATTTACCAAAACTTGCACTTCTTTGCCCGCCAGATCGAAAATTGCTAATCTTACCTGACCACTCATAGGTATATAGAAAGGAATGGTAGTTTGTTGATTGAATGGATTGGGCAAATTCTGGTAAAGTATTATCTGCTTCGTAGCAGGTGCAATTTCAGTAATACCTGTCGCCTTAGCAAGCTGTATTTTTAAATCATCATTTTTTAACCTAAGTTCCTCAGCTGTCATACCATGAACGCTTAACCCATTGCGCACTACGCCAGTGGTAAAATCGACAAGGTTTGTAAGTTCATTAGGATCCGATTTAAGGCAATAGAGTTCCCATTGATCCTTTTCAACACCGCTTGGATCCTGATATTGAACAATTTTCCAGTCGCCTGTGCAAAAAGCACTCATAAAGCTGGGTTGACGCACAGCTCCGGATTTAAGCGAATAACCAAGTGTTTTTGTTGAATCAACCCTGCCGAGGAATAAATTGTATATACCCGTTTTCACTTCGCCAGGATCAAGTGTTCCGAGTTCCGTAATCCTGTCGCTGCTCATAAATAACACTCCAGACCGAGGATTATCATCAGGTCCAATAATGGATCCGGTATTCGTGCCTCTTAAATAAGGCGCAAGGTTTGCTCCAGGAAAAGTTTGTGCCGTTGCGTGTGCTCTACTGCTTATCATTTTGCTACGAACCTGTCTCTCATTATATCCGGCAAGAGCCAATAATGTAGGTGCAAGATCAATAGAACTAGTAGGTTGCAGGATTTCGCGCATTTCCTGTTTGTTGGTATTTAAAAGAGGTGAGGAAAATACCAGCGGTACTCTCACCGTTTCTTCGTAAGCGTTATGCCATTTCTGAATCATTCCGCCATGGGCTGTCATCAAATCCCCGTGATCTGACAAAAAAACAACGATTGTATTATTCGTAAGTCCATTTGCATCCAGTGCCTCCAATATTTTGCGTAACTGCAGATCGGCTAAATACTGGCAATAAAAATAAAACTGCAAATAACTCAACGACCATGCGGAGTAATCGGCTTCCTGCAATTGAAACGGATGCGGCGACCTGAAAGGCATTCCCTTTTTTATAAATGTATAGTCAGTATTAGCACCCCAAGCGAGACCCCACTTTAACCTATATTCCTGCTGGCACCATGGTTTATAGTCGAGAGACTCGGTGTATGATGGTGGTAGAAAACTGTTGTTCTGTGGGAAACCATCAGGATTGAGATCGACCTGAAAAATTTTTTCAACCGCAACTCCATTAATCACCGTCAACATTGTATCCATGCGGCTTTTGGTTCCCTTGGCGGGAATTGATGGAATGGGCGGATAATAAGCCCAAGGAACAACACCTGTACTCTTTGGAGCTTTCCAGTTAAAAGGCCAGGCACTGATATCATGGGGGTTTACAAGCGATGCAACTGTAAGCCAGGGGGCGCCGGTGGGGTCAGCCCCTTCTTTATTCAAAAAACCAACTATGTTTTCGGTAAATACAACGTCTCGAAAAGTCCCAAGATTGCTAGAGGTACCCCCATGAGGTTCTGGGTACGAGCTTTCCCAATCCGAAAAGCCCCAAGGCTCAAGGTATTCGGGCGGTTTGGCTTCCGACACATGCCATTTGCCAAAGTAATGGGTTTTATAACCCACTGTGCGAAACCAATCGCCAATAGTCGGCGTACCACTTGCATCAAGAAAAGGCACATCCTCGGCTGACTTGAACAGCCCATCCGTTTGGTTAAGCCCGGTGGTAGTTTGATATTGACCAGTCAGAATGCAAGATCTGCTTGGCACTGATGCAGCAGAGGCAGTATAGTGCTTTTTCATAACAACTGCATTTTGCCGCAGACGCATTAAACCCGGAAAAAACTGTGTGTAAGCATTTTTTTGAGAAAGAGGTCGGAAACCAAGGATTTCTTTTAAGTCCTGAACAGCACCCTCGTTAGGCCCGTATCCTTCCGGCGGTGTCTGCATCTGATCCACCATGATTAAAAGGATATTGGGATGTGTTTCCGTTTTGGTCGGAGGCATTTCACAAAATCCAGAAATTACACCCGCAGCAAAAAGTGCGGGCGTAAGGCTGATCATTTTTCTACATTCTTTTTTCATGCTAATTTTTTTGGGTACAAACTTGAGCAAATAATCAATATGGGAATATCACAAAAATAGTATAATTGTATCGTTTTTGAAAAACAGTACAAAGTTTTGATAAAAAAACCTTATTCGGTGAATTGGGTAGCAACAATACTGGGCAAACCCCTGCGGCTTTTTTGAAAACGGTGAAAAAAGTGTTGCGTGTTGAATACCCTAATAACCGTCCGATAGCTTCTAATGTCAGCTCTTTGGCCGTACCCTCACGAATGAGGTTTTTAGCATGGTGAACCCGCCTTTCATTTCTGTAATCATTGAAAGATTGGTTTTGTTCTTCCCTTAAATAATACGACAGATGATGTGCAGGGATATCGATGAGTTTAGAAACATACGAGGTTACAGTCGGGCTGAAAGTAAGATTGCACCTCCTCCATGCACAGTTCAACTTTGTGCCTGATATGCCTTCTGTAATCGGTTTCAAAGGGGGTTTGGTTTTTTCTTTCCGTTATGGATGAACCATCCGTTTCGCCTTGTTCATTTTTTAATTGAAATAAAAAAGCAATTTTTATTTTATCATGAATTAGAACTGGTACCGGATTTTTTATTGAGAGATATTTTTTTTAGATTCTTATCGAATTAGCCGCAAGAGCAAAATAAGCCAATAGTAAGTTATTGACGAAATTGATTTCTTTTTGAAGATAAAAAAAAGTTAGGCAAAGCTGGTATCGAAATGGCTTTCTATTACACTAACGGCTATTCCAACACCAGTTTCACCTAACTCATTGCACGATATAACAAATCAAAAAAACAAAGTTCAGGTAAACCTTACTTATGTCAATTATTCCTGTTTTTAGATCTTATCAGGAAGAATGTAAGGTGCCCGATAGTTTCGGGTGAGTAATTTGTCGGCCTCCGGGTCATTGACAAATTTTTCATTCTCGGAATTAAATATCAGTTTTCGACCTGTTCGGAGTGAAATAACCCCAAGATGCCCCAATGCAGCTGACATGTGTCCTTCAAGAATATCATTATCAAGATCTTCTCTTTTTCGGCTTCTTACGCAGTCAATTAGGTTTTTCCATCCATCGTGTAATTCAGTTGCCGGAAAATCTTTGTCTGTCTTGGCAGGTCCAGCTTCATTCTTTTTCCCGAAATAGGTTTTATACCCGTCTCCGCTAATAGTCATCCACCCAAGATCGCTGTAAATAAATACATCTCCTGAATTGGGCAGCCCTTCGGGATTTGTTGCCAGGCATCTTGCTTCATTCTGAATAATCACGCCATCACTATATTCATAATCTGCCAACAGTATATTTGGAACCTCCTGATCATCACCGTCCCTGCCATATTTCCCGCCGGTACAACTAATTTTTACAGGATGTACATACTTATTCAATGCCCACCGCACTGTATCCATCCTGTAAATACCATTATTGCCAAACTCTGTTGTGCCACCTGTATCCCAGAAGAAGTGCCAGTTATAAAGAAACCTATTCTCATTATAAGGGCGATATGGGGCTGGTCCCAGGAAATTGTCCCAGTGAAGACCTTCCGGAATAGGGCTATCTGCAACCTTACCAATCGTATCGCGATATCGGTAAGTAACCCCTTTGGCCATATAAACCTTGCCAAGTTTCCCGTCATGAATAAACTTAATCCCTTCCTTTACAGCTTTACTGTCTCTGTAACATATACCAGCCTGAACAATACGGTTATATTTTCTTGCTGCCTCTACCATTTTCCTTCCTTCGAAAACAGTATGGCAAACAGGTTTCTCAACATAAACATCCTTTCCTGCCTGGCAAGCCCATATAGTCATGAGGGCATGCCAGTGATCGGGAGTAGCAATTGATATAACATCTATATCTTTATCTTCAAGCACTTTGCGATAATCAAATTGAGTTGTTGGCGCAGTCCCGAATTTTTCCTCAATAATTTTTACATTACCAGGGAATAAACGTTCATCAGCATCACAGATTGTTTTGATTCTGACATTTGGGATTGCAGCATATCTTTCGATGTGAATAATTCCCCTGCCGTTAATTATACCGCGGAC
>CAILKW010000844.1 GCA_903834845.1 uncultured Bacteroidia bacterium | reverse complement strand
TAAAATTTCATTCAATTTATTGCCTCCCCAAATTTTGTCCTTGCAGATTGGGGTGAATTTCAGAGGATAGAGATTATTCATAGCTTAACAAATAAATTTGGATGCAAAGTTAATACTTTATCAGGAAAATAATTTAAAAAATGGCTTGGTAAGGGATTTGACTGTACAATTACAAAATAATACCTAATTTTGAATATCTGTTTAGCTGCAATCCGGCTCGCCACTTTTGAACGTTCCTGTCAGCTGCTAATCCGAAAAATTAAATGCTATTTTTCTTTGTAAAATTATTAACCCATTAATTATATGCTTATTATTGGAATTGCGGGAGGAACAGGTTCAGGTAAAACTACGGTTGTTAACGAAATTATCAGTCGGTTGGATAAGGGAGATGTTGCTGTCCTTTCGCAGGATGCTTATTATCGCGATAATAGTCACCTACCTCTCGAACAACGTTTGGAAATCAATTTTGACCATCCTGACAGTATTGAATTTGAATTACTTATCGAAAATATCAAAAAATTACGAAAGAAGGAAAGCGTGCATCAGCCAATTTACTCATACCTTACCTGTACCCGGTTTGAAGAATCTATTTTGGTAAATCCTCAAAAGGTAATTATCGTTGAGGGGATACTTTGTCTTCAACCACGCGAGTTGCGTAAATTAATGGATATCAAGATTTTTGTGGATTGCGATGCAGATTTAAGATTATCGAGGGTAATAATGCGCGATATCATCGAACGGGGAAGAGATGTAATTAAGGTACTTCAGAGATATGAAGATACTGTGAGACCAAGTCATCTTCAGTTTATTGAACCTACAAAACGGTATGCCGATATTATTGTGCCGGAAGGCGGAAAGAATAAAGTAGCAATAGATATTATCACCCAATATATTAAGAAACACCTTAACGACAACCCGTAAATTATTCAGATATGTTAGAAAAGATTTTACCTGAACATGTTTTATTTATTGATATTGAAACAGTTCCATTGTACGAAAATTTGGCTTCGGTTCCTGAGAGTATGAATAAACTTTGGACTAAAAAGGCCGGGCAAATTGGAAAAGAAGGCGACACTGCCGACAGTCTTTATGGCAGAGCCGGAATATATGCCGAATTTGGAAAGATTGTATGTATCTCAGCCGGAAAGATATTTCGCAAAGGCAAAGAACGGGCTTATCGTGTAAAATCTTATTGTGGCGATGATGAGAAAACTGTTTTACAGGATTTTTGCGAAATGCTGATCGGTTTTATGGCCAACCCAATGCACAAGTTATGTGCACATAACGGACAGGAGTTCGACTTTCCATTTATTGCCAGACGATTGTTGATTAATGGTTTACCTCTTCCCCCTGTTTTGGATATTGCAGGCGCAAAACCATGGGAAATCAGGGATGTTATGCTTGATACACTTCAACTTTGGAAATTTGGCGATTACAAGCATTATTCATCTCTTGAGTTACTTTGTACTATTTTCAATATTCCCACTCCAAAGGACGATATTGATGGCAGTCAGGTGGCAAATATTTATTACAAAAATTTTGACGTGCAGAGAATTGCACGATATTGCGAAAAAGACACATTTGCTATTGCCCAGCTATTACTCCGGTTTAAAGGAGAACCTTTGATAAGTCAGGAAAACTTCGAAATTGCGGGATTGGAAGAATAATCTGCTCCGTTTGCTTAGTTTTTATATTTTTGTAACTTTAAAATTTAAAGTATATCACATGCCAATAGTCGTAAGTGGAATCCGGTCAACCGGAAACCTGCATCTTGGAAATTATTTCGGAGCAGTTAAAAATTTTATTGAGATGCAGAATGAACACCAGACTTTTTTCTTTATTGCTGATTTTCACTCGCTTACTACTCATCCCACACCAAGTGACCTACATTCCAATGTAAAACAGGTATTGGCTGAATATCTTGCCTGTGGTATCGATCCGGAGAAGTCAACAATTTTCATTCAAAGTGATGTCCCTGAGATTCCTGAATTATATCTCCTTTTAAATATGAATGCTTATTTGGGTGAATTGGAGAGGACAACATCTTTCAAAGATAAAGCTCGTGAACAACCTGAGAATGTCAATGCTGGTTTGCTTACTTATCCGGTACTTATGGCTGCTGATATTATTATTCATAAAGCCAATCTTGTTCCGGTAGGAAAAGATCAGGAACAAAATCTGGAAATGGCGCGTACTTTTGCCCGTAGGTTCAACAGAATGTACAATGTAGAAACGTTCCCTATTCCAAGGGCTTATACTTTTGAAGGAAAAGATATGGTAAAGATTCCGGGACTCGATGGCTCTGGTAAGATGGGGAAGTCGGCAGGAAATGCCATTGCGCTGGCAGAATCACCTGAAAGTATTCGCAAAAAAGTAATGCGCGCTGTAACCGATATCGGCCCTACAGAGACGAATCAGAAAAAACCCGATGTTATTCAGAATTTGTTCACATTGCTTGAAGTTGTTTCGACACCAGAAATAGTTAGTCATTTCAATACCGCTTATAGCAACTGCACTATACGATATGGAGATCTGAAAAAACAACTTGCTGCAGATATTATAAACTTCACAAATCCAATCCGTAGTCGCATTGAAGATATCTGTAAGGATGATGTTTATCTGTCGAGAGTTGCAAAAAATGGTGCTGAAAAAGCTCGCGAGTCGGCTTCCAAAACACTTGAAGAAGTTCGTAAAATCATCGGATTCAGGAAGTTGTATTAATCATATATTTTATTGATTCATGCTATTATAACTAATTAACAAGATATGCCGCTGATCATTATTATTGCCGGAATAGTCCTACTCTTTTTCCTGATAAGCGTTTATAAAATAAGTGCCTTTCTTTCACTGTTAATCACTTCATTTGCTGTTGGTTTGCTGAACAGTATGGAGCCATTAACAATATTACAATCCATAACCGCAGGACTTGGAAGTACAATGGGTAGTCTTGCTCTGATAATTGTTTTTGGTGCCATGCTCGGAAAACTACTCGAAGAAAGTGGAGCCGCATATCAGATTACCAATAAGCTTGTTGATCTTTTCGGACTTGGAAAGATTCAGATTGCAATCATGATTACAGGTTTTCTTGTTGGGTTACCTATGATATATAATGCAGGTTTTTTGGTTTTGATTCCGCTGATTTACGCTCTTGCTTCTTCAACTAAATTGCCATTAATTTACGTTGGACTCCCTTTGTGTGCTGCACTTTCTGTAACTCACGGGTTTTTACCGCCGCACCCGGCACCAACATCCATTGCCTTTATATTTCATGCTGATCCTAACCTTACACTTCTTTATGGAACTATTGTTGCAATACCAAGTATTATTATTGCCGGCCCATTGTTGTCGAGATTTTATATGAATTGGAAACTTATGCCTCCAAAAGAGCTGTTTGTTGCCCGCGATTTCACTGAAGCAGAACTGCCTTCTCTTGGTGCCAGTCTGATTACAGCATTAAGTCCCATTTTTTTGATGCTGAGCGGATCAATTCTTCAAATGACCCTTCCTGTTGAAAGCAGTAATATTAAAATTCTAAAGTTTTTTAGTGACCCGACAATTGCACTTTTTTTTGCTGTTTTTATAGGTGTTTACCTTTTGGGAATCCGAAAGAAACGAAAAATGTCTGATTTGATGAAAACTTTATCAGATTCTTCCTCAAGTGTAGCTATGATACTGTTGATTATTGCCTCAGGAGGTGCATTTAAACAAGTTCTTGTTGACAGTGGTACAGCAGAATATATCAAAGAAATTGCAAGTGGATTCAATGTGTCACCTTTGGTACTTACATGGCTTGTCGCTTCATTAATCCGGTTTGCAATTGGTTCAGCAACTGTTTCTTGCATAACTGCAGCCGGATTGACATTACCCTTAATTGAAGGCTCAGGGGTTTCACGCGAATTGATGGTGATTGCTACGGGAGCCGGAAGTCTTATGCTTTCACATTTCAATGATACCGGATTTTGGATGTTTAAAGAGTATTTCAATGCTACTATAAAGCAAACCTTCGCTGTTTGGACTGTAATGGAGACACTTATTGGGATTACCGGCTTAATAGGTGTATTGATTTTAAGTTATTTAATTTAAGATATCTTTCAAATATGCTTTTATTGGAAAGTGGGGTCGGAAATTATGTCATGTCAGAAGGTTTCAGGTACTCTTGTTTTGCCGGTAATAATTATCTCGGGCTTGCAAACCATCCCAATTTGGTAAAAGCGGCTATTGATGGAACTCAAAAATTTGGTTTAAACTTTTCAGCATCAAGGCAAACAACGGGGACTTCACTAATCCATCTTGAATTGGAAAAGCAGCTTGCGAAATTTAAACAACGTGACGATGCTGTTGTTTTTGCTTCGGGTTACCTTGGAAACAGAATACTACTCCATATTCTCAAGGGCGAATTTGATGCCATTTATGCTGATCAATCAGCACATTCCAGTATAATTGATGGAATACCATCAGGGAATGCACAACTCTTTTTTTATGAACATTGTAACGTATCCAATCTTGAATATCAGATACATAAAAACAAATCAGTTAAACCTCTGGTTATTACCGATGGGATTTTTGCACTTACTGGCGAAATTGCGCCATTAGATAAGATTTATCCGGTTGTAGAAAACAATAATGGTTTATTAATCGTTGATGATGCGCATGCAACAGGTGTACTTGGTGAAAACGGAAGAGGAACACCTGAATTTTTTAATCTCGGAGACGTTCCCCGAATTTTCCAGACAGAAACTATGAGTAAAGCAATCGGAGTTTATGGCGGTTTTATTGCCTCTAATACTGAGATTATCCGAAGAATAAGGGAAAATTCCCCAGCTTACGGAGCCTCCACTGCTTTACCTCCATCTCTTGTATGTGCTGCCTCGGCGGCAATAGAATTGGTAATAAACAAACCGGAGCTTCGTAAACGTTTGTTTTTTAATGCTTTAAAAATAAGAGAGGGTTGCAAACAGTTAGGTTTCCTGACAACAAATAGCTGTGCACCGATTATTCCATTATTTTTCAGTAACAGGAATGATGCGAATGATTTATCAGACTTTCTGAAAGAACATTATATCATTGCTCCATTAGTTAGCTATCCTGTTAAAACAGTTCAATTTATTGTAAGGATAACTGTATCTGCCTCTCATACAGATCAACAGATTGATGAATTATTGACAGTACTTGAGCAATGGAAAATTCATAAAACGGACAGTATATCTTTATCTGTTTGATTTTTTTTCTTTATTATTAATCAAAATTAATGAAAGATATGGATACTAATTTACAGGAAATACTTACATTTGTTGTTGAAGGCCAACGGTTTGCAATACAATTACATGCTGTTGAGCGAATATTAAGAGCACTTGAAGTTACAAAGCTCACAGATTCTCCTGAGTATGTTGAAGGATTAATTGATTATTACGGAGAGGTAATAGCTGTAATAAACCTTAGAAAAAGATTGGGTTATCCTTTGAAAGAATTGAGAACGAGTGACAGGTTCATTATTGCCAAAACTATGAACCGAAAATTGGCCTTAATCGTTGATGAGGTTGAGGATGTACTATTGCCAAATTCGCAGGATTTATTTGAATCAAAGGATATAGATGTCGGATTGAAATTTTTGAATATTCTACGTGACGATAATGGTATAATTTTACTTTATGATATAGAAAACCTGCTGAAAAAATCTGAACAAATTGAATTGGAACATATTCTCGAAGCAAACTCTTCAACAAGGGATGTTTTATGAAACACGAGGAATACTTATTTGAAATTAGCGAAAATATAACCAAAATATTTGGCCTTCACTTTCAATCAAATCAATTTCATGATTTGGAAAGGAGATTAAAGGCTGCTGCAAAAGAGTTGAATATTGATATATCTATTTCTAATATAAACGATTGGTTATCAAAAACAACACTAACAAGCATCGAATTAAATACTATAGCATCACACTTAACTATTGGTGAAACATATTTTTTCAGAGAAAAGCCATCTTTGGAATTATTTCAGCAAATAATTATTCCTGAGCTAATAAAACAAAGACGTAACCAACACGAGGAAATCCGGATTTGGAGTGCAGGATGCAGCTCAGGCGAGGAACCTTATACGCTTGCCATAATACTGAATGAATTTTTTCCTCAGTTATCTGATTGGAAAGTAACTATTTTGGCAACTGACATAAGTCCAGTTGCCATTCAAAAAGCTTTGCATGGCGAATATACCGAATGGTCATTCAGAGACTCGGATAACAGGTTGAAAAACAAATATTTTACAGATCATGGTAAGAATTGGAGGATTAATCCCGAAATAAAAAAAATGGTGACTTTTTCTTATCTTAATCTGTCGAAAAATTCCTATCCTTCAATGCTTACCAACACAGACAATTTTGATGTAATTTTCTGTCGTAACGTAATGATGTATTTTACTCCGGAAGTTATAAAAGAAGTAAGTGGTCGTTTTTACAATTCCATCATTGAGAATGGTTGGTTAATTACCAGTCAAGTAGAGTTGAATGACGAATATTTCTCAAATTTTGAAAGAGTGAATTATAATAACGGAATATTTTACCAAAAAACGAATAAAAAAAAGGTACAAACTAAAACGCCATTAATCAATTTATCCAATATTATACATAATACAACAATACAAAAGGAAGAGAATAAAATTGCCATCCGTAGGAGCGTTGAAAACGTAGCAAAAAAAGTTCCCATGGCTTCAAAACCTTTAGAGAAGAAAGAAACAGAAGCATTGTATCCCGGTATATTTTATCAAAGTGGTAATTATCAAAATTGTATTGAAGGTTGTTTGCGTATTATTGAAAAGGGTAGATTAGATAAGGAAATCTTTGATTTATTGGTTAAATCTTTTGCAAATTCAGGACAGCTTGCAGAAGGAGAAAATACAATACATAAAATTTTGTTAAATCACTCTGCAACTGCTGAAATGTTTTATATTTATGCAAGTTTTTTGAAAGAACAAAACAATTTGCACCTGTCGGAAGTTATACTAAAAAAGGCTGTTTATCTGAATCACGGGCATATTCTGTCCAATTTAATGTTGGGGGATATTAACCTCCATAACGGGAAAAAACATATCGCAATCAAACATTACAAAACGGTAATTGGATTACTTGAGAAATACAATGATAATGAATTAGTTCCGGAATCGGATGGTATGACTGCAGGAAGAATAAAGGCATTGGCAGAAAGCAAAGCATACAATTTGTAAACTCGAACGTGAATATAGTTTACGTTTCATAAGTGAAATATCATCGTCAAATAAAAGGCTAAGTTATGAAAATCAGCAACATTAAAATTGGAACCAAACTAATAATTGGCTTTTCAAGCATATTATTGGTTGCTATCGTTATTGGTTATATTGGCTACAGTGGAATGAATATAATAAAAGTTAAACACACTGAAGTATCAAAACACATTTTGCCAAGTGTACAATCATTATTAACAATCAGCGAAGCACAAACAGCAGTAAGTGCCAGCGAAAATGTATTATTGATTGCAAATATAACCTCTGAATTACAAAAGTCCACTTATGAACATTTCGATATTGCAAAAGCGCGAGCTGACGAAGCTTGGAAAATATACCAGCCGATGATTAAATCTTCTGAAGAAACAATTGTTTGGAAAGAGTTTGTTGTGGCCTGGAACGAGTGGTGGAAACATCACGAAAATTTTGTGGCGTTAACAAAAAAATACAATATAGATAAAACCGTTCAGTCGTATAATGCAATGCGCGATTATGGATTAATAACCATGGCAGAACCTTTTGAAAAGGCCGAAAATTTGATAAATCAGTTAATTGTAATTAACGATAAGGATGCAGACGATTCTAATTTAACTGCTGAGAAAGAAAGCAGTTTGGCAGTATCATGGCTGCTAATTGTCATCCTGATAGGTGCGTTTACATCCATAGTTTTAGGCATAGTTATTAGCAGAGCAATAACAATTCCATTGGCCAAAAGTGTTAAATTGGCTGAAGCTGTTGCCTTAGGCGATTTAACTGTTAAAATAGACATTGACCAAAAAGATGAAATAGGACAGTTAGCCAATGCTTTAAAAAACATGGTAGAAAAACTTAAAAGCATAACTTACGAAATAAAAAATGGAATAACTGTCTTAGGTACTTCTACAGCTGAAATTTTAAGTACAGTTACCGAAATCTCAACAGGTGCAGCTGAAACTGCCACTTCAGTTTCTGAAACGACAACCACAGTTGAAGAGGTAAGACAAACAGCAATCCTGTCAAGCCAGAAAGCCCAATTGCTGATGTTGAGCTCAAATAAAGCTGCAGATTCGGTAGATAAAGGGCGAGAATCAATAAATGCGGTAATCGCTGCAATGAAAAAAATTGATAATCAAATGAATATAATTTCTGAAACTGTTCTTAAACTTTCTGATCAAAACCGTACTATTGGCGAAATCACATCCAGCGTGTCCGATATAGCCGACCAATCGAATTTATTGGCTGTAAACGCAGCCATTGAAGCAGCAAAGGCTGGAGAACATGGCAGAGGTTTTACAGTAGTAGCTCAGGAAATCCGCAGTTTGGCGGACCAATCCAAAAAAGCTACAGCACAAGTCAAAGAAATATTAAATGAAATTAATAAGTCAGTAAATAAAGCCGTTGGTGTAACAGAGCAAGGGACAAGAACTGTTGAAGAAGGTAGAAATCTTGTGGCTGAGAGTGGCGAAGTAATTGAACTTCTTGCCGAAAACGTGGAAGAATCTTCTAAAGCATCTTTGCAGATATCCTCATCAAATCAACAACAAATGGCAGGAATGGAACAAATAGTTCCTGCCATGGAAAATATAAAAATTGCAAGCCAGCAAAATGTTCTGGGCATCAAACAAGCGCAGGCCGCAGCTCACGACCTGAATACCTTAGGTCAGAATTTGAAAATAATTATTGAAAAATTTACTCTGTAATTTATTCACAATACAGAAAATTCTTCCTAATCATTCTGCAACGGCTTAAATGTTTATATTTACGCAAGTTTTCTGAAATAGAAAAACATATTGGAATAGAGGCGTTAAAGGACAGCATATTAATAATTTTTAGATGGACAAAGAAAGGGATGTATTAAGGGAAAGGGCAAAAAAAATTGCTGGGAGAAAGGGAAACGAAAAATCATTGACAGGAAAAACTCTGTCCGTTGTTGAGTTTATATTGTCTCCCGAAAGCTATGCTTTGGAGGAGAAATATGTATCGGAAGTACTTTTTCTTAAGGAGATAACGTCAATTCCTGGTACACCACCTTTTGTTATGGGTGTGATAAATTTAAGAGGCAGAATTATCTCTATTGTCAACTTGAAAAGTCTTTTTAATCTGAAAGAAAGAGGATTAACTGAACTAAATAAGGTAATGATACTCAGAAGTGATACAATGGAATTTGGTATCGTTACCGATTCGATTTCCGGAAACAAAACCATAGCTTTGAACACTTTAAGCCCGCCACCTTTGACACTTGACAGCATTGGCGCTGATTATATTTCAGGGATAACTCCTGACGGACTTATTCTGCTCAATGCTATTCATCTGCTTTCGAGCAAACAAATCATTATAAATAAGTAAATTATAAAATTATATACCATTAAAAAAGGAGGTTTTACAAATGAATACATCAACTCAACTTAGCACAAAAACAAGGTTAGTACTTGGCTTTGGAGTAATTATTTCGGCAATATTAATTTTGATAATTGTCGCATATTTTAGCATTTCCAGAATAAACAGTTTAAGCAATGAAATTTTTCAACTTGATCACACAACAAGAAAACTAATTGAATTACGTTCTGATCAAAACCGACTAACAGTTTTATCATTAGAGTATTTAATTAATAAGGATGCAATCAGCAAAGAATCAGGCAGAAATAATATGAAAACAAGAACTGCTTCTATTGAAACTTTGTTAATGTCTATTGATAGCTCAATGATTAGTTTTCCACAACAACAGATGTTTTTCAGAACAATATCTTCAGATTTAGAAACATTTATTAAAAATAACAATACGTTTATCACATTAGTTAATCAGGGAAAAACTGAAGATGCAGGTAATTTCATAAAGGATACGCAAGATATTTTGTACGAAAAAATAAGAGCGAATATTATAAGGCTTGAAAAACAATTGGACGATATTGCCACACAACTTGATAGGGAAGATTTATCTCTTACAAATACTGTTGACTTTACCATAATTTTACTTGGGTTGAGTATTATATTGATTTCGATTTTTCTGGCTGTTTCTATGTTAAGTATGCTTAAAAAGATAGCTGGTGAAATGAGAAATGGAGTTACTGTATTGGGAACATCGGCGGCCGAAATTTTGAGTACAGTTACAGAGATCTCCACCGGTGCCGCCGAAACTGCAACCTCTGTTTCTGAAACTACCACAACGGTAGAAGAGGTGAGACAAACTGCAATGGTTTCGAACCAAAAAGCACAATCGCTGATGATGAGTTCTCAAAAAGCAGCCGATTCGGTTGAGAAAGGGCGCGAATCAATACATGCTGTGATTGCTTCAATGAAAAAAATTGATAATCAAATGAATATCATTTCCGAAACAGTACTTAAGCTTTCAGATCAAAACCGTACCATTGGCGAGATCACATCCAGTGTTTCGGATATAGCCGACCAATCGAATTTATTGGCAGTAAATGCAGCTATCGAAGCAGCAAAGGCCAGAGAACATGGAAGAGGTTTTACAGTAGTAGCTCAGGAGATCCGCAGTTTGGCTGATCAATCCAAAAAAGCCACAGCCCAAGTTAAAGAAATTTTAAATGAAATTAATAAATCAGTTAATCAAGCCGTTGGTGTAACAGAGCAAGGTATCAGAACAGTTGAAGAAGGTCGAAATCTTGTTTCTCAAAGTGGTGAAGTGATTGAATCGCTGGCAGAAAATGTTGAAGAAACTTCTCAGGCATCTGTTCAGATTTCCTCGTCCAATCAACAGCAAATGGCTGGCATGGAACAAATAGTTCCCGCAATGGAAAATATAAAAACAGCCAGCCAGCAAAATGTAACAGGCATCAAACAAGCGCAGGCAGCAGCCCATGATCTTAATACTTTAGGTCAGAATCTGAAACAAATTATTGAAAAATTTAATCTGTAATTTATTATGGATAAAAATCAGGAAAATTTTCTGAATGAATTGCTTAACGATTTTAAAGTTGAGGCATCCGAACATTATCAAGCTATAGTTGACGGCTTGATAATGTTAGAAAAAAATAAGGATACTTTGATTCAAAAAACGGAAATCGAAAAGATTTTCAGAGAAGTGCATAGTCTCAAAGGAGCATCTCGTGCAGTAAATTTAATGGATATCGAGAAATTATGTATGAATCTTGAAACTGTTTTTAATAGTTTGAAAAAGGGTGATTCAAAGCTTATCCCGCCACTTTTTGATGCTTTTCATAAAGCGACTGATTTGTTGAATCTTTTGCTGATTGATGTAAATCAAAATAAAAAAAACAGAGGCAATTATAATTTAGTTCAAATTATTAAGAATCTTGAATTTGCATATCGAAACTCAATCCAATTAAAAAAAGAGAACGTAGAGGTTTCAGGTATTGCTCAAGAGGTTAAATTTCAAGTTAATGAAGAGAATAGCAACAATAAACCAAACGAGAGTTTGACAAATATCATATCAAATCAAAAGGAGGATGAAATTGAGGAAACTCCAATAACTAATCTTCCGGAAACAAAGCCAATTGAAACTCTGCACAAAGAAAATCAAACTGTAAGAATTTCCACCGATAAATTGAACAGTTTATTGCAACAATCGGAAGAGTTGGTTTCAATAAAGTCAACCTTAGAGTATTATACAAAAGAATTGCAAAGTATTAACTATAAGTTTACACTGTGGAATATTAAGGCAAATGAGAAATTTGCAGGTTTCCAAAAAACTATTCAAGAACCAACTACTCATGAGTTTTTTGCATCAGATAAAAGTTTTAGGAAAGAACATGAGGATGACTTGTATCATATTAACAAAGAAATGATTCAATTTCATCGTATTACAGGCAGAATTATTGATGAATTATTGCATGATATTAAAACGACTTTGCTTTTCCCTTTTTCTTCGATGCTGAATATTTTTCCTAAAATAGTTCGGGATCTAAGTAAAGAATATTCAAAAGAGATTGAAACTGTGATTATTGGTGAAAATATAGAGATAGACAGACGAATACTGGAAGAGATAAAAGATCCGATGATTCATTTAATCAGAAACAGCATTGACCATGGAATAGAAAACGAAAAAGAAAGAAGGTTAAAAGGAAAGCCATCAAAAGGTACGATTGAAATAAAAATACTACAAAACATTGATCGGAAAGTTGAACTTCGTATTAGAGATGACGGAGCCGGTCTTGATAAAACGAAGATCATTAATTCGGCAATAAAATTAGGAATGCTTAAGCCCAATGAAATTGAAAAACTAACTGATAAAGAGGTTTATTCATTGATTTTTAATTCAGGAATTTCAACAAGTCCGTTCATTACTGATATTTCTGGGAGAGGACTGGGGATGGCAATTGTAGCCGAAAAAGTTGTAAAATTGGGTGGTAGTATTGAACTTGAAACTGTGAAAGATTCAGGCACAACTTTTATTATTTCTTTACCGCAAACACTTGCTACATTCAGAGGAGTTTTAATAAAATCAGCTGAGCAGTATTTTATCATTCCTTCATCTGCCGTTGAAAGGGCAATAAGAATTAAATATGCTGATATTAAAACTGTAGAATCTAGAAAAACAATTTGTTATAAAAACGAAACTATTGCTCTTGCCTTACTGTCGGACGTTTTAAAAATTACATCTGCAAAAAAGAAAAAAAGTTCAGATGACTATTTACACATGTTAATACTGAATGTTTCACAAAGGAAAATTGCATTTGCGGTTGACGATATTTTAGGTGAACAAGAAGGTATTGTAAAAGATTTGGGTTTACAATTGTCGCATGTTACTAATATAGCGGGTGCAACGATATTAGGAAATGGAAGTGTTGTTCCTATTTTGCACCCTTCTGAGTTGATTAATTCCGCCTCTCAAACAAATACCTCACTTGATTATTCTTTTGATAATACAGTATCAGCAGGAAACGCCGTGCAAAAAAGCATTTTAGTAGCAGAGGATTCTATTACTATAAGAACACTGCTTAGAAATTTTATTGAGAATGCAGGATTTAGTGTAAAAACAGCTGTTGACGGAATGGAAGCCTACCAATTCATGCAAAATGAAAACTTCGATTTGGTTGTTTCCGATATTGAGATGCCCCGAATGAATGGCTTTGAGTTAACCGCTAAAATACGCGATGACAAAAAACACTCGGATTTACCGGTGATATTAGTTACAGCTCTCGAAACAGCAGACGATAAGCAACGAGGAATGGAGGCAGGAGCTAATGCCTATATTGTAAAAAGCAGCTTTGAGAAAAGCAATTTAATTGAAACAATTCAACGATTAATATAAAAAAAATCTCTTTATGCCAGACAAAAAAATTCGGGTTTTAATTGTTGAGGATACATTGGTTGCACAAAAATTACTCAAAAGCTTAGTAATGAGTGATGACAGATTTGAGTTAATAGGTGTTGCCGAAAACGGAAAACAAGCTACAGAGCTTATAGAAAAACTAAAGCCCGATGTGGTTAGTATGGACATTTTAATGCCTATAATGGACGGAGTGGAGGCAACCCGCAAAATCATGCAAACAAACCCCGTGGCTGTGGTAATTGTAAGTAGTTTCTATCAATCCTCCGAAATTGAGATGGCTATGAAAGTTCTCGAAGCTGGGGCAGTTTCAATAATTCCGAGACCTTTTGGCCCGGGCCACTCAAAATATGTCCAATCTGCCAAGCAATACCTGAATACCCTGAAACTAATGTCTGAAATAAAAGTCGTTAGAAGAAGAAATCAGGATATTCCAAAACAGAATTTAAAGGTGGTTGAAACCAAACAAATTTCACCATCAAGAACAAGCGTTCAAAACTATCAGGCATTAGCTATTGGAGCTTCAGCAGGAGGTCCTGAAGGATTAATTACAATACTCTCAGGTTTGCCTGCTGATTTTCCGCTACCTGTTTTTGTTGTTCAACATATTGATAGTCATTTTGCTGAAGGGTTTGTAGCATGGCTAAATTCTTCCTCAAAGCTACCAGTTCAGGTGGCTAAAAATGGTGAAAAAATACTTCCGGGGCATGTGTATCTTCCCCCCGGAGACCAGCATTTGATGGTAAATAGCAATGGCACAATTTTAACCAACAAAGAATTACCAATAAAAGGTTTACGCCCTTCTGTTGATTCACTTTTTAAAAGTGTAGCTCAGGTTTACGGCAAAAATACACTGGCAGTATTATTGTCAGGAATGGGAAAAGACGGGGCAAAGGAGCTGAAAAACCTTTATGATTTGGGTGCCTTTACATTTGCTCAGGATGAAACCAGCTGCCTCATTTATGGAATGCCGGGGGAGGCTGTAAGGTTGGGAGCGGTATGCAAATTACTGTCTCCTAATAATATATTAATAGAAATTGTTAATTTAATCAACATACAATTAAAACGTTATGAATAATTATTCGCAGTTTATTTTAGAGTCAGGCTATGTTTTAGCCGTAGAAGATTCTTTAGTTCAGGCAAAGCGATTGGAATATTTTTTTAAAGAACACAACATAAAATACCAATTATATACTAATGCTGAAGATGCATTTAGTGCAGCTTTAATTGAAAAACCGGAACTGATAATAAGCGATGTAGTTATGCCGGGAATGGGTGGTTATGAATTTTGTCGGCAAATAAAATCAACTGAATATTTGTCCTCTGTTCCTATTATTTTACTTACTTCATTACAAGACCCACACGATATTATTAAAGGTTTACAGGCTGGAGCCGACAACTTTATTACTAAACCTTATGATGAAAAATACCTGTTTTCAAGAATTCAATACCTTTTGATTAATCGTGATATTCGTTTTGCTGCAAATGCCGAGATGGTTATTGAATTAGTTTTTCGTGGAAATAAATACCAGATAAATTCCGAAAAGAGGCAGATTTTAGATTTATTACTTTCGGTATATGAAGCAGCTATTCAACGAAATGATGAGTTGACTGCCATTAAAGCTCAATTGGAAAAAGCAAACGAAAATCTGAAACAGGCCAATCAAGATCTTGAGGCTTTTTCACGAACAGTTTCACACGATTTAAAATCGCCATTAAATGGAATAATTGGTTTTTCAGATTTGTTATTGGCAGATAATGCTTACAACATAAATGAAGATTCAAAACAATTTTTAGAAATTATCAAGGATTCTGCTTGGTCAATGTCTAATTTAATTCAGGATTTACTTCAATTTTCTCAATCAGGTCTGGTTGAAATAGAGCAAGAACCCGTTGATCTGACTCAAATTGCTATGCAGGTGATGCAGAAAATATTACAAAGAGATCTAAGTAGAAAAGTTAAGGTTGAAATTGCACAAAACCTTCATGCAAAAGCCGATCCCAAAATGATTCAGGTTGTACTCGACAACCTTTTAGGCAATGCCTTTAAATATTCAGGACTAAAAGCTGATGCTGAAATTACTTTTGGTAAAAAAGATTATTACGGTCAAGACCTTTTCTATGTGCATGACAACGGAGCCGGTTTTGATATGAATCTGGCACACAAGCTATTCCTGCCATTTCAAAGGCTTCATGCTGCTAACGAATTTAAAGGTACGGGAGTTGGTCTTTCAACTGTTCAAAGGATTATTGAAAAACATGGCGGCCAGATTTGGGCCGAATCTGAAGTTGGAAAAGGAGCAACTTTTTTCTTTACACTTGGGTTGTGATGATAAAGGAACTATGTTGATTTT
>CAILKW010000843.1 GCA_903834845.1 uncultured Bacteroidia bacterium | reverse complement strand
CTCAGGTGGTTATTACCAAAAATTAATTGAAATGGGATCGGTTTCAACAGGTGTTTATTACGTTGAAATCTTTAACAGTACTTACAGGGAGGTTCGCAAAATTCTGGTTAGAAAATAGTCGCCGGCCGGTAAAAGGGAAATAGAATAAAAATGCAACATTTACTATCCTTCTGATTAGTAAATGTTGCAACAAAAAAAGAACCTAAGAGAGAGCAAATACTCTTTTCTTAGGTTCTTTTATTATAAATAATAGCTTTAAACTAAACAGATAAAATCCAACATAATCCGAATTTATTCTATATAAACTAATCCTGTATTTAACAATCCATCAGGCAAATACTCTGAGTGAGGTACCTGTAAGCTGAGTATTATACAATTTTAATGCTGTTGTAGCCGGACCATTAAGCAATGAACCATTAGTCCCAAAATTTGAACCGTGGTTAGGACAATGGAATTTACTGTTTGCACTGTCAAAGACAACGTTTGCTCCCTCGTGGGTGCAGGCAGCGGCAACAGCAACATATACTCCTCCAGATGTTTTGGCAACAATAATTCCGCTTTTCACCAGAGAGCCACCATTGGTTAATAAAGGAGCGTTTGCGGCCTGAGTAAGATCAAGCGTAAAATCAACTCCACTTGCACCAGAGGGAATCGGATCAGAAGTTGCTGTGATGTCCTTACTGCAAGAGGCTAAAAACGGTGCAAAAATTACTGTCCCTGCCGATGCGCCAAGCACAGTTAAAAATTCATATCTTTTCATTTTATCTTATTTAACGTTTTACAAATAAATCAATTGTTGTATTTATTACGGCGATAAATAAAAAAAGTTTCAATGAAATTGACTGCTGTTGTTATTTTTATTGGAAATTGTATTAGCAGGAATTTCCAAACATCCCCTTTCAGGAATAAACTCGAAGAGATGTTCCGGTAAGTTGCGTATTATATTTTGTCAAGGATCTGGTTGCAGGTCCAAGAAGAACTGATCCCGTAGTTGAAAAATTCGCGCCATGAACTGGACAATGAAATCTGCTGTTAGCACTGTCAAAAGCAATAGTACCACCCTCATGCGTACAAGCGGAAGAAAGTGCAATATATACACCTGAAGAAGTTCGTGCCACAATTACTCCGCTTTTATTTATTGAGCCTCCATTGGTATTTAATACCGAATTTGCAGGCAATGACAAATCGAGAGTGAAATCAACTGCTCCACCCGTTACGGCAGTATCTTTTTTGCACGAAGCAAAAAATGGGGCAAAAACTACAGTCCCAGCCGACACACCAAGTGCCGATAAAAATTCGTTTCTCTTCATCTTTTCTAATTTTAACGTTTAACAAATAAACAAATTGCTCTATTTATTACAGTGATCAATAAAAATAGTTTAATGAAATTACCCTTTTTATGTTTTTTTGACGGAAATTGTATTTAAAGGAATTTACAAATTAATATTGGTTGACTATATCTAATCTTGACCAATACATTTCGTCATAGAAACAAAACATAATTCAACAAATTAAAGATTCATTTTCTTAATTTATAAGGCTTTACCTTCGAAACAAAAGAATACACTTTGGGCAAAACCCGATATTCGTTTAGTACCGATATTGCTGTACAACCAACACCGCTTGTGGCGTAATCGAAATTAAAGGTTATTGCATCAGATGGCCTTAACTGATAAGGATATTGGGCACGTGTCAAATGGTCGGTATCGTAGGTTTGTGCACTAAAATTGAATAATTGATCACCAGAAAAAGCTAAGCCTACTCCATCTTTATTTTGGAACGATACCCATTGATTATCAGTTCTACATCCATAATCCTGAGGCTTCAAGTAAGGTTCATTAAACTCGCTTACCTTACTTTCATAAAGCCCGATTTTAGCTCCTGTCTTTCTGTCGGGATAGTTTTCAAAAGGACCTCGGCCACTCCATTTTACGTTTTCAAGTGACTGATTCAAGAACCATTTCAAACCTACCCGTGGTAGCCAGGAAGGCATATTTCCATGTGGTGTTACAGTGTGATTGATTTCCATCGCGCCATTTGCGCTGATTTTATATGTGAACGAATTGGAAAAAGCCGTCCGGTATGTTATTCCCTCGGCATGATTATTCACACAAATAATTATTTCACCATCTTCATTTTTAGACCATTGTATATGATCTAATGTAAAACGAAGCTGATTTAGTCCGAGGCTAAACCAATTGTTTACCGGTCCGTTCCCCATTCCGGGCTGACGATCTTTAAGCTGAGAGCCACCATTTGCCCACGGATCTGTCTCATTCACTAAAGGAGCACGCCACACACTTAAAACAGGTCCTTTTTGAATTAAACTTACACCTTCATAATTTAATGATGCAAGGCTCCCTGTTTCCAAGTTAAAAACGTAAGTAAACCCAGAACCAAAAACGTTGATATTCGACTTATCTTCAACAACATTAATTGAAGAAACCTCCAACGTTTTTTTCATAACTTCCGGTCTGAACCATGGCAAATCCAACTGATCCCAAGCCACTTCGTAACCGCTTTTGGCCCAGAATTTATCTTCTTTTGTTCTGAAACTTATTAACAGACGATAAGCCATTCCCGATTTTATTTCAGGTTTAGTAAATGGAATAGCTATCTCTGTTTTTTCACCTCCCTCTAACGAAATATCGAGGTTTCCTTCCTCAATAATTGTATTGTCCGCTTCAAGTTGCCACGTTCCTTTCAATTCATTTAGATTAGTAAAAGGGTATCTGTTAGTTATTTCCACAATCCCTTTATTTGCATTTTTCCATTCGGCATGAACAGGCTGAGCCGATTTTTTCACCTGCCAAAGTTCAGGTTGCGGAGTTCTGTCGGGCCAAACCATTCCATAAGTTCTTGCACCGATACCCATACTAAAGTACTCACCGGTAATATTTTCACTTTCAAAATCAAGCCATAACCGAGAACTGTTTTTCATAAGTTGAGAATCATCAGAAAGCAAACGATCAATTGAAACAGCCTGATCAAATATTGCAACACGATCAAATCTTGCATTACTCATGTTTTCAGTATATTCTGATCCTTCGTTTTCACGGCTATATCCTAAAGATACAGGAAATGGTTTATTAGATATTTTTCCTTTTAACGGACTATTTGCAACTTTTTTCCCGTCAATATATAACAACAACTCCTTTCCATCGTAAATACCGGCAACATGATGCCAATTACCAATCCATTTATCAGGTAATAAACAATTTACAACACTTTTTTTCCTATCTGTTACGTAAAACTCCAATGTCTTTTCATCTTTCTGAACAATGCCATACTGATAATCGCCTTTCACCAAAAAAGTTCCATTTCCATTCCATTTGTTGGGATATACCCAAAATGACAGGGTAAGTTTACTCCCTGTAATATCAAGTGACGAATCCTGATACGTTTCAATCCATTGATCATGACCATTCAACTCGATTGCTTTGCCGAATTTTCCCTCAGCAAAAACAGCCCTTCCTTTTATTGATGTATTAATATCACGCGGAGACTCATCCTTTATCAACCTTATCTTTTCGTTGATTCCGGGGCTAATCCAGTCCCAAATTGCTCCACCGATCAGACGCGGATATTTGTAAATCAAACCCCAGAATTCATCAAGCCCACCGGCTCCGTTTCCCGTTGCAGCTACATATTCATCCATAAACGATGGACGGGAATCCTTGCTCTCAGAAACCTGTGCAATACGCGTCTCAAGTTCGTAAGGCGTTGGATATCGCGGTCCAATAATATCTTCACAAGGAACCTCATTTCGCCAGTCCACGTCATCTGTATTGCCGCCATACATCCATATTCTGGTAGGATCCAAGCGTTTACCCTCTTTTATCACCTCACAAATATTTTTCCCTGAACCACTTTCATTTCCGGCACTCCAAAAAATAATAGATGGATGATTCCTGTCGCGTAAAACCATTTTTTGAACCCGTTCGATATATGCGTTTCTCCATTCTTCTTTTTCGGAAACGAATTCTGTGGCGTGCGACTCATCACCGGTTTCGTCAACAATGTAGATACCTAATTCATCAGCAAGCTCAAGATACTCTTGCACAGGAGGATAATGTGATGTTCGTACACAATTTATATTGAATTGTTTCATCAGAACAAAATCTTTCAGTATTGTTTCAACATTCATGGCATGACCTAAAGTTGGATGCTGAATATGGCTGTTCACGCCATTCAGTTTTATGGCAACACCATTCAGATATAATGCCTGATGTTTTACCTCCACTTTTTTAAACCCAACAGAAGCTGAAATTACTTCATCGGTTTTACCTTTATCCGAAATCAACTCTAATGTAAGATGATAGAGATTCGGATATTCGGCTGACCATTTATCCGGATTTTTTATAGTTGTATTAAGTCTAATTTCCATATTTTCTAAAGCTGATAAATTAACAACTTCCGAAATAACTGATTCCTGAACCAACTTGTGATCTTTACCAAACAGAGAGGCTTTAATTCTAAATCCATTCTTTAATTCATCGGTGTAATTTTTAAGGTCAGCCTTAATTACCAGGCTTGCATTGCGATACTTATCATCAAGGTCAGTGGTGATGTAATAATCTCGAATATGAACACCCGGTGTTGCCATCAGATAAACATCGCGAAAAATACCGGAAAGCCGCCAGAAATCCTGGTCTTCCAGATAAGTACCATCAGAATATTTATAAACCTGTACAGCAAGTGTATTTTTCCCACTCATCAAAAATGGGGTCAGATTGTATTCGGCAGGTTCATTTGCGCCTTGATTATAGCCAACCTCTTTCCCGTTAAGCCAGACAAAAGTGGCAGATGTTGATCCATCCATACGCAAAAATATCTGTTTCCCTTTCCAGTTAGCTGGTATCGTAAAGGCAGTACGATACGACCCGACAGGATTATAATCATGAGGAACTTTGGGTGGATTTGACTTAAAAGGCTGAGCTACATTTCGGAACATTGGATCACCGTATCCCTGCATTTCCCAGTTTCCCGGAACTGTTATGGTTCCCCACTTTTTGTCATCGAATTTAGTCTGAAAAAATCCTGTGGGAGTTGATGCCGGGTTTTCAGAATATTGAAATTTCCAAACGCCATTCAACGAAATATATCCTTGCGATGCATCTTTGGTTTTGGAAAGAGCCTTTTCAATACTTTGGAAAGCAACCAACGGTGCATGACCGGGTTCCTGATTCACCTCTATGATTTCTGGATTCTCAATAAATTGATAAACATCATTCGGAAACTTACTCTGCGACAAACATATAGCAGAATCCAACAAAAGAAAACCAATCAGTAAATAAACAAAATAATTTTTCATCAGAGCCAAATTTTTGTGTTCAATGGATGGTGCGAAAATAGGTGAAATTTCCTAAATTCAAGTAATTAACGTATGTATTTTGAACAAGATTTAATTATTAAAATAATGTTATTGATGAATATAGCCTTATTTTTTTCCTACAATTTGATAAAATGGCATACAAGGTTTCGTGGATTATGAAGATCTAGCGGTTAAAGGGAGGTTCGTTGTTTTTTCTTTACAGACTATATGGATCAATCACCTGCAACCTTTGAATATTTTTAAAGTCAGAAATATTTCGGGATATTAGTATCAAATTATATGAAATTGCCGTTGCAGCGATAATGGCATCCGGAAGTTTGGTTTTATATTTTTTGCGAATTTCGATTGTTGAATCCACAATATTTTCCGATAAATATAGTATTGTAGAATCATTTATAAAATTGGAAAGCAATTGATAATGTTCATTAGGAGCGTTGAATCCAAGAACTTCAATTTTGGTAATTACCGATAGATTTGGTATCGCATCAATAACGATGTTCATAAAATTCATGCCTGCGTAAGGAAGCTTTCCCCCAAGATAATCAATGACAGCATTTGTGTCAATTAAATACGACAGTTCCATTGGTTGCGATTTTTGTCTATATCTGATTGAAGTTCTTCAGCAACGTCAGGCGGCAGTTTACCGCCATACTTGTCAGAGAGCTTTTGTTGTGGCTGAGCACTTTGTTTAAGTACTTTGATAATCTTTAAATCTTCCAGATCTTCCAAAAGCTTGTAGGCTTTATCGTTGTTTATTTGGATAAGAATCGTTTCCATAATTAAAATTAGTTTAAAATTCGCTACTATCTGTTATATCAATAAAATTATCAACTGTATGACAAGACAAATATACAAAAAATAAAGGTTGTAGTTATCATTCGTTTGTAAATAATTTGTGTAGGCTTCAATACGAATGAAGCCTACACTTTTTGTTTTCAGTTAAAATTCAGAAATTTGAAACTGACTTTTAGTAAATTACCACAACGTTATAGCCTTTCAAAACATTAAAATATTACCAAAATTTAATAAATCTGATACCGCTTTAAAATATCATTAAATTTCAATCATCTCCTTTAATTTATGAAGTCTAACAGATTTGTGACTTTCTGATACAGTTTCGAGATTGGCAGCAACAAGTTCAGCAATGTCCTTTACCGGGGCATCCGAAAACTGTGAAATACTCTTTTTACATAACGGACATGAAGTAGCAATTATCTCTGGTTCGATACTATTGAGATATTCCGATGTTGCTTTTGTGATTGCACTCCGTTCTTCAAGGTTCATTGAGAGATTTCCAAGGCTGCCGCCGCAACAAAGTGCTTTCTCTTTTTCCTCACTTATTGATTCTAAATTGGTAAAATGGTTAAGAAGCAGCCGTGGTTGTGCATAAATGCCAGAACCTCTGCCTAATTCGCATGGGTCGTGGTAAACAACTTTTTTATCCGAAGGGTGCAATTCTATTTTTTTTCTTAGAATAAGTTCCGGTAAATATTCGCTGTGGTGCAGTACCCTGATATTTAAATTATAATCTTCTTTGAAACTCTTGTAACAAATTGGGCATGAAGTGACAAGTGTTTTTGCTCCTGATGCAATGATTTGTTGACGGTTGTTTTCTATAAGTTTTTCTGAAGCTTCAAATTGGCCGGATAACTTTAGCGGCCGGCCACAACAAACGCTTCCGTTTTTATCTAAAAAAAGATAGTTTACCCGTGCTGCTTTGAAGATTTTTTCCATTGATCGGCTGATAATGGGTGAAAGATGGCTCATACATCCGGCAAAATAGATCACATCTGTTTTACTAATTTGCTGATTAACCGGTAGATATTTAAAACCATTAACGTT
The DNA here is from genome assembly GCA_903834845.1 of uncultured Bacteroidia bacterium. GTDB lineage: Bacteria > Bacteroidota > Bacteroidia > Bacteroidales > Prolixibacteraceae > JAAFHB01. Next base: position 1,454 of record CAILKW010000843.1, on the reverse strand, counting down.
TTCAAAAGTGTTATTCTTTCGTTGCAGCACCCTTTGTTGGGTTAGGTCAATACCAACAGGACAAGCTTTGGTACACCTTCCGCATAGCAGACAGTTATCAGAAAGATCGGGACTTAGCTGATTATAACGATAATCGCGTAGAAAATATACCATTTGTGAAGTGCTGTTATTTCCATGCGAATTCATCTGGCATGTATCAATGCAAATACCACAACGTGAACATGATTGAATCTCAATTTCCGAAAATCCAGTGAAATTTTCATTGGTTTTTAAGCCCCAGTTTCTAAGAAAAATAAGTAGAATCTCTGTTGGAATATGCATATATCTTGAGAAAGGGATAGCTATCAAAAATGCGCCAAGAGATAGAGAATACATCCACCAAAAAACAATAGAAATTTGCTCTACCGGTAAAATCAGACTTAGAAAATTACCAAATGGCTGAGTTAGAAAACTTCCATTTCCGGAATAACCTGCTGTTGCACTTTCTGCCAGAAGGCGCATCGGAAATATTAGCCATAAGGCACTTAATGCCAGACGGTCGCCAAGTGAGTGTTTTGTATTTTTTTTCATTCCGGCAATTCCAGGACGAAACCTTCTAAGAATTGCTATTATAATTCCTGACAAAACCACCAATAAAATAAAATCCATAGCAGCATTGAAAAACCTTAACATATCCGATTGGTGGGGATTTTGCTCAAAGAACCTGAAAAAGATTGGGTAGTATAATTCATTGACATGCTTTCCGGTGTAAAAGAGAGTTTCAAACTTACCAAACAAGATCAGCAAGAACCATCCAAAAGCGAGACTCGAATGCATGTATCCAAGTAAAAAATTGGTTTTAAACACTTTACGATGAATAAGACACTCCATGAAAACTTCACCGATAGATTGTATTGTTTTCCATGAAAAAAATTTCAACCCTATTTTTCTAAGGTCCCCTGCTTCAAGATTACTGAGCCATTTGATGTATCGGAACGCGAGCAGGGCAGTAAGAATAATCATTCCTGCCGAAAATGGAATTACAAACAGATTAAAGTGCATGGTATGAATTTAAGGCGCGTTTAATGTTTTGTATCACGTTTCTGGTATTGATTCCGCGTGGGCACACCAATTGGCATTTACCGCACAGCATACATAAGGCAACTTCTTCAGCAAGACCTTTTGTTTCGCCTCGCTGAATCAGCAAATAGATTTTTCTGGGGTTGAAAGAGGTAAACTTGGCAGCAGAACAGGTCGCAGTACAACTTCCGCAACTAATACACCATTTTGAAGATGGTTCGTGTTGCGCCACAAATTTGGAAATCGAAAAATCGTTATTTTCAAAATCAATCTGTCGCCCTTTCAATATCGAATAACCCCAGTCCTTCACGTTTATATTATTAAATATCAGTTATTTAAATTTTGTTCTTTTGCTACAAGCCATGAAATAACCTTTGCGGCAGCGGCTTTTGCAT
>CAILKW010000842.1 GCA_903834845.1 uncultured Bacteroidia bacterium | reverse complement strand
CGATTAGCTTTTGTTACCAACCGATTGTTTTTCTTTGTTTGAAACTCTATACTTTGTTTTCAGCACGTCACATCATACAAACTCAAAACTTCGTTGGAAGGTTTGCGCGCTAGCGCTGGTTCTTACAATTGGTTGGTAACGTTGGCTGTATGAAACGTTGGGGATTTCGTGGCTGCGTCCCTATCCCCCGTTACAGAACTTGCAAGCGAGAACTGCACTTGGCAAACCACTTAACCCCCAATGTTTTATGACAGCTTGTTGTGGTGCGTTATTTATTTCCTTTCTGTCTTTTATTTAGTTTCTTATAATTTAGCATACGCATTTTCGTAAAAATCTGCATTGTCAATTGTAAAGTCATATTGAGTTGTAGGAGTATCTATCTCATAAATCTTAAACTTAACTGTTCCACCTTTCATGAGTATATTATGAACCTGTCTCGATGCTGATTTGTCAAAATTCAATCTGTCAGAATAATTCGTTGCTATCAATTTTAATCGATTACCGTCTTTGTCTTGTATCAATACTTGATAACTATCAGAAGAATATGCTTTTACTGGATTATCTTTAGCATATTCATAAAGCATGATATTAATATCGCTAGAATTTGTAATTAAAATCTTAACATTTAAATCTGAATTTTGAGTAGCTGTATTACTAAACGTACCACTAATCAAGTTGGTATTTCTAATATATCCTTGTTTTGTAGGTTCTCCGAAATCATCAACATAAAATTGCACCGACCAAATACCAGAATTATTAAGATTTTCAAGTCTTTTTCGTTCCTTCTCTTCAGCTTCTTTCTTTTTTTGCTCTTGTAATTCTAAACTATCAATTGTTTTTAATAGAGATGAAAACTCATTGTTTTTTGGTGATTCAGGATGCTTCTGTGCTAGTAATTCAATGTTTTTTCTTGCTTCCGCAAAGTTTTTCTCTGAATATGCTTTTTCTGTATTAGCAATTAGTTTTTCTGCCCCATTTTTACATTCTTCAATGTCTGTTTTTAATTTTTCATTCTCAGCTTTGAGTTTGTCATAATCTGTTTGAGATACACAACTTGAAATTAGTGTTATGAGAATTAATCCGTAAAAAAATCTTTTAGTTTTCATAGTTTATTTATATATGTAGAATGTTTTCTTTTAATGCACCACAACGACCGAAACTATATGCAGTTGCCGACAGCGGGGGCGCATTCCTGTCTAACTGCTCTGCCATTTTTGCGGTGTGGAATCCTTCAAATTCGAGCGGATACGGCAATTGTCATATAGTTTTTGTTACCGCTATGTGCCTTTAAATCTCAACGCTCATTTTCAAGTGCTTTCCAAATCCTTGACGAACTATCCTCATCAATGTTGTAAGCCTTATGTCTGATGCGTCATTCTCAATTCGGGAAATATATGTCTTAGTCGTACCGCATTTAGCAGCAAGTTGCTCCTGTGTCATCCCTTGTTGTTTACGAAGGTCTTGAAGCATAACACCAATTTTAAAAGATTCAAAACCTTCTTCAAATTCCTCTCTCTCAGGAGTTCCCCTTTTACCATATTGTGTATCCAGATGGTCTGTAAAGGATGTTAAGTTGTTATCATTCTGATTTTTCATCGAAATATTGTTTTTTTAATTTTTCAGCCAATTCAATTTCATTTTT
>CAILKW010000841.1 GCA_903834845.1 uncultured Bacteroidia bacterium | reverse complement strand
TGATGCTTTCACAGATCCCGAACAACGGTATCGCCAAAGATATCTTGATCTGATTGTCAATCCACATGTGAAAGAAGTATTTCTTAAACGGACAAAGATAATTAATCAAATGCGTGAGCTGTTTAACGAACGAGGTTATATAGAGGTAGAAACTCCAATCCTACAGCCAATTCCCGGTGGTGCTGCTGCACGCCCGTTCATTACTCATCATAACGCTTTAAATATGCCACTTTATCTTCGGGTTGCTAATGAATTATATTTAAAGCGATTGATTGTTGGCGGTTTCGAAGGAGTTTATGAGTTTTCAAAAGATTTTCGTAACGAAGGGATGGATCGTACACATAATCCAGAGTTTACCGTTATGGAGATCTATGTAGCTTACAAGGATTATAATTGGATGATGGGTTTTACTGAAGAGATGATTGAGCGTGTTGCACTTTCACTTCATGGCAAAACTGCCATCGTTGTGGGCGACAAGGAAATTGATTTCAAACGTCCTTATAAACGTATTACCATGTTTGATTCGATAAAGGAACATACAGGATACGATATTTCGGCGATGGATGAGACAGCTCTTCGCGGAGTCTGCCAAAAACTCGGTATCGAATGTGATACAACAATGGGGAAAGGAAAATTAATAGATGAAATTTTTGGCGAAAAATGTGAAGGTCATTATATTCAGCCAACATTCATTACCGATTACCCCATTGAAATGTCACCGCTTTGTAAGAAACATCGTAGTAATCCCGAACTCACCGAACGTTTCGAGCTGATGGTAAATGGTAAAGAGCTATGTAATGCATATTCTGAGTTGAACGACCCGATTGATCAGCTTGATCGTTTTCAGGAACAACTGCGTTTATCGGAAAAAGGGGATAATGAGGCGATGTTTATTGATATGGATTTTGTTCGCGCCCTTGAGTACGGAATGCCTCCAACCTCAGGAATGGGAATCGGTATTGATCGTCTAACAATGTTGATGACTAACTCTGTTTCGATTCAGGATGTTCTTCTCTTTCCCCAGATGAAACCGGAAAAGAGAGCTGAAGAAGATCCTGTTGAAAAATATCTTGAATTAGGAATACCATCACAATGGGTGGAAGTATTGATGAAGATGGGATATAAAAGAATATCCCAGTTGAAAGAGATTAAACCGGGTAAATTGTTCAACGATTTATGCGGTTTCAATAAAAAGAATCAGCTTGGGTTGACAAACCCTTCAGCAAACGATGTTTCAAATTGGTTAAATTAAAATGTCGGTATAATGACTGAAATTAACGAGAAAAGCCGGGTCGCCATAATTGGCAGTGGAAGTTGGGCCACAGCACTCGCCAAAATCCTAAGCCATAATCTGCCCGAGCTAAATTGGTTTATCCGCAAAGAAGAGAATATCGAACTTTTTAAAAGGTTCAGACATAATCCTAACTACCTGCGGTCTGTTGAGTTCGATATGTCGAGAATTAATTTCTACTCCGACATAAATAAGGTTGTGGAAGACTCTGATATTTTGGTCTTTGTTACCCCATCAGCTTTCCTTAAGGATACACTCAAACATCTTACAGTTGATATAGGCCAGCGATATGTTATTTCTGCTATCAAAGGGATTGTACCTGTTGATAATTTGGTTGTTGGAGAATTTTTCCATGAGTTTTACGATGTACCATTCGATCAGTTCGGGGTTATTGCCGGACCCTGCCATGCAGAAGAAGTCGCACGCGATTTACTTTCTTACCTGACTATTGCCAGTCCTGATGTAAAAAGAGCCCGTCAATTTGCTATGTTGCTCGAAAGTCCCTCAATTCGTACCCATATTTCGGATGATATTTGGGGAACAGAATATTCGGCTGTTTTGAAAAATATTATGGCTATTGCCGCCGGAATCTCGCACAGTCTTCGTTATGGCGATAATTTTCAGGCAGTTCTAATGTCAAACGCTATTCAGGAGATAAAACGGTTTGTTGATACTGTTCACCCAATAACACGCGACATTAAGTCCTCAGCTTATCTGGGAGACCTCCTTGTTACCGGATATTCACAATTTTCACGTAATCGCGCATTCGGAACTATGATTGGCAAAGGTTATACCGTAAGGTCTGCCATGCTCGAAATGGACATGATCGCAGAAGGTTATTACGCAACAAAATGTATTAAAGAATTGAATATACAGTATCATATAAATATGCCTATCACCGATTCGGTTTACAATATTATCTATGAAAACATCTCACCCGCTATTGAGATACGATTATTAACAGAACATCTACGTTAAATTATTATTTTTTTTCTTATGACAAATATTTCTTTGCACCTCGAAAAAGTTTACGATTTCATTTCTCCCACTGAGATTGAGGCTTACAAAAATGAGACAGAACAGCATAATGTTGCTCTTCATAATAAAACCGGAAAAGGGAATGACTACTTAGGATGGGTAGAACTTCCATCGTCAATTTCGGAAGCTACCCTTGATGAAGTTGAGAAAGTAGCACTGAAACTGCAATCAAAGCATCTTGAAGTTTTTGTTGTGATCGGTATCGGTGGCTCATACCTTGGAAGTAAAGCTGTAATTGATGCCCTTTCAGATTCCTTTTCTCATATTAAAGGAAGTTTTGAATCGCCAATAGTTCTTTTTGCCGGACAGAATATTAGTGAAGACTATCTTTTCGAGTTGCGTGATCTACTCGAAACGAAAGAATGGGCTTGTGCTATAATCTCGAAATCGGGAACAACAACAGAACCTGCTCTTGCTTTCCGGATGGTTAGGCAAGACCTTGAAGAAAAATATGGACAAGAAGAAGCAGTAAAGAGGATCATTGCCATTACTGATGGAGAAAGAGGTGCTTTACATACCCTTGCAAAAACAGAAGGCTATAAAACTTTTGTAATCCCAGATGATGTTGGTGGTCGTTATTCTGTATTAACACCTGTTGGCTTGATTGCAATTGCCCTTGCTGGATTCGATATTCGCGAATTGGTTAGCGGAGCAAAATCTATGGAACTGGCATGTGGTGTGAATGTTCCGTTCGAGGAAAATATTGCGGCTCAGTATGCTGCGGCACGAAATGCACTGTACAAAAAAGGGAAAAAAGTTGAAATTTTGGTGAACTACAACCCAAAATTACATTTTTTTGCCGAATGGTGGAAACAACTGTACGGCGAAAGTGAAGGAAAAGAACTCAAGGGATTATTCCCTGCAAGCGTTGATTTTTCGAGCGACCTACATTCAATGGGTCAATACATACAGGAAGGCGAGCGAATACTATTCGAAACCGTTCTTTCAATAGAAAATGTAAATAACGAAGTTTTGGTTCCAGAAGATAAGGATGACCTCGATAAACTCAATTTCCTAACCGGTAAAAGAGTTGACTATATCAATAAAATGGCGGAATTAGGAACAATGATTGCCCATGTTGACGGTGGTGTTCCCAATATCAGGATCAACATTCCTCAACTAAACGAGTTTTATCTGGGACAATTGATCTATTTCTTTGAAATCGCTTGT
>CAILKW010000840.1 GCA_903834845.1 uncultured Bacteroidia bacterium | reverse complement strand
TTTAAAAAATGCACCATCACTTTCTTGAGACAGTTTGTCCTTCCAGCGGTGAACACTGTACAGCGAAACATGAAAAGTAGCCGGAATAGTGGTAGTAAAAGCTGTCACATACTAACAAAAATTAGGAATATTATGAAATTAATTGAAGTATTCATTTTATGAACTACTTTTGGTGAAACATTGATTAAAATTCTATGCCTTCTTTTCTTGTTATGAATAACAATAGTTGCCAATAACGGATTAACTATGAGGTTAACACAACAGATAAAAAAGTCGTAGATTTGAAATTTGATATAAACATTCAAATAAAGGGTTTTTTATGCTAAAAATAATATCAATAATAGTTTTTTGTTTGCTGCTTTTAAACAGAGTAGGCGGACAGAAGGGTGTAGCTGAAACTTTGTTGTCGAAAGATGACTTTGATTTCCTTGAAGATCTGACGAAAGATGTAATGGACAGTTCAAGAGTTTTTCCGTTGCAGAAAATTTCGCCCGATTTTGGAAGCAATAATACTGGAGGAACGTTGATTAGACCTGGTGGAAGAGCTTGTTATCCGGCATTTTGGATCAGAGATTACGCCATGTCGCTCGAAAGTGGTTTTGTTACAAAAGAAGAGCAAAAACACATGCTCGAGTTAACGGCTTCAACACAATGCGACCAAACATGGATAACTAATTCAGGAAGCATGGTTCCAACAGGGGCAATTGCCGACCATATCAGAATTGATGATATCAAGCCAATTTTTTTCCCGGGAACATACGATTATTCCAGTCAGGGTGGAACAAAATGGGGTATGATGCCACCATATTGCGACCAATTCTTTTTTATCCATCTTGCCTGGTATTACGTGAAAAGTACCTCTTCTCTGGAAATTCTATTTGATGAGATCAATGGAATACGATTAATTGACCGTTTGGAAATGGCTTATAAAGTTCCTCCAACTTTACAGGGTGGTGTTTTAGTTTATACTACTGACAGTTTTCGGGGAATAGATTTCGGATTCAGAGATGTCATTTATCTGACAGGAAGTCTTTCGTTGCCATCTCTGCTTAAATATAAAGCATCGAGGGAGTTAGCTGAATTATTTGAGTTGATCAAGCAAAATGAAAGGGCCGATTTCTATAATGACATCGCAAAGCAATTGAAGAATGAAATTCCGAAAGTATTTTCTGATGGCCGCGGAATGATTTTGGCTTCTACCGGTAAAAGTAATCAGGCAGATGTTTGGAGTACCTCTTTGGCTGTTTATTATGGCATTTTGGAAGGTGAAAACTTGAGAAAAACCTGTTTATTTCTTAGAGATGCTTACAAAAACGGTACGCTGTCGAGAAGAGGCAGTATCAGACATGTACTTACCATTGATGATTTTAACGAATCAACTGCTTGGGAGAAAAGCCTGTCAAAAAAGAATTCATACCAAAACGGAGCATATTGGGGTACACCTACAGGATGGGTTTGTGACGCAATTGCCCAGGTTGATATTGCATCTGCAAAACAACTTGCGAAACAATATATTGATGATATCAGGGCTTCGGACTTTAGAAAAGGGACTGAATTTGGTGCACCTTTCGAGTGTTACAATGAAGGTAGTGCACAAAATGCAGTTTATCTTACTACTGTTAGTTGTCCTTATGTTGTGTTTAAACGGAAATATTCTTTGCGATAATTTTATCGGATATTCATTTGAAGATGCAAAGTTTTCAAAATAAAACCGTCTAATCAAGAGTTTTTGCGACTTCAACCTGTTCGAAAGCTTCAATAAAATCGCCTTCTTTCAGATCATTGTATCCGCGTATATTCAAACCACATTCATAGCCTTTTGCAACATCTTTAACGTCATCTTTAAAGCGCTTTAACGATTCCAGATCACCGGTGAATACAACGATTCCATTACGGATGAGTCGAACCTTTGAATTTCGGGTGATCTTACCATCTCTTACAATACATCCGGCAATAGTACCAACCTTTGTAATTGTAAATACTTCAAGAATTTCTGCAGTTCCTTTAATCTCTTCCTTGATTTCAGGTGCAAGCATACCTTCCATGGCAGACTTAACTTCGTTGATTGCATCATAAATAATGGAATAAAGTCTGATGTCAATACCCTCTTTTTCAGCAAGTTTCCTTGCACTCATAGAAGGACGTACCTGGAAGCCAACAATAACTGCATTGGATGCAGAGGCAAGCATAATATCTGATTCGGTAATCTGACCAACTGCTTTATGAATAACATTAACCTGAATTTCACCGACTGAGAGTTTGATAAGTGAGTCAGAAAGTGCCTCAATAGAACCGTCAACATCTCCTTTAACAATGATATTCAGTTCCTGGAAGTTTCCGATTGCAATCCTTCGTCCAATTTCATCGAGAGTAATATGTTTTTGAGTACGAAGACCTTGTTCGCGTTGTAGCTGTTCACGTTTATTTGCAATTAACCGTGCTTCACGTTCGTTTTCCATAATATTAAACTTATCGCCCGCTTGCGGAGCTCCGCTTAGACCCAGAATTAAAACCGGTTCAGCAGGACCAACAGATTCGACACGTTGGTTACGCTCGTTGAACATTGCTTTAATGTGACCAAAATGAGGACCAGCAATAATTACATCGCCAACCCGTAAAGTTCCGCTTTGAACAAGAATAGTAGCCACATAACCACGCCCTTTGTCTAACGAGGACTCAATTACGGAACCGACAGCACGTTTGTTCGGGTTTGCTTTCAATTCGAGCATGTCAGCTTCAAGCAATACTTTTTCAAGCAGCTCAGCAACACCTTGTCCGCCTTTGGCCGACAAATCCTGCGACTGATACTTACCACCCCAGTCTTCAACCAGAAAGTTCATATTTGCTAATTGTTCTTTTATCTTTTCAGGATTGGCCGCTGGTTTATCTATTTTGTTGATGGCAAATATTATAGGAACACTGGCTGCCGTTGCATGGTTTATTGCTTCAACAGTTTGAGGCATCACATCGTCATCAGCTGCAACTATAATAATTACAATGTCGGTAACCTGAGCACCACGAGCACGCATGGCTGTAAAAGCTTCGTGACCAGGGGTGTCGAGGAAGGTTATCTTTCTTCCATTTTCAAGAGTAACATTATATGCTCCTATATGTTGGGTTATTCCGCCTGCTTCACCGGCAATTACATTTGCTTTTCGGATATAGTCAAGCAACGAAGTTTTACCGTGGTCAACGTGTCCCATTACAGTAACAATAGGAGGTCTTGCTAAAAGATCCTTTTCATGATCTTTTTCTTCAATTATTGCTTCTTGAACCTCAACAGAAATAAACTCAACTTTGAAGCCAAATTCATCGGCAACAACAGCCATTGTTTCGGCATCAAGGCGTTGATTGATAGAGACAAATAATCCAAGTGACATACAGGTAGCAATAACCTTGGTCGGTGGAACATCCATCATAGAGGCAAGTTCATTGACTGAAACAAATTCAGTTACTTTAATTATGCTCTTGTCCATTTCGTCACGGGCAGTTTGCTCTGCCATTTTCTCACTGAAAGCAAGACGTTTATCGCGTCTGTATTTCGAGCCTTTGGTTTTTTGACCTTTGGTAGTCAGGCGTGCTAAAGTCTCTTTTATTTGCTTCTGTACATCTTCATCTTTTACCTCTAGTTTGACAGAAGATTTCTTTTTAACTACAAGAGAAATCTTTTTCTTAACTTTATCTAATTTTTCGGGTTTTTCCTTTGCCCTGTCAATTTTCTTTTCCGGCATTTCAACACGCTCTTTATTCTCCTTTGCAACGCGTTTTCTTTTTTTCTTGTTGCGTGTTTGGTGTTCTTCGAGTCGTGCCGGTTTCTTTTTCTCTTCCATTGGTAAATCAATTTTTCCAATGACAGTAGGTCCGGTCAGCTTTTTCCGTTCGAGTTTGAAAATTTCATCTTGACTATCAATATTTTCAACAATGTTATCCTTAACCTTTTTTATCTCTATGCGAGCAGTTCTTACTTTTTCAGGTTGAGGTTTGCTTTGTTCTTCAGCGGATTTACGAGTTGTTAACTTCTTTTTGATAATCTCTTTTTTAGGCTTCTCGGATGGCTTCGATGGATTAAGATCTATTTTACCTATTACCTTTATATTATTTTCAATTTGAGATCGGTTAGAAATCATTTCTGTTTTCGGGAACTCTTTTGATTTTTCGTCTAAAGAACCTTGCGGACCACCACTTGGTTCAGGCATTTCCTGGTATTCAGTTTGATGAGTTTTTGTCAATTTCTTGATGGGTTCAATACCGTGTTTCTTCTCTAAAACAGGTTTCTTCTCTAAAACAGATTTTTTTTCTAAAATAAGTCTTTTTTCTAAAACAGGTTTTTTCTCTATTACTGGTATTGAGGGTTTTACTTCAATAACTGGTATTGAAGGTTTTACTTCAATTTCTGATATTGATGGTTTTTCTTCAATAAATGATACTGACGGTTCTATTTTAATGATTGGTATTTCGGTCTTTACCTCAACGATAGGTATTTCAATCTTTACTTCAACGATAGGTATTTCAATCTTTACCTCAATGAGTGGAATTTTAGGTTTAGTTTCAACAATTTGTATTTCAGGTTTAGTTTCAACAATTGGTAATTCAGGTTTAGCTTCAGGTAGGGGTATTTCAGGTTTTACTTCTACGCTTGGCGGTACTTCAGGTTTTGTTTCTTTAGGTTTTTGTTTGCGGTTTAGGTTATTAAGATCAACCTGACCGATAACAGTAAATTTGGGTTTTTCAACCTCAATTATTTTATTAGTTTCGGAACTCGAAATTTCGGCAATATGTTCTTGTTTTTGTGGAGCAGGAGTTGGTTCGCTTTTACGTGAGGCAGAGATTTGTTCTGCACGTTTTTCTTCCTTGTAGTGATGCAGACTATGATCCTTGATTAGGACTGAATCATCATCAGATTCAGAGTCATCAAATTCCCTTTTTACCGGTTGTAAATCAGCAATTGTCACCGATTCGTTTTTTACCCGGTGATGGCGAAGATTGACCTTATCCGCTTCAATTCGGGCTTCATGATCTTTCCGAAATTGTTTTTCCAGAAGCTCATGCATGTCAGCCTCAATTTTCGTGTTCGGATCAGTCGAGATTTTAAAACCCTGCTTGTGAAGGAATTCTACTAACGTGGTGATTCCCACGTTAAGTTCACGAGCTATCTTACTTAATCTTGATCCTTTTTCCCCTGTAATCATATCTTCCCAAACAGTTAATTATGCAATTGTACCTACTGAGTCTATATCATTTTTTCACAAAAATAATTATTCAAACTCAGTCTTGAATATTCGCAACACTTCATCGATAGTTTCCTCTTCGAGGTCTGTGCGTTTGATAAGGTCTTCGCGCGAAAGACTTAATACGTTTTTTGCCGTATCGCAGCCTATTGCTTTTAGTTCATCGATGATCCAACCATCGATTTCGTCCGAGAATTCATCGAGGTTTACATCCTCATCATCTACAGCTTCGCGGTCGCGGTAAACATCAATATCATAACCGGTGAGCTGACTTGCCAGTTTAATATTAAGACCACCCTTTCCAATTGCAAGCGATACCTCTTCCGGTTTCAGAAAAACCTCAGCACGGTTCTCGTTGGAATACAGTCTTATTGATGAAATTTTTGCAGGATTTAATGACCGTTGTATGTAAAGCTGCAAATTATTTGTAAAATTGATAATATCTATATTTTCGTTCCTGAGTTCACGTACAATTCCGTGAATACGAGAACCTTTCATGCCCACACAAGCACCTACAGGATCAACTCTTTCGTCATAAGATTCGACTGCTACTTTTGCCCTTTCTCCAGGGATTCGAACAATTTTTTTGATGGTGATTAATCCATCGAATATTTCAGGAACTTCGAGTTCGAAAAGCCGTTCAAGGAAAACATTTGAGGTGCGCGATAAAATTATATAAGGACTGTTATTTCTCATTTCAACCCTTATTATAACGGCACGGACGCTATCTCCTTTGCGAAAAAAATCTGTAGGAATTTGTTCAATTTTGGGAAGCAGCAGTTCATTACCCTCGTCGTCAAGCAAAAGTAACTCACGTTTCCAAATCTGATAAACTTCACCGGTTACTATTTCACCGATTTTATTTTTGTATTTCGTATATACGTTATCCTTTTCAAGCTCGAGAATACGGGTAGCGAGATTTTGGCGAAGGTTGAGTATGGCTCTTCGGCCAAAGTCCGAAAACCTAACCTCGTCTGTTACCTCTTCACCAATATCATAATCGCTATCGATTTTCTTTGCTTGCGATAATGTGATTTGAAGGTTGGGGTTCGTAAATGCCTTGTCCTCAACTACTATTCGGTTACGCCAGATTTCAAAGTCTCCTTTATCAGGGTTAATGATGACATCGAAATTTTCGTCTGTACCAAATTGTTTTTGAAGAACACTACGGAAAGAGTCTTCAAGAACACTCATCATGGTAGCACGATCGATGCTCTTCAGATCTTTAAATTCCGAAAACGTGTCAATCAAATTCAGGTTGTCCATATCTTCAGGATTTTAATTGAAAGAAATTACTACTTTAACTGTCTTTATTTGATCATAAATATAAGTCAACGATTTGGTAACATCTACCTTAATACCGTCAACTTTTTCTTTTTTTATTATCTCTATTTCAAAACCTTCTTTGTCAGCAGATTTTAAAATTCCCTTTTGTTTTTCATCACTCTTTGTCTTTACTTCAACTTCTCGTCCAATATTTTTTAAATATTGACGTAAAACTTTAAATGGTAAAGTAAGACCAGGAGAAGTGACTTCCAAAGAGAAATCTTCCGCTTCGCGGTCCAGACTGTTCTCAATATGCCGACTGATTTGAGCACATTCTCCAACGCTTATTCCTGCATCACTATCAACACTAACCAATATTTGGTTACTGGTTCCAACAGTAATATCAACAATAAAGAGAGCATCTAACAGTACTTCTTCGACCAAAAATTGAACCTTTTCTTTAGTTATCATCTTTAATATCAATAAAATAGGGGACTTTCTGTCCCCTAATCCTTCGATTATTCTCCGTTGCAAAAGTAAACCTTTTGTGTTAAAAAAACAAATGTTTTTCATAAACAGGATGAATATGATTATTTAAAATAAACAAGTTGTAAAAAAGAGAAAGTAAAAAGGAGAAGATTTCTTAGTTTTGACAGTTTATTTCATTAAAGAAATCGAAGTTGAAAAACTCAAAAAGCAAAATAGTAAACGATCCGGTTTGGGGTTTTATTGAATTAAATTCCGAGCTTCACCTTGAACTTATAGAACACCCTTATTTCCAGCGTTTGAGGCGTATCAAACAATTGGGTCTTTCATCACTTGTTTATCCTGGTGCCAACCACACTCGATTTGAACACGCTATTGGAACTATGCATTTGGTTCGATCTGCCGTAGATGTTCTTAGAAAAAAAGGTAACAAAATCACCGATGATGAAGAAGAGGGAGTTATGACGGCACTTTTGATGCACGACATTGGACATGGCCCTTTTTCTCATTCGCTCGAACAGAGTATTGTTCATGGAGTTTCGCACGAAGAGTTATCGCTGATATATATGAATGAACTGAATCACGAAATGGATGGAAGGCTGAGTTTGGCTATTGATATTTTTATGAACCGCCATGCCAAAAAATTTCTGCATCAGTTAGTTAGTAGCCAGCTTGATATGGATCGTCTTGATTTTTTGAAACGCGACAGTTTTTATTCAGGGGTTTCAGAAGGAGTGGTGTCGTCAGAAAGGATTATCAAAATGTTGGATGTCAGGCAAGATCGGTTGGTTGTTGAAGTAAAAGGAATTTACTCTGTTGAGAAATTTCTAATTGCCAGAAGGCTTATGTATTGGCAGGTTTATCTCCATAAAACTGTGCTTGCTGCCGAGAATATGATGATAAAATTGTTACAACGGGCTTCCGATCTGGCTGCAAATGGGCAAAAAGTCCAGGCAATTGGCCATCTTGATTTGTTTTTAAATAGAGATATCAAGGCCGAAGACTTTCATTCTAACGATTCGACAATCCGAAAAAAGGCACTTCACCATTTTGCATTTCTTGATGATGCTGATATTTTGTGCACCATTAAAAACTGGATGGAACATCATGATCCTGTACTTTCCGTTCTTTCGCGTGCATTAATCAATCGCAAATTATTTAAGATTAAATTGTCACCGAATCCTTGTGCCGAGAATAAACTTTTGAATTTTAAAGAATTATCAATCAATAAGTTTGGTGTAAGTATGGATGAATCAGCTTTTTTTGTTATAGATGGTGAAATTACAAATAGTGCTTACAGCACGGAGGCTGAAAGCATTTACATACTCTATAAAAACGGCAAATTGAAAGATATTAAAGAGGCTTCAGACATCAATTTGGAAGGATTAACCAAGCCTGTACGTAAACATTTTGTGTGTTATCCCGGAGAAATCATGTCAAGGTAATTATTTTAATTATTTTTGCAGCGAAAAATTTTAAAAATTTAACGAATGGAGTTTTCAGCAAACGATATTGCAGCCCTGTTGAATGGTGAAGTTGAGGGAAATGGTAGTGTTAAGGTTAGCAGTATTTCAAAAATTGACCAAAGTTTACCTGGTACTTTAACATTTCTGTCAAATCCTGCCTACACAAAGCACATTTACACAACATCTGCCTCTATTGTAATTGTTAATAAAGATTTCAGGCCGGATAATAAGTTGTTGTGTACTTTAATTCGTGTGGATGATTCCTATGCGGCACTCGCTAAACTTCTCGATTTTTACGTTAAAACCAAACCAGTCAAAGTCGGTATTGAGCAACCTTGCTTTATCAGTAGCTCTGCTATACTTGGTGAACAAGTCTATATTGGAGCCTTTGCCTATATTGGCCATAAAGCTTTGATAGGCAATAATGTGAAAATTTATCCACATGTTTATATTGGTGATAATGTAAAAGTCGGAGATGATTCAATTCTCTATTCCGGGGTTAAAGTTTATGCCGA
>CAILKW010000839.1 GCA_903834845.1 uncultured Bacteroidia bacterium | reverse complement strand
TCAATACTTCGGTAAATTTTAGGAGGCAATTTTGCCATATTCCAGTAGTTCTTTGACAATTTTTTGATTTTTTGGGGTGTTTGGGTTGATAGCAAACACGGTCATAAATCGTTCGAGCATCAAAGTGTTGTTGCACAATGTCTTATAGTCTGCCATTGAGAATGGTTTGTCCTCATTACCTTTGGTTGCAAACCAGTCTTGTTTTGCCAGGTTTACAGCAGTTAATGCTGCATTAAAGTGAAAATCCAATTTATTTTCGCTTCTTGCCTGACAATCATTAAGGCCTGTGAACTGCTTTGCATCGCGGTACAAAAATTCAATCTGAAAACGAGACTGGTAATAGCGGACAATCTTTTCACCTGCCAGGTTAAGATCGGTAGAGAAGTACAGTTTTCTGGCGCTCTCTTTTCCTTCTTTGTAAAAAATCGCAATTGCCAACTTAATGTCCCTTTTGAATGCCTTGGAATAGACAACCAATGAATAGACAGTAATCTCCTCATTGGAGAGGTCCAATGAAAAACGGTTAGGGTCAAATTGATTTTTGTCCACATATCCATCGTATTTCTTCGGAGCCCCTTTTTTACCCGTTGGCGTGCCTATAAACTTGTACTTCAATACACTATCGTCCCTCAAACGGCTAATGAAATGCATACCTGTTGAAACTACTGCTTCGACAAAGGGCCGTTTGGAAAAATAGGCATCTGCCACGAAATATTTTGAGAACGTTTTAAACTGTTCAGCATTCTCAGTAACAAGACTTGCGTAGTGCGAAAGTAAGTTTAACCCCTTTTCAAGCAATTCGCCAGCTGACGGGGTTTGCCAGGCTTTTAAATGCAGTGCTGTGTTGTTTACAACATCAACAACTGCAAAGCCACAAATATCCAATCCTATTTTGACGGACCCGGCTACACCGGACCAAAACCGTCCTAAACCGAAAGTGGATTTTCCCGATTTTGGGATATAACTTGGGTCAAGTGCAACAACTGCTTCATTAGAAACGACTTGTTTGATCAGATCCTTGTTAAAACCGAGAAAGTCAAACGTTTTTTCAAATTGGTTCCGATATGTCTGCTCGCTTAGTGGGCCAAACCGCCCAAGTTGCAAGAAATTAATCTTACCTTTGATGCTCAAAATGTGCCAAAGAACGATTACCATGAAAGCTTTGCGTGATTTATTCAACATATTAAAAGCTTCTTTTTCTAATATGCTGTTTATCAGACACTTGATTGAATTATTGACCTTAGGAATCATAAATAAAAAATTACGGAATAATCTTTTAAATTACTGATTTCTAAGGTCTTAACCAAATATTCTCACACTTATTTTTAACTTATTTTACTGATATTCAAATACATATATCAAAATTTACCGAACTATTGTTATTAAGAACGTATAAAAATAAAATAGGTTACAGAAAAACTAAAAATTATTTGATTTCTTGAAACGGTTTCACTTTTGAAACAAAGGTATAAACCGAAGGCAGCACCCGATATTCGTTTAAAACCGAAATCGCTGTACACCCAACACCACTGGTTGCATAATCAAAGTTGAATATAATCCCATCTGAATGAATTAGTTGATAAGGATATTGAGCGCGGGCTAGGTGATCAGTCCCATAAATCTGGGCACTGAAATTGAACAATTGATCACTTGAAAAATGAATTCCAAAACCCTCCTTATTTTGGAAGGAGACCCATTTGTTATCGGTGCGGCACCCGTAATCCTGTGGTTTGAGATAAGGTTCAACAAACTCATCAACTGCTTTTGTGTAAATCCCGAGTTTCGCTCCGGTCTTACGGTCGGGATAATTTTCAAAAGGCCCCCTTCCATTCCATTTTATATTTTCAAGTGATTGATTTAGAATCCATTGCAATCCAACCTTGGGTAACCATGACGGCATTGTGCCATGTGGTGTTACTGTATGGTTGATGGTCATCTCCCCATCGGCACAAATGGTGTAGGTAAACGAATTTGAAAAGGCCGTTCGGTAGGAGGTTCCTTCAGCATGGTTATTTACTGTTAGTACAATTTGTTTTTTTTCATTTTCAGACCATTGTAATTGATCTAATTTAAAAGTCAAGTGATTTAAACCAAGGCTGTACCAATTGTTGACCGGTCCGTTTCCCATTCCTGGTTGACGGTCCCTCAATTGAGAGCCTCCATTGGCCCAAGGATCAGTTTCGTTGACAAGCGGCGCACGCCACACACTTAAAACTGGGCCTTGTTTGATCAGTTCTATTCCCCCCAAACTTAGTCCCGACAAATTCCCGGTTGATTTATCAAAAATGTAGGTAAACCCATTTCCTGAAATTTTGAGTTGGGAATCCCCTTCAGCCACATTCATATTTGCATTACTTAGAGGTTTCTGGTCAATTACGGTTTGATAATAAGGGATGTCAAGTTGGTCCCAGGCTATTTCGTAACCCTTCTGAGCCCAGAATTGATCTTCTGTGGTTTGAAAGCTTAGC
>CAILKW010000838.1 GCA_903834845.1 uncultured Bacteroidia bacterium | reverse complement strand
GAGAGTATTCATAAAGAAATGAGGGCTGACCTGATGTCTCAAAAAAGCGAGTTCTGTTTTTAGTTGTTCTTTCTCTACATCTTTGCGTCTGCTTTCTTCATTTAGCCATTGCGATACCATTTTTACGGAGGTGCTGGCACCAACAATGAGAATAGACAAGATAAGATTGTCAACAAAATTCATATATATTGATTTTTGCTCCGGGAGTGTAACAGGGCGATATCCCATTGGAGCAGGCATTCCGGAACCTAATTCCATTGGTGGCATACCGGGACCAAGATCCATTGGAGGCATTGCTATTGACTGTGGAGGAGAAAGGATTAATCCTCCCAAAATAGTAAATCCTATTACCAGAAGAATAACCAATAAGGCCAATCCAAAATAGCTGTAGTATTTTTTTTGAAACAGAAATTTGGGAACCAGTACAAAGATGTTGACTACAAATATGATAAAATAAGAAAATGTTTTAATCCATTCCACAAGCACTTTTTCCCAATTGAGTTCATTATTAAGTCTGTTGTTGAAAAAAGGAATAGAGAATATTGCGATCCAGCTCACAATAAACACAATCTGTTCGATGTTTTTTAAATTCAGTGGCTTACCAGCGTTATATTTCATTTAAAATCGTTTTTAAAACTTACTGTATTACAAAAATAACATATTCTATTTAAACCCTTAATGATACCAATCTCCCAGACTTACGCATTGGCGACGAGTGGAAGCATTTATACTTGGAATGCGAAATTCGAGCATCATTTCATGAGTTCCGTTTTGGTATGATGTTGTCGAAAGAGTTTGCTGGTAAGCATAACCGACTCTCAAATTTGGAGAAATATTTATGCCAAACAACAAAGTCATTTGTCCTGATGAGCGATAACTAAACCCGAGGTCAAAGATTTCTAACGGACCGCTTGCCAGTCCTGTTAGATTTTTAAACCGGATACCTGCATTCCCTTCCAATACAGTAAGGTTATGCCGGTTTACAACTTGTAATCCTATATGATAATTACAAAAATCAGGATTTGAATTTATATAAACAACTGAACCGTATTGGTGGTTAGTGTTAAGATATAAACTATCGGCTTTATATACTGAAAATAAGTGGGTTGACGATATACTGAAGACAAAGTGAGTACTTTGAAATTCAAAACCCACATTGGCATCGGGTTTAATCACTTTTTCTGCATAGTACTGAATTGAAGGGTCAACAGTAGTGACAGCATCATAAAGTGAGCCGTCAACCGAACGTATAAACACACCAGACGAAAGTCCCATCGAAAAAGACCAATTGCGATTATTGGCGATTCTGAAGGCATAAGTAATCATTGGATTGAGTGCCTGCGTTGCCCCAATTTTGTCACTTACAAGCGACAAACCGAAAGCAGAACGCAGATTGTGAATATATTGAGATGCCTGAATGTTGAACACTTTTGGAGCTCCTTCTACTCCAAACCACTGCTGACGAACGTTGGTGAACAGATATATATAATCAGTTCGTGCAATAGAGGCAGGATTATAATTTGCCCGATTGTACCAATGTGTAGCCATACTAATATCGGCCTGAGCCAGAACTTTGATGCCTGGTATTAAACTAACAAACATAAATATACATGCAAATTGTTGCCTCATTTCAATATTTCATCTCACAAGAGTGATATACCCCTTTTTTACCTGAGCAAACTGATTTTTGTCAATAAAATTAATCAGATAAAAGTAGGTATCCGGATCGACAAGTCGCCCGTTGTACGTTCCGTCCC
Source organism: uncultured Bacteroidia bacterium (assembly GCA_903834845.1). Taxonomy (GTDB): domain Bacteria; phylum Bacteroidota; class Bacteroidia; order Bacteroidales; family Prolixibacteraceae; genus JAAFHB01. Next base: position 5,387 of record CAILKW010000838.1, on the reverse strand, counting down.
AACCAGTAGTTCCTTTGTAAAATACTGTACCATAACGGTCAAATATCTGTAATTGAATTTCCGGCATAAAAATATCATTTATTCCATCTCCATTGGGAGAAAAAACATTAGGGATGAAAGGAATAACATCAACGGTTTTGGATGCGGTATCGGAACAACCATATTTACTGGTTGCAGTTAGAGAAATTGTATATTCGAGAATAGAGTTTGAAATATCGTAAGTATGTTGAATCGTTGAACCCTTCTCTGTTAAACCATCGCCCATATTCCAGACATATTGCACATCGGTACCGGCTGGAATGTTGCAGGTGAGTTGATTTTGCCTCTTATTCAAGGAGGCAGCTGATAATGAAAAATTCACCTTCGGGAAAGGATACTCCACTACATTTATGGTTTTAGACTTTTCGCAACCTCTTGTATTTGTACCTTTTACGGTATAAATTCCCGGAGTTGTCGCTATAATTGAATTTGTAGTATCTTTTGTATTCCAAAGATAATTGGCAGCACCCGACACTTTCAGAATTGCACTTTCTCCTATACACAGTGTTGAATCGAATTCGGTTTCAATTTCCCAATAGGGATGTTCACTCAATGTTTTATAAATTGTATCGGAGACGCATCCTGTACTTGAACGACCTAATAACCAATATTTTCCTCCGGGAGCACTTACTACCAAAGAACCGGCTTTCGATCCGTTATTCCATAGATAGCTATACGCACCATACGCCTGTAAAATGACGCTTTTGCCTGGACAATAAGTTGAAAAGCCGTTTATTCCGACTAAGGGAGGTGAAAAGGATTCAATTTCTTTAGTTAAAGTTTCAACACAAGATGAAGGTGGATTTGTCAACTGAAGACTCACCTGATGCATACCTGAAGAAGCAAAAGTGTATTGTGGATTTTTTTCTGACGAGGTTTTCCCGTCACCAAAATCCCATTTATACTGCATTGTTCCGCGAGTATTAGACGATAAATTTGTAAACTGAACCTTATTTGACTTGCAATCAATCATATACGCATTAAAGTCAGCTTTGAGTACGTATTTGGCTATTGTTGATTGAAGCGTTACAGTACAACCTGTGGCGGAAGTCATCTTACATGAATATAAAGCACCTTCAGTTGGATTTATCAGATTAAGGACTTGCGAAGTGTCAACAACTATTCCGTTGCTGTTTTTCCAGCTATACCTTTCAAATCCTTCGGGGGCAGTCAGTCGTGCTATAGAATCATCGGCGCAATACTTCACTGTGATATATAAGGGATGACAGGCAGCAACAAAATATGCATAACCATAATGAAATTTTTTTGTGCAATCAGCTGACATAAATTCAATTGTGATGGTTTGTCCCATATATTTCAGAAGGTTTGCACCAACAGTAGTCCAGTTTCTCCACTCAACGGGAGTTCTGGCTCCCACAGGAGTATATAGATGAAATCCGCTGACAGTTCCATTCGATGCATAGACATCGTAATTTGCGCAGTCTGGTATAATACCCCCTTTCTGGTCAAACAAGGTTAGCCTAAAGCGAGGTTCCATTTCGTTAGTGTGATCGCTTGCATATTGTAGTACCAGAGCAAATTTCATGATTAATAGGGCATTAGTCGAATCAATTGTCATTGTGTATCTTAAACTTTGATCCCAGCACCTGAAATTATTAAAATCGAGACCTGTGGTAATTTCATCTCCAAGTCTGGCAGAATAAAGGTAACCAGGTGGTATTTTTCGTAGTGCGTATCCCGTATTAGCATCATAAGCTGAGGTATCTGTCATAATGACATGCCTTCTTGGGGTAGGAAGAGTTTCTTGTACTTTTGATGTATTACTCGAAGGTACTTCAGTACTGTAAACCCATGTATGACCAATCCAATTTGTAAAGTCACCAAGTTCAAAACCAAGATTAATGCAATTTGATTCCTGCGAATGTACTGCTGTCCACGAAAATAAAGCAAGACAACAAAAGAGGAAAGACTTCAATGCTTTCCTGCTATATGATGCCTGTCTAAGAAAATGTGACTTGCATTTTGATCTTAATGACCTTGTCATTGTAACTTATTGTCGTGGAAGCTTTCTATTTATTTACAAAAGTAATCAAATGAGCTTCACAATTAAAATCAGAGGAAAAAATATTCTTCCTCTGATTTCTGAAATTTTAGTTTTTATTTGTGTAGATATCCCAAGCAATCCAGTCAATAATACTTGTAGCAAAACTACCTTGCCGCATTGCTGCAAACAATGTACTGATGTCGGTTATTGCCTTTCCAGCAAGTTCGGTGAATGTTGCACTTGTACCATCGTCAAAAGTAATTTTTAATTCCCTTTTCATAAGGGTAACACTGTTATCGGTTGTAGCAGTGGTTTTATCAACTATTTCAACTTTCGACTTCACCTGCAAAACTCCGCCAACATATACCTTTGCACTGTCAAGGCTCAAATGACCCAACTCTGTTTTCCTGACAATCAGGACATTGCCAATTGTTAACGAAAATTCGGTTTCTCTATGCCGAGGGTCAAGACTAACTTTGATGGCAGTGCATTTTTCTTCGTAAAGTGTTTTTGAATTCTTGGTAATGGCATAGCTTGAAATAGCAGTGTCGCCTGATGTGTAAATACATTTGGTTACATAACCGCTTGGAAATGTGAATTCAGATGCATAACGATAACCATTGGTTTTACTGCTTGAGGACTGAATTTTCAATACTCCGGCCTCTACATCTTTAACTTTAATTGAAGATGCCATTTTGTAATCATAACTCACATACCAATTGAAATTGTACTGATAGTCGGATAGAGTTACTACGTAATTATTGGCCAGCAAAGTATCGCTTGGAAGGTAACGCAAAAGAGATTTCGATGCCTTAATTTTCTCTTCAGGCAAACGGACAATCATTTGAGAACTTGTGGCCGTCTTGTTGAAAAACCTAAATATCGTAAAAGGCCAAGTTTTCAGTGCTTGCGCTTTATAATCATACACACCGGCGATGTCAGCTAAAAAGATACTGTGTTTAATAGTATCAATTGGAGATAATTCAGCACTTTTTGTCATTAAATCAGTTGGTCCGGCAATCACCTGATAACCGGCTGAAGTAGAAATAGCATTAATAGCAGTTGTCAATTCCTGCACTCCACTGTTGATGGACATCTTTAAGGATTCCGAATTGGCATCCGTTTTAAGGCCATCTGTCTTGTTGCAGTTCCACGAAAGAACACCCAGCAAAAAAGCCGTCAGATACAAACTTTTTGTTTTCATACTCATTTTTTTAAAAATTAATAATTCAATGAACTAACGTTTCTATTTTTTAAGAACTCCGGTTGATCTCAAACAAATAGACCTGTTTTCAAGGTACGAAAGTAAATGTCGATTGTACCCGAATCAAGTAAAATCAGTGAAGAGGTCTGTTTTATCAGTGTATGGTGTTATTTTATCTATCTGTAATCTTTTATAAAGAGATTTTTCTGTTAAGATTTAAATAAAATCTGTCATAGATTTTTGAATTAAGCCGATTGCTTCAAGTATTTGAGGCTCTGTAATGATCAGTGGCGGAGTAAAACGGATTGTATGCTCGTGTGTGGGCTTAGCAAGAATACCGTTTTCTTTCATTAATAGACATAAATCCCAAGCCTTTTTACCATCAAACGTTTTGATCTGAATTGCATTAAGCAACCCTTTTCCACGCACTTCCTCAATAAGCGGAGAGCTAAAAGCCTTCATTTCGTCTCTGAATACTTTCCCAATTCGGGTAGCATTTTCGGCAAGTTTCTCATCTATAAGAACCTCCATCGCAGCAATCGAAACTCTTGCTGCAATTGGATTTCCACCATAGGTAGAACCATGTTCCCCGGGCTTAATTGTGAGCATAATCTCATCATCGGCCAGAACGCACGACACAGGGAACATTCCACCGGATGCAGCTTTCCCGAGCACAAGGATGTCGGGACGAACGTCTTCATGATCGCAGGCAAGCATTTTACCAGTACGGGCCAATCCGGTCTGAACTTCGTCCGCAACAAACAGAACGCGATGCTTTTTACACAAATCGAAAGCTTTTCGTAAATACCCGTCTTCAGGAACATAAACACCCGCTTCGGCCTGAATCGGTTCAACAAGAAATCCTGCTACATTAGGGTCTTCCAATGCCTTTTCCAAAGCTTTGATGTCGTTGTAAGGAATATTGATAAATCCGGGAGTATATGGTCCGTAATCATTGTACGAATCAGGATCAGACGACATGGATATAATTGTAATGGTACGGCCATGGAAATTGCCGTTGCAAACAATAATTTTTGCTTCGCCTTTAGGCACTCCTTTAATTTTATAGGCCCATTTTCGAACCAGTTTTAAGGCCGTTTCGTCGGCTTCAGCGCCAGAATTCATGGGTAACATCTTGTCGTAACCAAACAACTGGGTCGTGTATTCTTCCCATTCGCCCAACACATTGTTATAAAAAGCACGCGATGTCAAGGCCAGTTTTTGAGCCTGATCGGTTAATGCTTTTACTATTTTTGGATGACAATGTCCTTGATTTACTGCGGAATATGCAGATAGAAAGTCGAAATATTTCAGGCCTTCCACATCCCAGACATAAACACCTTCGCCACGTTCCAGAACAACCGGTAGCGGATGATAATTGTGAGCTCCAAACCGCGATTCGCGATCCATAAAATCCTTAGCACTTAATGTATTCATGGGTTATTAAATTAGAGTTTATTAAGCTGCAGATTTAGGTATATTTTCCCCGGAATAACATGATTTTAGTCTGCTTGCAATTCTATTTCCAGAACCGGATAACGGCCATTTCGCAGAATAGGAAAAAGATGGCCAGCATGATAAAGTATTTCCAGAGTTGCTTCCCGTTATTTAAATCATGTAGTGTTTCACTGAAATTCACATCGGAAGATTCAATGATTTGGAATTGCTTTAAACCGCTGTTTTCGATCAATTTGGTAAGGTCATTTTCGCTATAAAATTCAGGAATAGATTCTTTCCTTGGATAATTATAGGAGACCGATTGAATGACCTTGTCGCCATCCTGAATCAGGTAATGTCCGGCTTCTTTGGAAAGGTCATCCAAAATCAATTGTTTTTTGCCCGATCCAATGGTTCTTGCTTCAGTCAGAAACTCTTCTTTTGTTCTGGAATTAATGATTTTCAGCCTGTTCTGACTGATATCAGGATTCAGGATTACCGGATCATCAGATTCAATCGGGTAAGCATATTTTTGAGATTCGCCGCTGTTTAAAACCATATTGTAAACGGTTGGAACGAAAATGACATGACGGATGAAATTGAAGTTTTTCTGATCAAGCGGAAATGCAAAAGTATAGACTTTGCCGGTACCCAAGGGATGAACGCTTAAAGCGTTCCGGCCATTTCTGAATTTCAAAAGTG
>CAILKW010000837.1 GCA_903834845.1 uncultured Bacteroidia bacterium | reverse complement strand
TCAGAAGTATTTCATCTCGGTGCGTCACTAAAAGATTTGGGTAAAAAGTGGTTTGCTTTCTCACAATTGAACAAAAATTCGGTGGAGAATATCCTAAAGTCAATTACGATTTAATAATTGCAAAATGAAGAACGAAATAGTGCTATATCAATCAAACGAACTACCTGAACGAATTGAGGTTAGGATAGAAGAAGAAACTGTAAGGTTGAATCGTCAGCAGTTGGCTGTTTTGTTTGGTAGGGATATTAAAACTATTGGAAAGCATGTTAACAATGTATTTTCAGAGGGAGAATTAGTTAAAGGTGTGGTTGTCGCAAAATTTGCGACAACCACACCACACGGTGCAATTAAGGATAAAACCCAAACTCAAAATGTGGAATACTACAATTTGGATGTCATTATTTCGGTTGGTTATCGTGTTAAATCAAAGCAAGGTACACAATTCAGAATTTGGGCGACACAAGTATTAAGAGATTATTTACTAAAAGGGTATGCCTTAAATCAACGAATAAACAGAATTGAAAATAATGTAGAAGACCTTTCCGAGAAAGTAAATGCAATTTCTCTGCAAATTCAATCCGGGCAAATCCCTAACCAAGGTGTGTTTTTCGACGGACAAGTATTCGATGCTTACGAATTGGCTTCAAAAATAATTCGCTCTGCCAAAAATAGTATTGTACTAATAGACAACTATATAGATGAAAGTACTCTTACACATTTGGCCAAGAAAAACAATAAGGTAAAAGTACTTTTGTTATCGAAAACAATTAACAAGCAATTGGCTTTGGATGTAAAAAAAGCAAATGACCAATATGGTGATTTTGAGATCAAAGAATTCAATAAAAGCCACGACCGTTTTTTAATTATCGATAAATCAGAAGTATTTCATCTCGGTGCGTCACTAAAAGATTTGGGTAAAAAATGGTTTGCTTTCTCTCAATTGAACAAAAATTCGGTGGAAAGCATTTTAAAATCTATTTCCTGAACTATGATTTATCTAATAAATGTTTACATGAAAATAACGAAGATTGAAAGCGTATGAGTAATATCAACACTCCAGGCACACATCAAACGTTTAATGAGTTGCTGCAACACATTCAGCAGGTACGCCAAAGAGTTTTTGCTCAGGTTAATACTGCGCTGATTGATTTGTATTGGATGGTGGGAAAAACCATTAGTCAGAAAGTGCAAACCGAAGGCTGGGGTAAAGGCGTGATTACCGAACTGGCCGGCTATATTGCCCGGAATGCCCCTGAGATAAAAGGTTTCAGCGACAAAAACCTTTGGCGCATGAAACAGTTTTATGAATCCTATCAGGGAAACGAAAAACTCTCATCACTGGTGAGAGAATTACCATGGTCGCATAACCTTGCAATCTTTTCACGCTGCAAAAGCGAGGAAGAGTTTGAGTATTATTTAAGACTCTCGATAATGGAAAAGTATAGTTTTCGTGAACTTGACCGACAAATTTCTTCAAGCTCTTTCGAGCGAACAATGCTTGGCAATACAAAACTCTCAACAGTGTTGAGAGAATTACATCCAGCAATCAATCAGGCCTTTAAAGATAATTATGTGCTCGAATTTTTGGGTTTACCCGAAGCGCACAATGAAAACGACCTGCAAAAAGCGCTGGTAAGTCAAATGAAACAATTTATCCTGGAACTGGGTCGCGATTTTATTTTCATAAGCGAAGAGTTTCGGTTGCAAGTGGGTAACCAGGATTTTTACATCGATTTGCTGTTCTTTCATCGTGGTTTGTCGGCCTTGGTGGCTTTCGAACTGAAAATCGGCAAATTCTCACCCAAACACATCGGGCAGCTTAATTTTTACCTCGAAGCCCTCGACCGCGACGTGAAAAAAACGCACGAGAATCCCAGCATTGGCGTGCTGCTGTGCCGCGACAAAGACGACGAGGTTGTGGAATATGCCCTCTCGCGCAACCTCTCTCCCACGCTAATTGCACAATACCAGTTGCAACTTCCCGACAAAAAACTCCTTCAGGCCAAACTACACGAATTGCTGGCACACGGACTAAATAACATGCTATGAGTAAAGAAATAAAAGATAAAATAGTTCCCGAATTGAGGTTCCCTGAGTTTCAGGATGCTGAGGAGTGGAAAGAAACTAAATTAGGCCAATGCTTATCGAAACATCCGGAATATGGAATTAACGCTCCAGCAGTTCCTTATTCAGATAATCTTCCTAAATATTTACGAATAACAGATATCTCTGTAGATGGTCATTTTCTTCGTAATCAGATGGTATCTGTTGAAAAAAATGTGACAGATAATAATTATCTAGACGAAGACGATATTGTACTTGCAAGGACTGGTGCAAGTGTCGGTAAATCTTATAGGTATAGAATAGAAGATGGCAAACTTGTTTTTGCTGGTTTTTTAATACGCGTAAAACCAAATAAGAAAAAACTAAACCCAGAATTACTGTTTCAGTTTCTTGCTACAGAGCAATATTGGCGTTGGGTTAATTTTATTTCGGCCCGTAGCGGCCAACCAGGAATAAATGGAAACGAATATTCATCAATGCCATTACCATTACCTTCGTCCCTGCAAGAACAACAAAAAATCGCCTCCTGCCTTTCCTCCATTGACGATCTTATTCATGCGCAAAACCAAAAACTCGAAACACTTAGAACCCATAAAAAAGGGCTGATGCAACAGCTTTTCCCCGCCGAAGGTGAAACCGTGCCGAAGTTAAGGTTTGAGGAGTTTTGGGATGATGGGGAGTGGGAGGAAAAAGTATTATCAGAAATTGCAGAGCTAACCTCTAGCAAAAGAGTTCACCTTGCAGATTATGTACCATATGGAATTCCATTTTTTAGAGGAAAAGAAATTTCATTATTTAAAAAGGGTGAAATACCAGATGATATTCTCTACATATCAGAAGAACATTATGAGGATATCAGAAATAAATATGATGTTCCTAAAATTGGCGATATACTAATAACTGCTGTAGGGACACTTGGCAACATATATTGTGTAAGAAACGATGAGAAATTTTATTTTAAAGATGGCAATCTAATTTGGTTGAAAAATATTTCGATAGATTCTCTCTTTTTGGAGATTCTGCTTGACGTCAATAAAGATAAAGTCTTAGCTTCAGCTATTGGTTCGTCTCAAAAAGCATTAACAATGGCAGCATTAAATAAGCTTGAATTTAAGATCCCCAAAACTCCAGAGCAGCAAAAAATCGCCGATTGTCTTTCTTCCCTCGATGAGTTGATTGCTGCACAAAGCCAAAAACTCGAAATGCTAAAGGTGCATAAAAAAGGGTTGATGCAGGGGTTGTTTCCAAACGTAAATAAGGTAAGTCCATCGAATTCAATGAGTTTGATTCGAATTTGACCATTTCAAAGTTTATTAAACGAAACGAATTATGGCAAAGAGCAATAATAATACGATTGAGTATTTAGGGATTTGGGAAAAAATAAAAAACTTCGATTTTAATTACCCCGAATTCGGGGTAATTGAAAAAGAAGCCGATGTTCTAAATGTCGCATTGTTTGGAATGACTGCTAAACAATGGAGGGAGGCGAATCCGGAATCTAAGGGCAATCAACAAATGAAAATTTTAATCGAAGCAGAAAACAGGAAACTTTTGAAATAACATGACAATACAAGATCAAAAACAATTAGGCACAACCCTCTGGAACATAGCCGACCAGCTTCGCGGGGCAATGAATGCGGACGACTTTCGCGATTATATGTTGTCGTTTCTATTTTTGCGCTATTTATCAGATAATTACGAAGCATCAGCAAAAAAAGAGCTTGGGCCGGATTATCCCGAAGCGTTTCCCGATATCATGAAAACATTAGGAGTATCAACACCCCTTGAAATTTGGTATGGTGAAAATCCAAATGATGTAGCTGAATTCGAAAAGCAAATGCGTCGCAAAGTGCATTATGTGATCGAACCCGGCCATTTGTGGAGCAGCATTGCAGAGCTGGCACGTACCCAAAACGGGGAGTTATTGCATACGCTGCAAAATGGTTTTAAATACATTGAGAATCAATCGTTTGAAAGCACATTCCTGGGTTTGTTTTCCGAGATCAACCTCGATTCGGAAAAGCTCGGCAAAAACTACACCGAACGCAATGCCAAACTCTGCACCATTATCACGAAAATTGCCGAGGGGATTGCCCGTTTTTCGACCAACACCGATGTATTGGGCGATGCTTACGAATACCTGATCGGCCAGTTTGCAGCAGGCTCGGGCAAAAAAGCGGGTGAGTTTTACACGCCACAGCAATTGTCAACGATCCTTTCTGCAATTGTTACGCTTGATAGTCAGGAACCGGCAAATGGCAAAAAGAAAAAGATCAACAAACTGCTCGATTTTGCCTGTGGTTCGGGCTCGCTGTTACTAAACGTGCGTAAACAACTTGGTGCTCATGGTATTGGGAAGATTTACGGACAGGAAAAAAACATCACAACCTACAACCTGGCTCGTATGAACATGTTGTTGCACGGTGTGAAAGATTCCGAATTTGAAATACATCATGGCGATTCGTTGCTGAACGATTGGGACATCCTGAACGAAATGAACCCGTCACGGAAGATGGAATTCGATGCAGTTGTGGCAAATCCCCCTTTCAGCTATCGGTGGGAACCAAACGAAGCGATGGGAGAAGATTTCCGCTTCAAAAGTTATGGTCTTGCTCCGAAATCGGCAGCAGACTTTGCCTTTTTGCTACACGGCTTTCACTTTCTGGGAAAGGAAGGGACGATGGCCATTATTCTGCCACATGGAGTATTGTTCCGTGGCGGTGCGGAGGAGCGTATCCGCACCAAGTTGTTAAAAGATGGGAACATTGATACAGTGATCGGTTTGCCAGCCAATCTGTTCTTCTCGACCGGTATCCCCGTTTGCATACTTGTACTGAAGAAGTGCAAAAAACCTGATGATGTGTTGTTTATCAATGCAAGCGACCACTACGAAAAAGGGAAACGCCAAAACCGTTTACGCGAAGGAATTGACGGGGAGCCGAACGATATACAAAAGATTGTTGAGACCTACAAGTTCCGTAAAGAGGAAACCCGTTATTCGCGCCTCGTTTCGATGGACGAGATTGAGAAGAACGATTACAACTTGAATATTTCGCGCTATGTCAGTACGGCCACATCCGATGAAATAATTGACCTGAAGGCTGTAAACGATGAGTTGATCAAAATCGAAGCGAAAGCGGCCAAAGCTGCTGAGTTGCACAATAAGTTCCTCAAAGAGCTTGGCTTACCTCCAATTTAAAGTTTAGAAAAATCTCCGGTCAGATTTACTTATTTCGTTCTTCCATTTTACAGCAAGAATACAAGGAATTCTTAGTACGAACTGGTAGAATTTTAACAATATGCCCAGTTGCCAACAGGGCTTTGGTGTCTGGCAGGTTGACGTATTTCGATTGACTGTTTTTGTATAACTGAAATGCAATTCATGGTATAAAGTGCAGTGCTAAAAATCCCTCCCGAACTTAAAACAGATAATTATTGGCGGCAACTGCTGTTGATCATTAATAAACTATGCATGACAAGCTTAAATCTTTGCAAACAATCTTCATAAACGACAATAATTTGCTAATTTTGACAAATGAGTGTTGACAAAATAGATATGCAACCGTTAGGGGAAGTTTTTGGATTCCCTATTGATAATGAGTCTGAAAGGTCTAAACGTTATCGAACCAATAAACTATGCCCATTTAATAACATCGTATCGAATTGTACAAAAAACAGTATTGAGTTTCCTTTGGGAATATGCAGCTTAAATCACAAAGATAAACAGGTGATTATCTGTCCAATAAGATTCAGGGAAGATTGGACTATTATAAGTGATGCGGCAAGTTTTATCTTTGAAGGCAAAACTGCCTGGACACATGTTGGCGAAGTTAAACTCAAAGATAAACATGGAAAATCGGCAGGCAATATTGATTATGTTTTAGTTTCGTACGATGACAAAGGACGTGTTTTAGATTTTGGTTCTCTCGAAGTTCAAGCTGTCTATATTTCTGGAAATCTGACAGGCCCCTTTACTGCTTATTTAGAAGAACCAACTCCGTTATTTAGCTGGACAAAAGCTTTCAAATACCCCAAACCAGATTATCTTTCATCTTCAAGAAAACGACTTATCCCTCAAATAATTGCAAAAGGTTCTATCTTGAAGCAATGGAATAAAAAACAAGTTGTTGCTTTACAATCAAGTTTCTATAATACTTTAACATCATTGCCGGAGTTTGATAAGTACGAATCTGACTTTGCTTTTTTTCTTTACGATCTTATTCCTGACACAGTCACTAAAGTTTTAACGTTAAAACTGAAAAGGATTATCTATACCAAGTTTGCAAATGCATTAGAACAGATTGCCAAATTTGAGGCTGGTTCTATTAACCAATTCACTGATATTTTGCAGAGAAAGCTTGACGCAAAAAAAAATGGTAATACAGATGCTTATAACTTTGAAAACATAGATGCGGAATGAATAAGCAAATGACAATGTTCGACATGGACGAAAAGAACGTTGATCCTGCAATTATCAATGTTTCATCTGTACCACAGCGTAGCCCTTTCCGTTATCCCGGTGGCAAGACTTGGCTTATTCCAACTGTAAGGCAATGGCTAAAACAAGAAAACAAAACAATAAATACCTTGGTTGAACCATTTGCCGGTGGTGGGATTGTGAGCTTGACAGCCGCATTCGAAAACCTGGCTGAGAAAATTGTGATGGTTGAATTAGATGAAGAAATCGCTGCTGTCTGGGAAGTGATTTTTAATGGCAAAAATAATTGGCTTGCTGATAAAATCTATTCTTTTGAACTGTCACTTGAAAACATAAAAGCTGAATTGGAAAATCCTCATAAACAATTACATGACATAGCTTTTTGCACCATATTGAAAAACAGGATATTTCATGGTGGGATTCTTGCTAAAGGCTCAGGAATGATTAAGAACGGTGAGAAAGGAAAAGGGATAGCCTCTCGTTGGTATCCCAAGACCTTACACGACAGAATCTTGGCAATTGGATATGTTAAAAACAAAATAGATTTTATTTCAGGTGATGCTTTTACTACTATTGAGCGTAGCAAAGAGAATGAAAGTGCTTACTTTTTTATTGATCCTCCATACACTTTAGCAGGCAAACGACTTTATACCTATTTCGATATAAACCATAAACAATTATTTGAACTTATCTCAAATATCAAAGGAAAGTTTATGCTGACATACGATGACACAACCGAAATTCGACAACTTGCAGACAATTTTAACCTACAATTTAGGACAATACCAATGAAGACAACGCTTCATTACAAAAAGAATGAAATCATTATTTCAGACAATTTTCAATGGTGGAAAGATGGCAGCGGCCGCTAATAAAGACTATAACAAATGGTGGATTTTAGTTTACATTTAAAGCTTTGTCCTCCGGCCTGTCATTGCGGGGTGGGTTGACAATTAAGTATCAACCAATCCGCCACTTATTATAGAAATAACCGTTATTGCACCTTTTGCAAGTCCCTCTATTCGGCAATATTTTTATCAACATATTCCGTAGCACTCATTCCAAACTCCTGCTTAAAGCATTTACGGAAATGCGACAAATCTTTGAAGCCCACGGCGTAGGCCACCTCAGAAATATTCAGTTTTTTCT
>CAILKW010000836.1 GCA_903834845.1 uncultured Bacteroidia bacterium | reverse complement strand
TCGGAAAAAGGGGAAATTTACCGACCAAGGTATTCCGTGGAAACTCGTTCATCAGGAGGATTTTGAATTAAAGTCCGATGCAATGAACAGAGAAAAATTCATTAAGGCACAAAAATCAAGGAAATTTATTCTGTCATTGATCAGTAGCTCAGCTGATAAGCATTCCGTTTGACGGAAGGATCCTGGGTCCGGGTCACCGAAAATATTGGACAAATCGAAGTGGCTTCCCCTTTCTTCTGTTTAATATCAGTAGCTTAGATAGTAGGCATTCCGTTTGACGGAAGGGTCCTGGGTCCGAATCCCAGCTGGGTCACAAAAAATACAGGAGAAGTCGTAGAGGATTCTCCTTTTTTCTGTAGAATAATTGACACAAGTCATGTACACGGTTTACATCATCTACAGTTTGTCCATTGACAGGTATTACGTTGGTTATACTAATGACCTAATCCGAAGGTTCAACGAACACAATCGGAAAAAGGGGAAATTTACCGACCAAGGTATTCCGTGGAAACTCGTTCATCAGGAGGATTTTGAATTAAAGTCCGATGCAATGAACAGAGAAAAATTCATTAAGGCACAAAAATCAAGGAAATTTATTTTGTCATTGATCAGTAGCTCAGCTGATAAGCATTCCGTTTGACGGAAGGATCCTGGGTCCGGGTCACCGAAAATATTGGACAAATCGAAGTGGCTTCTCCTTTTTTCTGTAGAATTTCTACAATTGATTGTCGTATTTTATGGCATTTTGCTTTTTAGTGGAATTCCCAAATGAATACATAAATCCCAGGTAAACTATTCGTGCTGAACGTTTTCGTATTTCATAACGATAAATTTCAGGTGTGTCAAGTCTGTAATTGTTTCTGAGGGAATTGAAAATGTCGGAAACGGTAAAAAGCAGGGCTGCCTTCCTTTTAAAAATTTCCTGTTTTAAGGCGGTGTTCATAACAAATGTTTGTAACCTTTTTCCCTGAGGGGTGAGACTTTCAGAAATGTAATTTGATGTGATCTGCCATACCAAACTTTTTGTAAGGTTTATTCCAAGATTTCCATTTATCATCCAGGATATCATTGATTTATTATTGTCATAACCAAGTGATGAAGCATCAATTTGGTTGTAATAAGTGTTATTGGACAGGTTTAAATTGACAATTTCCCCAAGAGAAGTTGATAAAATCAATTCAAGTCCAGCAGATTGATTATTTGACAGGTTCTCTAAAGTATTTTGCAAAACACCATTGCCCAAATTTTTTGTTATACCGGTAATACCATTATAGTTATACCTGTAATAAAGTGTTGATATAAAGGTTGTAGATTTATTTTTTATTTGGTACCCCAATTCAAGAGAGTGGATATCCACAGGCTTTAAGTATGGATTCCCGAGACGTACATTTTGCAAATCCTGGTATTCAGGAAAAGGGTTGAGCTCTTCATCTGCTGGTCGCTTAATGCGGTGACTGTAATTCAGTTGTAATTCCTGTTTGTCATTTAATTTATACGATAAATGTATAGATGGATACAATCTTGTGTAGTGTTTTGGTATAATTGAATCGAGGGTTACAAGATTTGCATGGGTATTTGTCTGTTCGCCGCGCACACCTGCCTATATGCCAAACCTCCCAATTTCTCTCTCAAATGTTGCATATAATACATGTGTATATTCAGTGCGTATAAAGCGATTAGAGCGTCCCATATCACGGTTCCACTTGTTTAATCCAATGTCTAATGTATCTCTTTTGAGATCCAAATCATTGTTAAAATATTCAAGAAGATATCCCGATTCAAATTTACCCTTATCAGACAATGGCTTGGAATATTCAACCGACAGTTCCGATCCTTTGTTGACATGATGGTAAAACATATTGTCAAACCTGACTATTTGAATTGGGCTACGATAATTGTTTGTATAATAGTTGTTTTCATCTTCAAGTGAGCGGGAAACAATGTAGCTGACATTTAACTCATGCCCCTCTTTGTCAAATAGATGCTGATAAGTGGAAGTAACCTCCAAATCTGATTCTGTTTCCAGCAAGCAACGTACACGGTCGTAATCAATAATCGTTTTACCCTGATTGTTATGCAACGAATAGGATGAAATATCATTTTGCCGCTGAAAACGATAATTAAAATTGGAAGAGATACCAATTTTATCGTTGTCGTTCAACTTATGTAACCGGAAAATAACAATGTAGTGTTTTCGGAAAATAGCAATGTAGTACTTTCAGAAAATAGTGATGTATGATTTTGGGTTTGACGATTGCCCCCGGGGGCAATCGTCAAACCCAAAATACCAGAAATTTTGTTCATCG
>CAILKW010000835.1 GCA_903834845.1 uncultured Bacteroidia bacterium | reverse complement strand
TTTGCCAACGACAGCAACAGCCTTGATAAAGCGTTTTATAGCGAGCTGCTGCACATTATCGGGTTGACAGAAACAAAAGATGGCAGCAAGAAACTCATCCAAAGGAAGAAAGATGGCGAGCGAAATTCCGGCTCACTGATTGAAAGTGCCATTACTCAGCTCGACAACCTTGATAAGATTTCACGCCTTCAAAAACCTTCACAATTTGGGGAAACCTATCAGGAACAACTCTTTACTATTGCTTTGGAATTATCAATTACCTGGATAAACCGGATACTATTCCTTAAACTGCTTGAAGCTCAGTTGATCAAATACCATCGTGGCGACAAGGCATACTCTTTTCTCAACCTCGATAAAGTTAAAAACCTCGATAATTTAAACGACGTGTTCTTTAGCGTATTGGCACGCAAGCCTTTTGAACGCAACGATGAGGTGAAGAAAATATTTGCAAATGTCCCTTACCTGAACAGTTCGCTGTTTGAGCCTACCGAGATAGAACATTCATGTTTGTTTATCAGTCAATTGACTGATGGTAAACTTCCAATTGTTTCAACGACAGTTATTAAAGATAAACTTGGTAACAAACGCACCGGACAATTAGAAATTATCGAGTATATTTTTGAGTTCCTGAATGCCTACGATTTCGCCAGCGAAGGAAGCGAAGAAATTCAGGAAGACAACAAACGGCTAATCAATGCCTCTGTGCTTGGCTTAATTTTCGAAAAGATTAACGGCTATAAGGACGGTTCTTTCTTTACACCAGGTTTTATTACCATGTATATGTGCCGCGAAACGATACGCCGTGCCGTGGTTCAAAAATTCAATGAGGTTAAAAAATGGAATTGTACCGACCTGACAGAAATATATGACAAAATCGAAGACCGCAAAGAGGCAAATGCCATTGTGAACAGCCTCAAAATTTGCGATCCTGCCGTAGGTTCCGGCCACTTTCTGGTTTCGGCTCTTAATGAAATAATCGCAATAAAAAGTCATCTCAGAATCTTACTCGATCGTGAAGGTTTGCGCCTCAAGGAATATAGTGTTGAAGTAGAAAACGATGAGCTGATAGTTACCGATGATGATGGCAAACTGTTCGATTACAACCACAAAAGCAAAGAGAGCCAACGGATTCAGGAAACCCTTTTTCATGAGAAGCAGACCATTATCGAAAATTGCCTTTTTGGTGTTGACATCAACCCAAACTCTGTAAAGATCTGTCGGTTGCGCCTTTGGATCGAACTTTTGAAAAATGCTTATTACCGTTCCTCAGGCGAATTGGAAACACTTCCAAACATTGACATCAACATTAAGTGTGGCAATTCGTTGATCAGCCGGTTTGCCCTCGATTCGGATATTAAAAAGGCTTTGAAAAAAAGCAAATGGAGCATAGACAGTTATCGCCTTGCAGTTATGATCTACCGGAACTCCCAAACCAAGGAGGAGAAGCGGGCCATGGAACGGATGATCAGCGGAATAAAAAATGACTTTGAAAGTGAGATTGCCTCAAACGACAAAAGGCTTTTTAAACTTAATACCGCAAAGGGCGATTTGCTTGCATTGACCATGCAAACATCGCTTTTTGAACGAACGAAAACCGAAAAAGTAGTTTGGGACAAGCAGGTAAAAACATTGACAGATACAATTATACAACTCGAAACTGAACTCGAAGAAATACGGAGCAATAAAATTTACGAAAACGCTTTTGAATGGAGGTTTGAATTTCCTGAGGTATTGAATGATGAAGGTGATTTTATTGGGTTTGACGTTGTGATTGGGAATCCCCCGTACATCAGACAGGAAGAACTTACAAATATTAAAACCCACCTTCAATCAAATTATGAAACCTTTGCAGGTACTGCCGATTTGTATGTCTATTTTGTTGAGCGCGGTATCAATGTACTTAAAAACAATGGATCATTTATATATATTTTACCCAACAAATGGATGCGTGCCGGATATGGAGGAAAATTGCGAAACTGGATCAAACAATTCTCAATCAATTCAATAGTTGATTTTGGCGATTTACCGGTTTTCGATGAAGCCACTACTTATCCTTGTTTGTTTTCCATCAAAAAGTGTTCTCCCTTTTCTAATTCATTCGAGGCAGCAATTATTGAGACACTTTCCTATCCAAGAGGATTAGTAAAGTATTTAGATGAAATAAAATTTGAAGTAAATCAAGGTCTCTTGCTTGAAGGTAGTTGGTTGCTAGTAAATGAAAAAGTTCAAAATCTCATACAAAAGATAAAATCCGTTGGTAAATCACTTCGTGAATATGTAGGCGGGAAGATCTTCTATGGGATTAAAACTGGTTATAACGAAGCATTTGTAATTGATGAATTGACAAAGACCAAGCTTATTGCTGAAGATCCCAAAAGCATAGAACTAATCAAAACATTTCTTGCAGGCAAAGAAATTAAAAGGTACTGCCAACCAAAGAATAGAAATTGGTTGATTATGATACCTAAAGGTTTTACGATTAAAAAAAATTTACCGGAACAAAACCCTTTTCATATAGCTGAACCTATGCCCCGATATGGTTCAATGTCCGATAAAAAAGCCTGGGATTGGTTTAGTGAGAATTATTGTGCAATAGCTAATCATCTGTTGCCGTTTAAAAAAAGAGCTGAAATACGAACCGACAAAGGTGATTTTTGGTGGGAACTTCGTGCTTGCGATTATTATAGTGAATTTGAGAAACCAAAAATCATTTATCCCAATATTTGTAAACAACCTGAGTTTATATTCGATAAAAGCAATGTTTATACAAACCAAAAATGTTTTATAATAGCAAGCTCTGATTTATATCTACTTGGAATACTGAATAGTAAGCTGACATTTTATTTATTTAAGAATGTATTGCCAAAACTAAGGGGTGACTTTTATGAACCAAGTTATGTTTATCTCAAAGATTTTCCAATCGTAGAGGCTGAAAGCGAAATGAAAGAAAAAATCATTTCAATGGTATCACGTATTATAGCCGCCAAAAAATCAGAAGCTGAAAATGACACTGCAATTTTTGAATCCGAAATAGACCGACTCGTTTACCAGCTTTACGGCTTAACGGAAGAAGAGATAAAGATTGTGGAGAACGCCTAAAAAATTGATTATTAAATACTTCTAACCTTAAAATTTTTCAAATATTCAGCAATCGCATTAACAGGCAGTTTGCTTCCAATAGCCTTTACATCGCGGATAAAATCGTTACATTCTTGTTCGGTGAGTTGTTTCTCTTTCAGGGC
>CAILKW010000834.1 GCA_903834845.1 uncultured Bacteroidia bacterium | reverse complement strand
TGTTCCGAACAAACGGGCACGCTGCCATTCCCACCTATCAAGTTTCGATTCGTAGTACCATCCATGACTTGCCCAAACAGCGAAGTTGTTGTTATACAATCCCAAAAGTGGTTTCTCTTTTCCTATTTGCGAAACAATTGGCATCCGATCGACTTTTTTTTCGTCAATTCTGCTCTGGTCTAAAGGTATTGTTTTTCGTAATAAATTGGGAACCAATTCTTTGAAAAGATGATGATCGGTATAAATCTCAATCACATAGTTTTTGATTTTACGTCCAAGAGCCTTTCTTACAGATGTTTCAACGGAAATAACTTCATTCTCCCTTACCGGAATAAATGAAAGCGGATTTGTAAAAAAGACTTGAATCAGCTTCGTTTCTGAGCGAATTGACAATGAATCAAAGCGAATATTACCTACATGCCGCCATTCTGGAAAAAGGTTTTCCATTTTTCTGAGGCGACTTTCAGCGTTAATAATCAATCGTGAACGCTCAGGCATTTGCGAAAAGCCAAAAAATGGAAGTACCGAAATAGTCAAAAATTGAATGAAAATGGGGACTAAACTAAATTTTGTCATTCCTAAATTTTAAAATACTCATCAAAAATAGAATTTATTTTTAAAAAATTTGTACTTTTGTCATACATGTTATAAAACACTAAATAATTACATAGAATGGTTTTAATCGCAGACAGCGGCACAACCAAAACTGAATGGTGCATGATAACCGAATCCGGAATCTCCGAAACCGTGATTACTTCGGGTATTAATCCATTTTATCAGGAAGCTGAAAATATTTCAGGCATTTTGCAAAAAGAGTTTTTTGCAACCAAAAAGTTTAGTGCGGTGCATTTCTATGGGGCAGGATGCATCAACGAGGAAAAACAAAATATAGTTAAAAAAGCTATTTTACAAGTATTTGATACAGAGAGCATTTATATTGGCAGCGATCTTTTAGCTGCAGCTCGTTCGTTGTGTCAGGATCAGCCGGGTGTGGCCTGCATATTAGGAACAGGTTCAAATTCATGCTATTACAATGGTAACGAGATTGTTTCAAACGTTTCACCACTTGGATTTATTCTGGGTGACGAAGGTAGTGGGGCAGTTTTGGGAAAAAAGCTCGTTGGCGATATTTTGAAAAAACAGCTTTCAGAGTTTTTGATAAATGATTTTTTCGATACATATAAAACCACCGCAATTGAGATTCTTGAAAATGTTTACAAGAAACCTTTTCCAAGCCGTTATCTGGCAGGTTACGCCAAATTTCTTTCAAAAAACATTAAATATTCTGAAATAGAACAACTTGTAATTTCTTCCTTTCGGGAATATGTAACTCGAAATTTATTAAAATACCCGGATATCAATACTATTCCGATTCATTTTACTGGCAGCATAGCCTTCCATTTTGAGGCGCAACTCCGAAAAGTCATTCAGGAACAAAACCTGATATTAGGCAATATCGAACAAGCTCCGATGAATGGACTTATTAAATACCACATTAGCAATGCTTTCTGAAAAATTCTTTAATTATGAAGTCAACAAATAAAAACAAAACAAGCGTTACCGAATCTCCATCCAATTTCGATAATCTTGACAAGATGTCTATCGAAGAGTTACTAACCAACATAAATGAAGAAGATTCAAAGGTTCATATCGCTGTCAGATACGCTCTTCCACAAATCAAGAATTTGGTTGAACAAATCGAAGTCAGGATGAAAAAAGGTGGACGTGTTTTCTACCTCGGCGCAGGAACAAGCGGAAGACTTGGTGTTTTGGATGCCTCTGAGATACCTCCCACATTTGGTGTCCCCGAAACTATGGTAATCGGTTTGATTGCAGGCGGAGATGTTGCATTACGAAAATCAGTAGAAGCAGCCGAAGACGACCCAAATAAGGCTTGGGCTTCACTGCAAAGTTTTAATATTAATAAAAACGATGTAGTTATTGGTATAGCTGCCTCAGGAACAACTCCTTATGTGATTGGTGGCATAAAACTTGCCCGCGAAAACGGAATCCTGACAGGTTGTATTACCTGCAACCCGGGGAGTGAGATTGCTAAAGTCACAGAATATCCGATTGAAGCGATTGTTGGACCCGAGTTTGTGACCGGAAGCACGCGTCTTAAAGCAGGAACAGCTCAGAAAATGATACTCAATATGATCACTACCTCAATCATGATTAAATTGGGAAGGGTGAAGGGGAATAAAATGGTAAATATGCAGCTCACAAATAAAAAGCTTATTGAGCGCGGAACACTTATGATTGTTGATGAACTCAATATACCCTCAGACGAAGCACGGAGATTATTATTGATACATGGTTCGGTTAAAAAGGTGATTGAATCTTACCAAAAATAGATATTGAGAAATCAGTTTCGTTTTAGTTTGGTATTTTCTCCAGAATCCCTAATCCTTAAATTCTTAGAAAGCGTTTGTACCTTTCGGAGCAAGTTATCAAAAATTTTTACAAGTTTTTCATTATCAGCATTAAAAAATCGAAATGACAAGAAAAACAATAACTTTGAGGCAAAATAAAAATTAAAAAAATGAAAGAGTTTAATACATCGGGGCCCAATATTGCCAATCAACATTATACAATCGAAAGAACAGAATTAATAAATAAAGGAATTAAACTTGTTGAGAAAGGACGATATTTCACTATATGGGCACCGCGCCAAACAGGGAAAAGCACCTATTTCGGACAGCTTGCTGAGAAATTGACCGAAAATGGATATAAAGTTGCTCATATTAATTTTGAAAATTATAGAAACGAACCAATACATTCATTTATTGGAAGATTAACTTGGAAATTAAAAGAATATTGGCAATTGGAATTTCACGATAAAACCATAGGTGAAATATTTAAAGATATTGAAGAAGTTGAAAATCAAAAACTTGTTTTAATAATTGATGAAGTAGAAGGCATAAATAAAGAATATTTCGGCGATTTTTTGCACTCCATACGCAATGCTTATCATTCAAGGCAAAACCATAGTTTAAAAAGCGTAATTCTTGTTGGCGTTTCAAATATTGTAGGAGTAGTTAGCGATAACGCGAGCCCTTTCAATATTGCTGATAACCTGAATGTTCCATACTTTACAGACAAAGAAGTTTTTGAACTTTTGGGACAGCATGAAACAGAAACCGGACAACTATTTGAAGAAAAAGTAAAGCTGAAAATTTCTCAGATCACAGCAAACCAACCTGGATTGGTTAACGGATTTGCGATGAAATTAGTAGAAGACTATCCTGATAATAAAATTATAACATACAATGATTATCTGAAAGTTGAAGATTGGTATTTGCGTATAGCTATTGATAAAAACTTTGCAAATATTCTAAATAAAGCTAAAGAACAGCGAAATTTGGTTGAAAGATTATTATTCACTGAAGATCAAATTCCATTTGATATAGACAGAGAAAGTATTAAGCTTTTGCATACTAATGGATTAATAAAAGACGATGGAAAAGGTTTTGTAACATTCTGGGTACCATTCTATAAAAAAAGATTATACAAAGCATTTTATCCTTATTCCAACGGTGAAAAGACAAGTATCTTACGCAGTATTGCCGTAAGCGAACTTTTTGACGCAAACAACAAACTTAACCTTGATAAACTTATCAAAGGGTATAAAGAATTTGTGAAAAGACGTGGGTTTAACGTTTTCAGAGAAAAAGACGAAAACGGTAACTATCAATCAATTAAAGAAAGTGCTTTGATTTATAGTTTTGAAACTTACATTCAGGCTTTTTTGCAAGTCGTTGATGGTAAAAGTTATCGCGAAGCCGACACAGGATTAGGAAAAAGTGACTTGGTAATAAACGTAAATTCATCCGAATATCTAATTGAAACAAAGATTTACTATTACGAAAGTCAGTTTTTAAATGGTAAAAAACAACTTGCTTACTATTGCCAAAGTCTTAGCCTTAGTAAAGGAATTTATCTGGTTTTTTGCCCGAAAGATGTAAAATACTCAAAATCAATAATCGAGCAAACCGAAATAATTGAAAACCCAATTGGTTCTGGACAGGTTGTTGAGATTACCACATATTTAATTTCTTTTGATGAGAAAAAATGGAAATGAAAACCACCTAAACTACTTTTTACGTACAATAGATTATTTTCATACCTTTGTCAAAAAATATATTTGCTTGTGACGTATTAATTCATTTATTTACAGAACATTAAATAATTTGTTATGGACTTTCAAAAAGAAATCAAAATCTATTTCAGCGCACGATATCCGTTGATTGCGGTGGTTTCGCGCGAGGAAGGACGCATTGTTGAAGATATCAGGCTTGCTTGTGAACAAACCCAACGGCAGCTTCTGACCTGGGACCTCGCTGATTTCTTTAAATCGCATACAAAAGGGTTATCAGCGCCAAAAGATATCAAAGATCCGTTATCAGCCCTCGAAAAAATTGAACAACTGGAAGGCAAAGCTGTAATTGTACTGCCTGATTTTCATCAGTGTTGGCATCTTACTCCCAAGGTTATACGCAAGTTACGCAACCTGGCACAAAGCCTAAAATCATCCGAAAAAAACATCGTTGTCACAATGCCTACATCCCAGATACCGGAAGAGCTTAAAGATGATATGGTTATCGTTGATTTTGTCCTTCCGCATGTGGAAGAATTGGATGCTATATTAAAACAAATAACGCAAACAAACAAATCAGTTGATCTTACTTTTACTGGCCGGCAAAAACTGCTTCAAGCTGCATTAGGACTCTCATCAAACCAGGCACTGCGGATTTTTTCAAAAGTGTTGTCCTCAAATGGAATTATAGATTTCCGAGCTATCGACATGGTCAATGCCGAGAAAAAACAGATCATCCGCGAATCTGGGGCATTGGAATTTTTTGCCCCTTCCGAATTGTTCAATGACGTGGGTGGGCTCGAAGTGCTCAAAGAGTGGCTCCGTACCCGCGAACTGGCTTTTGGCAAAGAAGCACAGGATTATGGTCTCCCATCGCCGAAGGGAATCCTCCTGATGGGAATTCCAGGCACAGGTAAATCGCTCACTGCCAAAACCATTGCCGGTTTATGGCGGCTACCGTTGATCAGGCTCGATGTGGGGGCATTGTTTGGTGGCCTTGTGGGACAATCGGAAGAGAATACACGACATGCCCTCAAACTCGCCGAAACCGTTTCGCCTTGCATTTTGTGGATTGATGAAATCGAAAAAGGGCTCTCTACGGGTGGTGGTGATGGCGGAACTTCCCTGCGGGTGTTTGGCTCGATCCTCTCATGGATGCAGGAAAAAACAAAGCCCGTTTTTGTAGTGGCCACTGCCAACAATATTTCACTTCTCCCACCTGAACTGTTGCGTAAAGGGCGGATTGATGAAATTTTCTTTTTGGACCTCCCCACCTTTAAGGAGCGGAAGGAGATTTTTGAAGTCCACCTGCGCAAAAGGAAAAGGTTTGTTACAGATTATAATTTAGAAAAACTTGCCAAAGTTTCTGAAGGTTACGTCGGCGCAGAGATTGAACAGTCGGTAATAGATGCCATGTTTATCGCTTTTAGCGACAAGAAGGATCCTAGTCGTGAGTTCAGAACCGATGATATAGTGGAAGCGCTTACTAAAATGGTTCCCCTTAGCAGGTCGCAAAGCGACGCCATAGACGAGCTCCGCAGGTGGCTCGACGAAGGGCGTGTCAAATCGGCATCCTTCGGTGGAAAACAGCAGGCACAGGCACATTTCGTGAAAATCAACCTGAGCAAAAACTGACCATGAAACCCGACCTTATAATCCAAAACCCAAAGGATGGAACCCTAATGGTACTTATACCCGAAGGTCAATTTCTTGCAGGTGACGATAAATTTCCGATTACGTTGCCCGCGTTTTATATGGCTTTGCATACAGTAACCAACGCACAATACGCACTATTTTTGAACGAAATAAAACCAACCACCTCCGATTTGGACAAATGGATACAATTGGATAGTTATTGTTTTGTAAGAAAGGCGGGAAATGGCTTTGAGGCTTACGGTGGAAAAAACAACCATCCCGTGGTGCAGGTTTCGTGGTTCGGGGCTGAGGTCTATTGCCAATGGGCCGGGTTGCGTTTGCCAACAGAACTTGAATGGGAAAAAGCGGCGCGGGGAAACGATGGCCGCGAATACCCATGGGGCAACGACTGGGAAAACGGTAAACGGTGCCGGAATTACAACAACAAAGGGAACGAGACCACCTGTGCTGTATGGCAATACCCCGATGGCTGCAGCCCTTACGGGCTTTCCCAACCATCGGGCAATGTGTGGGAATGGTGCGCCGACTGGCACGATTCGGGTGCCTATAACCGCTACAAAACGGGCAAATTTGAGGCCCCTGCAACCGGTATTTCGCGTGTTTTGCGCGGCGGCTCGTGGTTCAGCTTCAGCGGCTACTACTTCCGCGCTGCCTACCGCTACGACTACAATCCGGGCAACCGCTTCAGCTACTACGGTTTCCGGTGCGCCAGGGCTCTTTAAATTTTTCACTTTTACAATTTTACCCTTTGCTTTTTTTCTTTTCTCTTTTCTCTTTTCTTTTCTTAACAAACGAACGCAAAGCGTTCGAAAAAATTTTTGGGGTTTTTTCGTGATTTTACATAATAAATAAGGTAAATAAGGTTGGTTTCAGAGGATGACCTTTAGCTACTAAGGTTGAGAATATGGGAAAAATAAGGTTTGATTGGTTTTAAGATAATGTGTTGTTGACAATTTATTACCAATAATTTATGTGTTGTTTTTACCATTACTGCCACGTTTTTTGTCTGTTGGAACAACCACAAAGTGGTTGAATTTGAATCGAAGATCAGCGAAGCTAATAACCCCCGGTGTAGCTTGCGGAACCGGGGGAAAGGCAAATGGCCATCAACAACAACCCCGAAGCGGGTTGAACATATTAATATACGTTGAAAACCTTATTTTTTTATCTTTACATTAACGGAC
>CAILKW010000833.1 GCA_903834845.1 uncultured Bacteroidia bacterium | reverse complement strand
TGACCCAGTTCATGTGCCAGAGTACTGACATCTGAATATGATTCATTGTAATTCAATAATATATAAGGATGTACCTGGTAAGCCCCTCCGTTGGAATAAGCCCCGGAACGCTTTCCGGCATTTGGATAAACATCAATCCAACGTTCTTTTAGTGCTTTGTTTACAATTTCAACGTATTCTCTTCCCAGCGGTGCAAGAGCTTCGGAAACAATTTTTTCCGCCTTGCTATAACTGTATTGTAAATCAACATTTTTAAAAACAGGAGCATACAAATCAAGGTATTTTAGTGTATCAATACCAAGCATCCTTTTTTTCAAGGTCAGATAACGGTAAAAGGCTGGAAGATTTTTGTTGACGTTAGCAATAAGACTTTGATAAACAGCAACCGGGATTTCTTTTGGGGACATAGATGCTTCAATAGCTGAGCCATATTTACGTGATTGTGCCCGGTAAATGTGTTCCTTAACATTGGCATATAGCATTTGACCGTATGTCGCTTTGTAATTTGCAAAATTTCCCCAGAAAGCCTCAAAAGCAATTTGACGATCGTTTCGATTTGCTGAGGTTCTTATTTTATTAAAAGCTGAACCGGTAAGTTTTAACTTTGTCTTGTTACTCAAAATGATTTCAGGTGATGGCATTTCTGCATCTTTAAATGTTCCGTAAATATCATTGGCAACACCACCGATCATAGATGAGCGTGCCAGAATACGCTCCTCAGGCTCCGACAGTGTATGTTCCTTTTTCTTAAACAGATCAAACAGTTCTTTCTCATAAACAACCAAGCCTTTCTGTTCTTTAATAAAACTCTCAATGATTTTCCAATCAACCATTAAAAGTTCAGGTTCGATGAATGCTGTTTTTGTGCGATAATCTGTAAATATTTGTTTAAGACCCTGTTGCATAGCCATATATTTCATATCACGCGTATCCTGATCGCCATTCATGGATGAATAAAGAAACAGGAGAGCTGCATCTTTGTCTAATTTAGAAGTAAAATCAAGACAGGCAAGAAGATCTGCTGACGATTTTGTCAGTTTGCCTTTGAACCTTTCGATTTCAGGCATTTCAGACACAATCTTGTCTTTTGCCGCTTCCCAAGCTTTATCATTTGAATATAAGTGAGATAAGTTCCATTTATACTTATCATCTATGGCATTTCGCTCTTTTTGTCCGAACGCAGAAATGATTAAAAGCAACGCCAAATTCATCAACAATAGTTTTTTCATAGAATTCAAAATTAACGTCCAAAATTTTCTATAAAAATATTGTTTTTGAACGAATTGCCTAATGATTTTTACACGTATAATTTAAAAAAATGTTGAAAGGATAAAAAAAACAGATATATTTACAAGTTCAATTAAAAACCTTTCGCTATGTTTAATTCAGTTTTTTTATCAATTGCTATTACACTGGTTTTCATTATTCTACTGCTCGCAATTATGATCACAGCCATTAATGATCTGGTTTTTACTTACTGGCGGTCGCGATCCAAAGAGCTGAAAACTTTTCTTGAAAATCTTTTTTTCGATGACAAACATTGGAAGGAGATTTTTGAATCAATTAAAACATCCCCTTTTATCAATGTTCTCAAGAAGGATCCCAAATCATTTCCTGGCGCCATACCTGCAGAAACATTCACAACTGCACTTCTTGCACATATCGGGAAAAACGTTCTTACAATTGAAGCAGTAAAAAAGGCAGTTGAAGAAAACAAAGATTCCAAAAGTGAATTTTACTCACTTCTGACAGCACTATTGAGTCAGAATCCAACGATGGAACAACTACGTGCAGAAATTGATAAGATATACAATAGTGCGATGGAGCGTCTGATTGGCTGGTACAAACGAAAAGCGAAGATAATGTCGTTCGTATTCGGGTTAATAATTTGTGCTGGATTGAATGTTGACATGATAACGATCACCAAGAATTTGTGGAATAACAAAGACAAAGCTGAGCAAATTGCTTCTTTTGCCGCTGCTGCCGGTAAATATTTTGAAAGAAACGATTCTTCACAGGTGGTCTTGAAAAGTGGTAGCGAAACCCTTGCCTCTATCGGTGTCGAAAACAAAGCACTTACAGGCTCAAAAATAGGCAATGCAGTAGCAAGTATGGATACTATGGGTGGCAATACATCTAAAACGCAGTTAGTTCGCAGTTATAGTATTCTGGCAAATCTCGACATTCCAATAGGTTGGTCAAAAGATAATTATCCTGTGAATTCTGATAATTGCATAATGAACTTTACTCTTTGGTTACTGAAAATATTAGGAATATTCCTGACCAGTGCAGCTGTTTCACTTGGTGCACCATTCTGGTTTGACATATTAAACAAGATTAGTCCACTCAAGCAGGCAGCGGGAAAAAATCCAACTACCCAAAACAGCTCCGACCCCAATAATTCTGCCGGAGGTGACGATTCTGTCAACAAAAAATAATTTCAATGATACTACGTTTGAAAATCGCATATATTGTTGCCATATTTTTATTGGTTTTTACATTGTCTCAAGTTAATGGACAAACTGAAGCTTCCGATTTAAAATGGCCAGCCATTACCAAAGAGTCCAAACCATGGACAAGATGGTGGTGGTTGGGTAGCGCAGTTGATAAAGAAGGTATTACATTTCGTTTAGAAGAAATGGCAAAGGCCGGACTTGGCGGAGTCGAGATAACACCAATTTATGGAACCAAAGGTTTTGAGAATAAGTTTATTGATTTTCTTTCGCCAGCCTGGATGACGATTCTGTCTCATACTGTCAATGAAGGGAAACGCCTCAACGTTGGGATAGACATGAACACTGGTACTGGCTGGCCTTTTGGAAGTCCTAATGTTTCAGTCGAAAATAGTGCCTCAAGATTTATCATTCAATCATATCAGTTAACATCCGGCAATAAACTTGACAAAAAAATTGCAGTTAATGATATTAAACAAAAGGAAGGAGCATCATTACAGAGTCTCATGGCTTTTTCTGAAAATGGTGAAAGAATTAATCTGACATCAAAAGTGTCTGAAGGAACGCTTGATTGGACTTCACCATCCGGAAACTGGCAATTATATGCACTATTCAATAGCAAAACTGGGCAAAAAGTAAAAAGATCTGCTCCTGGTGGAGAAGGATTGGTTGTAGATCACTATTCAGAAAAAGCAGTTATTGATTATTTGAATGTGTTTGATTCTGCCTTTGCCAAAAGCAAATGCCCAAAGCCGAATTCTTTTTTCAATGACTCTTATGAAGTGTATGGAGCAGACTGGACTTCAACTTTACTGAAAGAATTTTCCACAAGACGCGGATATCTTTTGGAAGAATTTCTCCCTGTATTTTCCGGCGAAGGTGATGCTGAAACTGTTGCCAGAGTTAGGAGCGATTATCGGGAAACTGTTTCTGATTTACTTTTGAATAATTTTACCAAAACATGGACTAAATGGGCTAACAAAATGGGTAGCACTACCCGTAATCAGGCACATGGATCACCGGGTAACCTTATTGATTTGTATGGAACAGTTGATATTCCTGAATGTGAATCGTTTGGACTTACACCTTTTCCAATTCCAGGTTATCGTGTTGACACATTAGAAGTAAAATTAAGTGATTCAGATCCGATGATACAAAAATTCGCTACTTCAGCAGCACATATTACAGGGAAGAAATATGCCTCATCTGAATCTTTTACATGGTTAACCGAACATTTCAAAACCAGCTTGTTTCAATGCAAGGCTGAGCTGGATCAGTTATTCACATCAGGTGTTAATCATATCTTTTTTCATGGTACACCCTATTCTCCCAAAGATGCACCCTGGCCCGGTTGGAAATTCTATGCCTCGGTTGATTTTTCGTCATATAACACAATCTTTAAAGATCTCCCATTATTTTCATCATATATTGCCAGATGCCAGTCGTTCTTGCAGTTAGGAGAACCAGATAACGAAATATTGCTTTACTGGCCTGTTTATGACATCTGGGCTACTCAGAGCGGTTCTAACTATCTTGCTTTTCAGATTCATACCTCCAAAACATGGTTAAATCCGACTCCTTTTTCTGTCTTATCCCGGCAACTCAAGGATAAGGGATATGATTTTGATTATATTTCTGATCATTATATTTCTGAATCAATAGTAGTTAATGGATTGATTAAAACACCTGGTACAACCTATAAGACATTGATTGTTCCAACTTGCAAATATATGCCGGTTGAAACACTGAACAAACTGGCAAATATGATCAGGGATGGAGCAAAAATTATTTTTTTAGATCAATTGCCACAAGATGTTCCCGGTTTGGGGAATCTTGATCGGCGTAGGAGCGAGTTTAAACAGGTTATTTCTACTTTTCCTGTCTCAACATTTGAAAAAGAAAATGCAATTCAAATGGATAAGGGGTTGTTGATAACCGGCAAGAATATTGAAAATCTATTATCTTACTCTGATATTAATAACGAAACACTCTCACCTTTAGGTTTGAGATATATCAGGCGTAAAAATCAAACTGGTTTTCATTATTTTATTTGTAATCTCAGTGCAAATACCGTTAATGAATGGGTAACACTTAGTGTTCCGGCAAAATCAATTATTTTGTTTGATCCCTTATCAGGAATTTCGGGTGTAACAAAGGTGAAGACAGAAAATAATAAAACGCAGGTTTACCTTCATTTAAAACCTGGTCAGTCGTTGATTTTAAAAACCTACACTTCAAAAATCATTGCAGGAAAAGCTTTTCCGGAATATCAACATTCGGGTCAGCCTGTTGAATTGAAAGGTAAATGGAATCTTGTATTTAATGGAGGGAATCCGGCTATAAAGGAAAAATATACATTCGATGATTTGAAATCATGGACTTCATTATCTGATGATTTGAAGGTATTTGCAGGATCCGGAAGTTATTCACTTGATTTTAATATGCCGGAAACAGTTGCCAATGAGTGGATGCTCGATTTGGGTAAAGTTTGTGAAAGTGCACGGGTTACAGTAAATGGTAATACGGTTGGAACTGTTTGGAGTCTTCCTTTTGAAATTCCTATAGGTCATTTTCTGAAGAAAGGTAGTAATCACATACAAATCGAAGTCACAAATCTGCCTGCAAACAGGATTGCCGACTATGACCGAAAGAAGATTGATTGGAGGATTTTTTATGAAATCAATTTTGTAAATGTATTTTACAAGCCATTCGATGCTTCTGAGTGGAAGCCAATGCCTTCAGGCTTAATCGGTCCGGTAAAATTAATCCCATTAAAGAAATAGTATTATCTCTTGCTGTTTAATTATGCCCATTTCTTTTGAAAAACTCGTTTGACTCTAAAGCAGATTGCTGGCCAACTCCGCGAGGTAGCTTCTTTCTCCTTTTACAAGATTGACATGGGCAAAAATATCCTGCCCTTTCATTCTGTCGGTAAGATAGGCCAATCCGTTGGATTGCATATCAAGATAAGGTGAATCAATTTGTTGAATATCGCCAGTAAGAATCATTTTTGTCCCTTCGCCAGCTCTTGTGATAATAGTTTTAACTTCGTGTGGAGTAAGGTTTTGTGCCTCATCAATAATAAAATAGCAGTTGGATAAACTGCGTCCCCTGATAAATGCCAACGGACTTATTACCAGACGATCGTCTTTCTTAAGATCCTCAATCATTTTATATTCAGCACTATTTTGACTAAAACAGCGTTTAATTACTGCCAGATTATCAAAAAGAGGTTGCATGTAAGGCGAGACCTTTTCTTCGGCATCACCAGGAAGAAAACCAATATCACGATTGCTAAGAGCCACAATTGGCCGTGCTAATAAAATTTGTTCATAAGTGTTATGCTGTGCAATAGCCGCAGCGAGAGCGAGCAATGTTTTTCCGGTTCCCGCCTTACCTGTTAAGCTTACAAGCTTGATTTCGGTATCGAGTAAGGCATAAAGGGAAAAAGTTTGTTCTGCATTTCGGGGCTTAATACCAAAGGCAGTTTTTTTGTCAACTCGTTCAAATCGTTGCCGGAATGAACTATAATGGGCCAATACGCTCGCTCTTGTACTTTTCAGGATAAAAAACTCATTTGCAAAAGGAGGTTTTTCAATTGCTGATTCTTCTGGTGTGAGAAAGTTGTTTTCGTAAAGCCTGGCAATCAAATTATCACTGTATTCTTTATTCTCACGAATTCCTTGATGTAACACGTTAATATCCTGAACTTTGTCGTTTTTGTAATCCTCGGATTCAATTTGAAGCGACTTGGCTTTCATTCGTAGATTAACATCTTTTGTAACCAAGATGACTTTTCGGTCTTTAAATTTTCCTATCAAATATTCAGTAATAGCAAGTATTCGGTGATCAGGAATATCTTCACGAAACGATTCCTTAAGTTTTTCGGAAAATGGCTTACCTGTTTCAATTGTCAATCTCCCTTTATCGGCACCAAGTGAAATACCTCCATTAAACAATTCATTGCCAACAATATCATCGAGTATTCTTACAAATTGCCGAGCTTGAAAATTGATCTGGTCATTTCCTCTTTTAAAACGATCCAATTCTTCTAAAACCGTTATCGGAAGGATAACATCATTGTCGTTGAAATGGTAGATACACTCGTGATCATGCAGAATCACGTTTGTATCAATTACAAACACTTTTGACTTTGGCATCACTTTTTAACTTTTTTATATGGATAAAAATACGAAAAAAAAGCTTGTTTCTTCGTTTTAACCTTTGGATTTTATCATCTTTACCAACGAATTTGTCAACCAATAAAGTAAAAATGCAAAACTACGAAGAGGTAATACAGTATTTATACGATCATCTTCCTTATTATCAGCGATCGGGGCCTGCTGCCTACAAAGATAGCCTTGATAATACAGTTGCTCTTGGTAAGATGTTTGGACATCCGCACCATTATTTTAAGTCGGTACATGTTGCTGGTACTAATGGAAAGGGATCTGTTTCACACATGCTTTCCGGCATCTTAATGGCAGCTGGTTATAAAACAGGGCTATATACTTCGCCCCACCTGAAAGATTTTCGGGAGAGAATAAGGATTAACGGTGTAATGATTGATAAAGAGTTCATTATTGAATTTGTGGATGAATTTCACCGCTTAAATAAGAATGTTGGTCTTGCACCTTCGTTTTTCGAGTTAACAGTAATAATGGCTTTCGATTATTTTTTCAAAAAACATGTTGACATTGCCATAATCGAAGTTGGACTTGGCGGACGACTCGATTCAACTAACATAATCAAGCCAGAAATTTCTGTAATTACAAATATCAGCTTAGATCATACAATTTTACTTGGTGACACTCTGGGGAAAATTGCTCTCGAAAAGGCTGGAATCATTAAGTATAAGATACCTGTTATTATTGGTGAGACACATCCGCAAACTAATATTATATTTAATGGTATCGCAAAAGAACTATCAGCAACAATCAACTTTGCAGACCAAAGTCACAATGCAGGCTTTGGCCTTTATTCGTCTGATGGCAGGCAAATCTTTAATATCCGAAAGAGTGGGGAAGTTATTTTTGAGAATTTAAGGCTCGATTTGCTTGGTAGCTATCAATCAAAAAATATTTGTACAGTATTGGCTGCTGTTGAACAATTAAGCGAAAAAGGTTGGAACATACCTGAACATGCGATCAGAAATGGTTTGGAAAATATTGTTGAAAATACAGGCTTTCAGGGTCGGTGGCAGATTATTGGAGCTAATCCCCGTATTATTTGTGATGCAGGTCATAACGAAGGAGGAATACGAGAAGTAGTGGATCAAATAGGCCGGACTCCTTTTAAAACACTTCATTTCGTGATTGGAATGGTAAATGATAAAGAC
>CAILKW010000832.1 GCA_903834845.1 uncultured Bacteroidia bacterium | reverse complement strand
TACATCCTGACATCTGCCACATTCGGTGCAAGCCATAAAATCAAGAATATCTTTCCATGTGAATTGAACAACTTTGGAAATTCCGAAATCTTCCCCTTTTTTAAAAGTCATTGGGGGCAAGGTGGAAACTAATTTATCGCTTTTAAAAAAGCAGTTTGGGAGAGATGCAAGAATATGTAGGTGTTTACTATATGGAAGATAATTCAAAAAGAAAAGGAGAACCAGAGCATGTAACCACCAGGCTGACCGTGAGATCAAATGTAGAGTATGAGGATCTATGCCGACCCAAATAACTGAAAGTTTTGTTGTGACGGGCAACCAGGCAGACATTTTAAGGTTATTTAAACTAACCTCGCAGGTGTTGGAGATAAAATAAGCAATCATCAGAGTAGCAATCAGGGAAGGAATAAAGAAAGCTTCAAAATTTGCTGATATTGACTTTGGTCGAAAAAATATCCTTCGGGTTAGGGCAACCAAAATAGCAATTATAGCAACAAGTGACATAATATCAGCTGCGAGTAGTATTATTCCATAAGGGATTTCGCCAAGAAACTCAAGGTTGAATTTCGGAAATACACCATTGATTAGAAACTCTACGTAAACAACTGTCAAAGTCATGAAACTCCAGAAGATAAAGAAATGGTTCACTCCAAATGGTTTTGCCACTACACGTTTCTGACCAAACCCATATTTCAGCAGGTTTCCCAATCTTGACCATAAACGATCGAAACGATTTTCCCATTTGCCAAGGCAGAGTAGTGCAAACAAACGGAACACATTTTTTAAAAAGAATAATATAGCTGCGATAACTATGATAGCAAATACAATACGCTCTATACCCGTCATGAGACTTCTGTATTATTGGTTAAAAAATTACTGAACTATTGTGGCGTTCGATTCATTTATTTTTTTGATAATTGCCGGGATGATTTCAAAGATATCACCAACAATCCCCAGATGAGCAACACTAAAAATGGGTGCCGTTTTATCCTTGTTTATTGCGATAATATAATCAGACTCCTGCATACCAACCAGATGTTGTATTGCTCCCGAAATACCGCAGGCAATATACAACTTGGGATGTACTGTTTTACCAGTCTGTCCGACTTGTCGAGGCTGTTCGATCCACCCATTGTCAACTGCTGAACGTGAACCTGATACAACTCCGCCAACGGCTTCTGCCAATTCTTCGAGTAGTTTGAAATTCTCCTTATTTGTCATTCCCCTACCACCTGAAATAAGGATTTTTGATCCGGTGATGTTTACCTGTCCTTTGTTGGCCGAAGAGATGATTTCAAGAACTTTTGTATGGATTTCGCTTTCATCAAGAGAGAAAGTTTCAAAGATAATTTCTCCCTTTCTGCTTTTAATAAATTCCGATTTTGGCATTACATGTGGACGAACCGAGGCCATTTGTGGCCTTTTGGTTTCAGTTAAAATTGTGGCCATGATGTT
Source organism: uncultured Bacteroidia bacterium (assembly GCA_903834845.1). Taxonomy (GTDB): domain Bacteria; phylum Bacteroidota; class Bacteroidia; order Bacteroidales; family Prolixibacteraceae; genus JAAFHB01. The sequence continues at coordinate 6,522 of CAILKW010000832.1, read as the reverse complement.
GCCACCAAAAGCAGGTCGTGTCTGCTCAAGCAATCTTTTATCCTTATCAATAGTCAGACCGGTACAATCTGCAGTTAAGCCGGTTCTTAATTTTGTTGCAACAGCTCCTGCAAGGTCTCGTCCAAGACCAGTAGCTCCCATCAAAATAATTTCAGGTTTATATTTATTAACCAGATTTACAGTTGCAAGTACATAAGGATCTGTTCGATAGAATTTTAAGGTGGGATGATCAATAATAAATACTTTATCTGCTCCAAAACCGAATGCCTCATCCGCGAGGTGGCTGATGTTTTCACCCAAAACAAATGCAGCGAGCTCAACATTCAAATCCGTAGCCAATGTTTTCCCTTTCGCCAGAAGTTCCCAGGCAACATCGTGCGCCTTGCCATTCACCTGTTCGACAAAAACCCAAACGCCTTTCCAGTCAAAGATGCCGCTATCTTCAGTTTTCTTTTCATCCACAATTACTGCAACTTTTGGCTTGGGAGAAGCTTGTTTGGCGACTGAAGCTTTCCAAACTTCAAATTCTGTCATCTGTACCTTTTCTTCCGGGGTAAGATAATTCTCAATAGCATCTGATGGACACTCTTTTACACATTTTCTGCATATTGTGCATATCTGATTGTCAATGATTGGTTCACCCTTGTCGTTCATTTCGATAGCATCTACCGGACAAACCGACTGGCATCTGGCTCCACATGCTATACACTTCCCGTCTATTAACAAGATTGTACCCTTTGGTCTTTTAGGAATCTGTACCATATATTATTGGAATACTATTATTTCAATTCAAGAAAACTCTTTTCAACTAATTTGTTGAAGACCATATTTACTGCATTTGATTGCTGAGTACCTTCGCCTATTACGATTTCTCCTTTTTCCCTTACAGGTGCGAAAATTCTCCGAACTTGCGTTGGCGATCCGGTAAGTCCAATTTCCTGGGTGTTAAGTTTTAATACATCGTTACCCCAAATACGAATCACTGCATCATCAGCATTGAATCTTCCGGGAACTGTGGGATAGCGAGGTGTATTGATTTCGCGCTCAACAGTAATCATAGTTGGCAGAATTGATTCTACTATCTCCTGATAACCTTCGAGTTTACGTTTTACTCTAATTGTTTTATTCTCCTCATCAACAGACAATACTTCGTTTACGAGTGTAAGCTGTGTGATATTAAGTCGTTGTGCTATTCCTGGGCCAACTTGTGCTGTATCCCCATCAATAGTTTGTTTACCGCAAAGAATAATGTCAACAGTTCTGGTTAAATTGATCTTGTTTATGGCAGCACTTAAGACCATACTTGTGGCAAGTGTGTCGGCTCCTCCAAATACGCGGTCGCTTAGCAGAATCCCTTCATCAGCACCGATGGCAAGTGCTTTTCGCAATACCACTAGTGCCGAAGGCGGACCCATAGAGATCACTGTAACATAAGCACCATATTTGTCTTTAAAACGAATACCTTCTTCAACGGCGTTCGTATCATAAGGATTGGTGATAAAGGGCACACCTTCGCGGACAAGAGTATTTGTCTCAGGATTGATGCTTACCTGAGTGGTATCAGGTACCATTTTGATACATACAACTACATGCATAAAAAAACCGTTTTGAATACTTAAATGGAATAAAAAAGTAAGTGCGAAATTATCTTTTTAATAGATTAATGCAAGTACAAATCACAGATAAAAACCAAAGAATTAACAATTAATTTCGATACTTCGAGTTATCTTCACTAATTAGTGAAAGGTATGATTCATACCGTGTTGCAGGAATGTCTCCTTTTTCAGCTGCCGCTTTTACAGCACAACCCGGTTCGTGAGTATGGGTGCAATTGAAAAACCGGCATTGATCAAGTAATCCAAACATTTCGGGGAAATAGTGGGCAATCTCCTCTTTTGCCATATCAATAACACCAAAACCTCTGATTCCCGGAGTATCAATTACATAAGCTCCTACAGATGTTTCAAACATTTCGGCAAATGTTGTAGTGTGCTTTCCCTGTTGATGGTGATCGGAGATTGTGCCGGTTTTAAGTGTTAAAGTTGGGTCAATCCGGTTAAGTATAGATGATTTTCCAACACCAGAAAGGCCAGAGAAAAGGCTGATTTTTCCATTAAGTTCTTTGCTTAAAATATCGATATTGAAATTTTTCTCAGCCGAAACCTGAAAACATTTGTAACCAATTGATTCATAAGTTTGAAGATATTCCTCAAGTTTTTCGTAATCTTTTGTGTTGTATAAATCAAGCTTGTTGAAAATCAAACATGCAGGAATTCGATAAGCCATTGCAGAAACGAGATATCGGTCGATAAACCCCGGAAGAGTAACAGGATAGTTAACGGTTACAACAATGAAAGCTTGATCGATATTTGCTGCAATGATTTGGCTTTCGCGAGACAAGTTTGAAGCCTTTCGGATGATATAGTTTTTTCGGGGTTCAACAACAGAGATAATTCCTGCTATTCCCTCTTTCGTGGTTTCGTCGTGCTGAAGTTCATATTCAACACGGTCGCCAACTGCAACAGGGTTGGTTGTACGAACCTCTTTCATTCGAAGTTTTCCTTTTATCCGGCAATCAATTAGCTCACCGGTATCAGATTTTACTGAATACCAGCTTCCTGTTGATTTAATTACTAATCCTTTACTCAAAACGATAGATTTTACGGGCTAAAAATACGTTAAAAGTTTGTTGTTTTATTACTTTTGCAAAAATTGAAGAATCAAAAATTGGTAATTAATAGGAATTGTATAGAATGAATAACAAAATGTTGAAATCGGCACTTGCCGTGTCTGTCGCGATTATTGTAGGACTTTCAGTCTGGGGTTTTAAAAGCGATCAAAAGAATTTCGAGATTGCAAAAAACCTTGATATTTTTTATACTCTGGTGCGGGAATTGAATCTTTTTTATGTAGATGAAGTCAAACCGGATAAACTGATAAAAACTGGGATTGACGATATGCTCGAAACGCTGGATCCTTATACCACATTTATTCCTGAATCAGAGATGGATGAATTTAAGTTTATGACCACAGGCGAATATGCAGGAATTGGTGCAATGATCAGCAAACGTGGAAACCAAATTATTGTTGCTGAACCTTATGAGGGTTTTCCGGCTCAGTTAATCGGCTTACGTGCAGGTGATATATTTCTTGAAGTTGATGGCAAACCGGTTGATAAAATGGTTGTTTCTGATGTTTCTGAAATATTGAAAGGTCCCGCTAAACAACCGATTAAAGTGAAGATGCAGCGTCCGGGCGAAAAAAAGACGTTTACTGTTGATATAATCCGAGAAGCAATTCAGATAAATCCGGTTACTTATTATGGTATGATTGATGCTCAAACAGGATATGTTCGTTTATCAAGTTTTACTGATGGTTGTGCCGAAGGAATTAGAGAGGCTGTTGTAGAGTTGAGGGATAAGAAAGGTGCTACGAATCTTGTTCTCGACTTGCGCTCAAATCCTGGTGGTTTACTCGGCGAAGCCGTTAAAGTTACTAATTTGTTTGTTAATCATGGTCAGGAAATAGTTAGTACAAAAGGAAAAGTGTCTCAATGGGATAAAACTTATCGTGCTACTGAACTTCCGGTTGATACGGTTATGCCGTTAATTATTTTAGTAAACAGTGGGTCTGCTTCTGCCTCTGAGATTGTTGCCGGGGCTCTTCAGGATCTTGATCGTGCGGTCATTATGGGTAATCGTACTTTTGGAAAAGGTCTGGTTCAGACGACAAGAGATCTTAGTTATAACACAAAACTAAAAGTTACAACAGCTAAATACTACATACCAAGCGGCAGGTGTATTCAGGCACTCGATTATTCGCACCGGAATGCAGATGGGAGTGTTGGAAATATCCCTGACTCGCTGATTACGGAATTTAAAACTAAAAATGGTCGGATTGTTAAAGATGGTGGAGGTGTCACGCCCGACTTTCGGAATGTTCAGGATACTTTAAGTGCTCTGGCTTTTAAGCTGGTTCAGGATTATATGATTTTCGATTTTGCAACTGAATTTGCGGGAAAACATAAATCTATTGCTTCTGCAGAACAATTTGTTTTAAGCGACGATATTTATGGTGATTTTAATTTGTTTTTGACGGAGAAAAAATTCTCTTATGAATCACATAGCGAACAAACATTAAAAGTTTTAATAGAGACTGCCAGAAATGAGCATTATTTTGAGGGTGCACGAAATGAATTTGCAGCACTTGAAAAAAGTCTTGCACTAAATTTGAATGAGGATCTTGATAAAAACAGTGATGAAATACGAGACTTGTTAACCGATGAGATTGTGTCTCGTTACTATTATCAAAAAGGGGCAATCATCGCAGCTCTGAAAACTGATAAGGATATTAAAAGTGTTTTGTCTCTGTTCAAAAATCCTACAGGATATTCACAAATATTGGTTTCAAGCACAGTAACACCTGGAAAAAAGTTGAAGTAATCAGAAAAAGATGGTATGAAAAAAAAGATTCTTGTCATGGCTCGGATTCCGGTTGAAGGTTTAAACGAGCTTAAGCATCAATTTGAGGTGATTTATCCCGAAAGTTTTTATTTTAGTGAAGCTGATCTAAGGAGATTTATAGTTGAAGCCGATGGTGTAATTTCGGTTTTTACTGCTCCGGTGAGAACAGAATTAATTCAACTTGCGCCTAAGCTTAGGATTATTTCAAACTTTGGCGTTGGGTACAATAATATTGACGTGGATTTTGCATCATCAAAAGGAATAGTTGTTTGTAATACCCCTGACTCTGTTACTGAACCAACAGCTGAAATGGCTATGGGACTTATGATTGCAGTAATGCGCAGGATTTCGGAAACCGATCGCAAATTGCGCAATAAGACTGGATTGAAATGGGGGATGATGGAAAATTTGGGTAGTACTCTTTGGGGAAAAACCTTGGGTATTATTGGAATGGGGAGGATAGGAAAAGCACTTGCAAGACGAGCTATTGCTTCAGGAATGAATATAATATATTATAATCGAACCCAATTAGATGTTACTGATGAATTGCAATATAAAGCCAGTTGGGTTACGTTCAGTAATTTACTTAAGCAGTCTGATGTTATTTCGTTGCACTGCCCACTAACCAATGATACACATCATTTAATAGGAGAAAATGAAATTTCACAGATGAAAGGCGGGGTTTTTATCATCAATACTGCGCGTGGAGCAGTTATTAATGAGCGCGATCTTGTTAAAAACTTATCTAATGGAAAAATAGGTGGGGTCGGTCTTGATGTTTTCGAAGAGGAACCTGGTATTAGTAGTGAGTTATTGTTCATGGATAATGCGGTTCTTACGCCGCATAATGCCACAGGAACAATTGATACCAGAATAATGACAGCTCGCGAAGCTTCTGAAAATATTATCCGATATTTTGATGGAAGACGTGATATTAAGATAGTTAACGCAAGTGTTTGGAATAAATAATATTCTGTTTTGGATAATTCTATTATAAGGATCTGTTGCTTACAACAAAGCCACCGACTGCAATAAGCTGGTGGCTTTTTTTATTTTCGTACAAAAAAACGATAAGTTGCCTATACTCTTTAATTTCCCAAAATTGAAAAAGTTTTCGGGAAAAAGATGGTTAAACTGATAATAACCAAAGCAATTGCAGCAAGTGCAAGAATAAAGAGAGTTATACCCATTTTGTAGCGTTTATTATTAGTAATCAGTTCTTGAGTGATCATTATCCTTTTTATTTTATCGGTAAGCTTTTTTAAAGCAAACTGATCTTTGACAATGTAATCGTAAGCTCCGTATTTCATTGAATTAATCGCAACCTCGATACTGTCCTGGCCTGATAAGAAAATAAACTCAGTACTAGGAAATCTCTTTTTAGTAGCCTTTAAAACGTCAAGGCCGTTAATACCTTCGAGTAAGTAATCCTGAATAATTATGTCAGGTTTTAGTTGGAGGTTTTTAAGGCATTCTTCCCCGCTAGCAAAGGTTTCAACTCTTGTAAGTTTATGCGAGTGAAGATGGCTTACAATAAGTTTATTGTAAACTGAGTTGTCTTCAACAACGAAAATCAGCGGATATTTTTTATTTTCCATAGAAGTTTTTTTTAATGTTCACACTTGAATAATCGCTTAAAATTTCATAATGAATATGACCAGTAGTTTTGACGAGGTAAATGTATTTAAAAAAAATGATATATTCAAATTTTATTTTTTGATCATTTTTTATATCTTCGCTGAATAAAATTTTCAAAAAATAACAAAATGAAAGTACTTAATATTGTTCTTTTGGTGATGTTAATGTTGGCTTTAGGTTGCAAAACCCAAAAAATTGCTCCTAAGCCGGTGCCGGTGCAGTCTGAAACTGTTACAAAGAAGAGTGAAAATGCGGCTCCTGGTGTGAAATCTAAGGAGGAGAGGGTTAAGGCCGCGAGCGGCGAGGCCAATGATTTGGGGTCGAAAAGATTTTACATCATTCTGGGTAGTTACAAAATTTATGAGGGAGCCCAGAAATTTAAGAAACAGTTGATGGCAGAGGATTTCTTCCCGGGAATTCT
>CAILKW010000831.1 GCA_903834845.1 uncultured Bacteroidia bacterium | reverse complement strand
ATTTCAGCTCAATAATATAATCGTATTTCACATAGGCAGTAAATCTTCGGTCGGGTTCAAGGCAAATATCAGCGTATCCCTTGTTTTTTTCTTTTTCGCCGATTACATCGTAAAGATTTGTCAGATTAAGCCATGCTAAGAGGAAAGTTTTCAGACCTTCTTCATGGAAAGTAAAATCACGAATTGAAACGGCTTCATAGAATTTGTCCAAAATATGTTGGAATAATGGTCTCCAAATACCTTCCAATGCCATAAGTGAAAAACCTTTATTAAGAAAATCAATCTTTATATCCAATGAATAAAATTCGCTGATGGCTTTTCGAATATAATCCCATAATAGGGTATTAATAAGCTTATTCGGTATTTTAAAGGTAATATTTCCTGCAAAATCAATACTTTCAATTGTTAAAAATCCGAGATAAAACAGCAGGGATTTGAATTTATTATCCGATATAAGTTCATCTAATGCAAAACTTCGGATCAAAGTGCTCACTGTTTGTTGTGTTTCGGCTATTTCACTGAGGATATTAAAATTACCGTTTAGTTTCTTATCCTGTATAATCAGGAAACGAAGTTTGCCGTAATCTGTTCGTAAATTCTCATCAATCAAATTTGATGGAATACGCTTTAAAGCAAGATTTTCCTTTATAAAATACAAAATTGAAGTTGAATTGAAAATATTATTTTCAATTAGGTTTTCATCGAAACAGTAATTGTCGTACCATTCTGATAATAAAGGTAAAAGCGTTTCGTGCTGTCCCGGAATATAATACTCAATAAGTTTTTGTAGTTCTTCTCTGTTAAAGCCTACCATTGCGGCAAAATCAGGCCAAAGCGAAATATTATCACCTATATTAAAACCGCTGGTCACGTCTGCCATAACCAAAGGCGAAACACCGGAAATAAAGAGACGGTCTATTTCCCGATTGTCGGTCATGCCCTTAATGAGAGTGAAGAAATTTCGTAAAAAACCACCTGAATGAGTAATTTTACGATAAATTTCTTCGTTATGCTCGATCAAAACATTATTGGCGAAATTATCGTATTCATCTATGACCACGTAAAACGAAACATTTTTCGATTTCATTTCGCTTTGAAATACAAGTAACATATAACCAGGATCAACTTGTTTTTCAATTTTTTTTGAAATTTCCGGATCCAAATTATACTTGTTTTTATACTTTTTGATGAAAGCTTCCATCGCTACCCAAATATTCAGACAAAAACCATATTTAAGCTCTTCGACAGTTCCCTGAGTACGAACCATCGAAAAATTGAATCGCAACACCGGGTAGGTATTTCTTAACGGAGTTGGATTTTGACCAATGTAAGTATCTCCAAATAATTTCTCGAATTTGTCTGCGCCATTTATATCATAATAATGTTCGAGCATAGAGATAAACAAGCTTTTACCAAAACGGCGTGGACGGAGGAAAAACAGATACCTGCCTCCCATATTTTCAATTTGTTCGATATACTTTGTTTTATCAACAAAATAGTAATTTTCTGTTTGAATTGTTTCAAAACTACTTATGCCGTAAGGTATTCTTTTCATTTCCCTTAAATTATTGTCATGCAAAGATATGAATGATATTGCGAAGCAGATAAAAAAAACCTCGCTCAACAATCAAAATTTGGTCATTTAAAAAAATGGAAGAAACCAATTGCGTTATTGGGATATTCGAAACAACAGTTTACCTTTGCAACAGTATTGCATTGATAATGAAAATTTTTGACATTGGAAACAGACAATAAAAATGACGGAAATATGCCAATTGGCTTTACTGCATTGAATTTAAATACATTAATAAATCCTTTGTGGTATGACTAAGGCAGAAATAACCACCATAATGGTGGTTACACACTCGTTACCAACCAATTGTAAGAACCAGCGCTAGCGCGCAAACCTTCCAACGAAGTTTTGAGTTTGTATGATGTGACGTGCTGAAAACAAAGTATAGAGTTTCAAACAAAGAAAAACAAT
>CAILKW010000830.1 GCA_903834845.1 uncultured Bacteroidia bacterium | reverse complement strand
GAGATTGGTGTTAATCTTTTTAACTTTGCATTTGATCATCCAATAAATCAAATCAGAGAATTGGTCGGCCCGGAAGTTGCGCTTATCGGTAATCTTGCACCACGTGACGTACTTGGTGGCGGAACACCGGATGAGGTTTACGCTTTAACTCTTGAAATGATGAGTAATGTGACAGATCGAAAAAGAATAATATGGTCTTGCGGTGGCGGAATGCCGCAAAATGTCTCAACAGAGAATATTAATGCTTTTATTTTAGCAGTCAGGGATTTTTCTTAAAAACATAAATGTATGAATATTAATAAAATAGTCTTTTTTGCAATTTTGCTGATTAGTTTTAGGGTTTCAGGTCAGGAAATGGTTGTAGCCAAATTTTCAGTTGACGCGGGAATTTATAAACGTAGTGGAACTCCTGTCAGTGTATCTTTGGAAGGAATTGATTTTAATACAGATAAAGGCACGCTTCGTATGTTTGAATTGAAAGGAAAAACCCGTACAGAAGTGGCCTGTCAGCTTGAAGCTGGTAATTCGCCAAGACTATGGTGGATTCCAGAAGGAGAAACTGCAGCGAATACAACCAGAAAATTCGTCCTCATCAAAGATTCAACATTTACAGCCAAAGACGCGATCACGACTGAATTGAATCTTAAAGCTTTGGTCATAAGTCAAAATAAACAAAAGGTAATGCAGTATAACATAGCTGAAGTTTTTCCCCCCGATACAGTTAATTCAATTTTCAGGCGGAGTGCTTTTATCCATCCTTTGTGGTCTCCTTCGGGAAATGTTATGACACGAATAAATGCTCCCGATCACTGGCATCATCTTGGCATCTGGAATCCGTGGACTAAAACCCATTTTGAAGGACACAGCACCGATTTTTGGAATCTTGCCGAAGGGCAGGGAACGGTAAAATTTGGAGGTTTTAATTCATTGATTAGCGGGCCGGTTTTTGGTGGCTTTAAAGCTCGTCAGGAACATGTTGATTTTCAATGTAAAGGGGGAGATAAGGTGGCTATGAATGAAGTATGGGACGTAAGAATATGGAATATTGGTACCTATGGAGGAGTAAAAGTCTGGTTATGGGATTTGACTTCAACCTTAAATTGTGCTTCAGCCTCACCAATCACACTTGAAGCATACCGTTATGGCGGCGGAATCGGCTACCGTGCTACCGATGAGTGGAATGTAAATAACAGTTGGGTATTGACTTCCGAAGGAAAGGCGCGTAAAGATGCCGATGGTTCACGGGCTCGCTGGTGTGATGTCGGCGGACAATTTGCTGGTGGCGGAACTTCAGGAATCCTATTTATGTCGCATCCATCAAACCGCGAATTTCCTGAACCGATGCGTGTCTGGCCTGAAAATAGTAATGTTCATGGTGATCTGTTTTTTGAATTTTGTCCAATCCGCGACAAGAGCTGGGAACTAAAGCCGGGTAATGACTACGTTTTGAAATATAGAATGTTGGTCTATGACGGTAAAATAGATTCACAAATAGCAGAGCGCATCTGGAATGATTTTTCTACTCCGTCGGTAGTAAGCTTGGAAAAATAGTTTAATGTAGAGAATAAATATAGTTTTAAGAATATACAAACAAATAACTTATTTTATGGAACGAAGAGATTTTTTGAAAAATTCATCCGCAGCTATGGCCGGATCAATTATTCTACCTACGATTGTCCCAGCATCGGTTTTTGGTATGAATGCACCAAGTAATAAAATTAACGTTGCTCAAATCGGATTTGGCCGAATTGCTATGACACATGATCTTGCCGAAACTTTGAAGTATGACCAGGCTCGTATTATCGCGGTTGCCGACCTTGATTCAAACAGAGTGCTGAAAGGAAAG
>CAILKW010000829.1 GCA_903834845.1 uncultured Bacteroidia bacterium | reverse complement strand
GGTATCAACCAAAGAAAACCTGCCAAAACAATCAATTCAACATTTCGTCTTTTAAGTTCCAATATCATTTTATTTGCCTCTAAAAACTCACTTCGAGTAAAAAAAATTGATTCGACACCCATATTTCGTGCCCTTTCGAGAACAAGAGCGTCTTTTTTATTCGACCAAACTGAATCGACTACCACGATATGATGGTTTTTGAAGTATCTGATAATATTTTCAGCATTACTTCCAGAACCTGAAGCAAATATAGCTATATATTTCATATTTAATTTATTAAACGTTTTTGAATATTAGAATTTTCGACCCAAATGTTTTAATAAGAACTGTTAATGGTAAATTTAGCACCAAAAATAGTAGATTATTGTCTAAATATTTGGAAGATAAATTTCTTTCTTCGTTCCTTTGCACTCGCTGATTAAAATCAGCAGTAAATTTAATAATAGTATTAACGTAAAAAATTAAAAAATCATGTCTGACATTTCAGCAAAAGTAAAAGCGATCATTGTTGATAAACTAGGTGTTGATGAAAGCGAAGTTACAGAGCTGGCATCGTTTACTAACGACTTAGGTGCCGATTCTCTTGATACCGTAGAGTTAATTATGGAATTCGAAAAAGAGTTCAATATTGCCATTCCAGATGAGGCGGCTGAAAAGATCGGAACGGTTGGAGATGCAATCGCCTATTTGACTGCTAACAGCAAGTAATTGAGATTTTTACTAATTTATAGGCTTAAAAGCTTACTATGGAATTAAAACGAGTTGTTGTAACCGGATTGGGTACGATAAACCCGCTTGGTAAAAACATTGACGAATTCTGGGAAAATCTGTGTAAAGGTGTTAGTGGAGCTGGTCCCATTACTCGTTTTGATGCCTCTAGATTTAAGACGCAGTTTGCATGTGAAGTGAAGAATTTTGATCCTGGTGAATACCTTGAGAAAAAAGAGGTTCATAAACATGACCTATATGCGCAGTTTGCGTATGTGGCTGCAGCACAGGCATTAAAACACTCTGGTCTTGATCTTGAAAAGATTGATAAAGATGAATGTGGTGTTATTTGGGGTGCAGGAATTGGAGGCTTAAATACTTTTTTACAAGTAATAACTGACTATAATGCCAGTCCCGACAGTCCGAGATTCTCGCCATTTTTTATACCAAAGATGATAGCAAATATGGCCAGTGGAAATATTGCCTTGAAATATGGTTTCCGCGGACCAACAATTACTACCGTAACGGCTTGCGCCTCTGCCACTCACGCAATGATTGATGCCGCAACATATATCAGACTTGGTAAGGCGAACATTTTTATAGCTGGAGGCTCTGAGTCGGCAATCAATGAAGCAGGTGTAGGTGGATTTAATGCTATGCGTGCTTTATCCACACGTAATGACGATCCTAAAACCGCTTCAAGACCTTTTGATATTGGACGAGATGGATTTGTTATGGCAGAAGGTTCAGGTGCAATAATCCTTGAAGAGTATGAACATGCTGTTAGGAGGGGTGCTACAATCTATGCCGAACTCGTTGGAATTGGCATGTCAACAGATGCTTATCACATGACAGCTCCTGATCCCGAAGGTGGCGGAGCAGCTTTGGTTATGCAAAGAGCATTAGATGATGCAGGATTAAAACCCTCTGATATTGACTATATTAATGTTCATGGCACTTCTACCGGTCTTGGCGATATAGCCGAACCAAAAGCCATACGCAGAGTATTCGGTGATCACATCTACAAACTTAGCATCAGTGCTACTAAATCAATGACAGGTCATTTACTTGGTGCTGCTGGAGCTGTTGAAGCAATTGCTTCGATTCTTGCAATGAGAGATGGTATTGTACCTCCTACTATCAACCACTTCGGACTTGACCCTGAAATTGATTCGGGAATTGACTTTACTTTCAATAATGCAAAAAAACGCGATCTCAAATATGTTCTGAGCAACACTTTTGGGTTTGGCGGTCATAATGGAACTGTAATCTTTAAAAAACTTTCATAGCAAAGTGTTACGAGATTTAAGGTATCGAATAAAGCTCTTTTCTTCTCAAAGAAAGGAGTTTTATTCATTTATAAAAGAAACTATAGGTTTCAGCCCATTAAAGCTTAGGCTTTATGATCAGGCATTTATTCATAAATCGGCTTCAGCAACTGATTTAATGGGTCATCCTGTAAATAATGAGAGGCTTGAATATTTGGGTGATGCTGTACTCGGAGCTATAGTTGCTGATTTTCTTTATAACCGTTTTCCTCGAAAAGACGAGGGATTCCTTACTCAAATGCGCTCACGTATTGTTAATAGGAGCTTTGTTAGTCAACTAACCTTTAAATTGGGATTAAACCATTTTGTTACTTCCAATACTAATTCTATTAATGAATCAAGCCGCATTTTTGGTGACGTATTCGAAGCATTCATGGGTGCTGTATATCTTGACTTAGGTTACCTCAGAACTAAAGAATTTGTAATTAAGAAAATTTTGTCAGCTTTTGTAGATTTTCAGGCATTAGAGAGAAGTGATAATAATTTTAAAAGCCAACTTATTGAGTGGGGACAAAAAAATAAAAGAGATGTACAGTTCGATACTGAGAAAAATCCATTAACGGGAAGTGATAAAGCTCCATTTCTTTCTATTGTACGGATTGATGGTCAGATAGCTGGAAAAGGTGAAGGTTACTCTAAAAAAGAAGCACAACAAAATTCTGCATGTAAGGCACTTGTAAATTTTGATATCAGTGACATTTTATGACATGCAATATTAGAGTGCAGTAAATACTTTGGTTTGTTTGATAAGTTATTGACTCTGCTATAATTCAATAAAGTGGTTTATTAAATTATTATTAATCAATTTGTTGCAAACAAGATACAGGCAGACAAATGTTGCCAATAAGTATTGGTGTTATACTTTTTTAAAGATTTTACCAACTGAATAATCTACTAAGTTAAATTTTGTTAAGGAGGACTGTCATAAATCATTAATAGTTTTATCTTTGTTTCCATGAGTAGAAGAATGATATATACTTTAAGTGTGGTTATGGCAATAGTTGCGGCATCGCTTATTGGTGTCCAGATGATGACAATAAAACACACTGCCGAGCTTCAGGAGAAAAATTTCAGCACTCAAGCCTTCCAAGCTTTACAACTCGTTTCCGAATTGATTGATATTACTGAAATTAACCTTTTTTATGCACTTGACGCACAACAACGTGATTTGCCAATGAACTCTTCAGGGGTTTATCCCAATTCAGGATCTAATATACCTTTAAACTCTCTCGAAGCAAGTGATGGTATATCTGTTTATCGGAAATTTTCCGGGAAAGCGGCTCATAGAGGATTGAATGAACAGTCTAATTATTTTTCGCAGATACAGATTCAAAGCTTCCAGTATGGATATAACCTCAAAAGTGCCAAGGATGCTGAAAACTTGAGATACCAGATTTTTATGAAAGAAAGAGCAGAAATGCTCTTGCCTATAAGAGTTCCACGCAATATTTTAGCCGAAGCCCTTGATACTGCACTAAAGCGCAATGATATTTTACTCGATTATAAATACACTATACTTACACAGGTAGATGGCAAAAACGCGTATATCATGGGAAGTGAAGATTTTAACCCTGGAAAAAACAATACAGTTTATAAAAAGCTTCTTTTTGCCGATGATGATCCTCTTAAACCTGATTACCTGTGTGTATATTTTCCCGACCAGAGCAATAGTTTCTTAAAATCAACCTCTTTTTTGGTTTTTCCATCTTTGTTGCTTACACTCATAATTATTGTAATATTTATTGTTACTCTTCAAATAATATTGCGTCAAAAGAAAATATCCCAGATTAAGAACGATTTCATTAATAACATGACCCATGAATTGAAAACGCCTATTTCAACTATTTCACTTGCTTCACAAATGCTAAGAGATTCGTCAGTTTCGTTGTCTCAATCAACGGTTGATCATATTTCAGGCGTGATTTTTGATGAGAGTAAAAGGTTAAGCAATCAAGTTGAAAAGGTATTGCAGATGGCGGTGTTTAACGAAGGTAGATTAAAATTGAAGTTCACGCAAATAGATTTGAATAAATTAGCAGAAACTGTTGCATCAAATTTTGAAATCAGGGTAACAAACGAGAACGGAGAATTAAAGACGGAAATACAAGCTGAAAATCCTTTTATCAGAGGTGATGAAGTACATATTACAAATGTTATTTTCAATTTGCTTGATAATGCAGTCAAATACAGTAAATTGAAACCGATAATTGAACTTTCTACTGAAAACAAAAACGGTTGGGTTATAGTTCAGGTGAAAGATAATGGTATTGGAATTCCAAAGGAACATCACGCACAGATTTTTGAACGTTTCTATCGTGTTCCTACTGGTAATATTCATAACGTGAAAGGATTTGGCCTTGGTCTGTCGTATGTAAAGAGAATTGTTGACGTTCATAACGGTAAAATTAAAGTTGACAGTACCTTAGGTAAGGGTACACGTTTCAGATTATATTTCCCATTAAAAAATACTCAGAATTATGGAAAAGAAAATTAAAGTGATTCTCGCAGAAGATGATGAAAACCTGGGACTTTTGCTCAGGGAGTACCTTATTGCGAAAGGTTATGACACCGACTTGTATCCTGATGGAGAAGTCGCTTATAAGGGATTTCAGAAGAACCAGTACGATCTTTGCATCTTTGATGTTATGATGCCAAAGAAGGATGGGTTTACTTTAGCGAAAGAGATTCGAATGTTAAACACTGATATTCCGATTGTTTTTCTAACAGCAAAAAGTATGAAAGATGATGTGATCGAGGGATTTAAGATTGGAGCTGATGATTACATGACCAAGCCTTTCAGCATGGAAGAGTTATTATTCAGACTTGAAGCTATTTTGCGTAGAAGCGGGGGAGAAGGTGATAATTCTCAAATAATTTTTAAACTTGGAAAGTTTATTTTTGATGCTCGCAAGCAGACACTGTCAGATGCCAACGAGAGTACCAAATTAACCACAAAAGAGTCTGACCTGCTTAGATTATTGTGTGTTAATGCTAATAAAATCCTTGAAAGGAACTTCGCACTAAAAACTATTTGGGTTGACGACAACTATTTTAATGCCAGGAGTATGGATGTTTATATTACTAAACTAAGAAAGCATCTTAAATCAGAAGAAGGAATTGAGATTATCAATGTACACGGTAAAGGTTATAAGTTAATTGTGTAAAATGATGTTTATTATTAAGTTTTTTTAAATCCCGGACAAATTTTTGTCCGGGATTATTTTTGTTGCAAATATTTTTTTACGAAATCACCAATCAAATTATTTCTTATCCTTCTTGCACATTTTTTCTGATATGGCTCTCCGTTTACTATAACTTGTACAATTCTGCAACAGCAATTATCATAAGCTTACCCACAATTGCAGGAGGGAAAGATTATAGAACCTGCGAATTTTTAAAATCGTCATACTATTCAGGGTCTAAAAGTACAATTAAACTAATCCTTGTGCCAGCATCGCTTCTGCAACTTTTACAAAACCACCCACATTAGCTCCTTTTACATAATTGATATAACCGTTTGATTTACCATATTTTGTACAAGTATTATGAATATCCTTCATAATCAAATGAAGCCGTTTGTCAACTTCTTTACTTGTCCAATTGTAACGCATACTATTTTGAGACATTTCTAAGCCCGACACAGCAACTCCACCGGCATTTACTGCTTTTCCCGGAGCAAATGTGATTTTATTATTTACAAAATAGTTGACTGCGTCAGAGGTGCATCCCATGTTGGATACTTCAGCGATCAAAAAACAGCCATTATCGGCTAGAGTTCTGGCATCGGCTTCGTTAAGCTCATTTTGAGTAGCACAAGGCATCGCAATGTCAACTTTCGTTTCCCAGGGTTTTGCATCAGGAAAAAATTTCACTCCAAATTCTTCAGCATAAGGTTCAACCACATCGTTGTTGGTTTCGCGCAATTCGAGCAGATAATCAACTTTTTTACCGGATATACCATCAGGATCGTAAATGTATCCATCAGGCCCTGAGATAGTTATTACCTTGCCACCTAATTCGTTAATTTTACAGATCGCACCCCATGCCACATTTCCAAAACCCGAAATTGCAAAAGTTTTTCCTTTTACAGTTTTACCCATTTCTTTAAGCATGTGTTCGACAAAGTAAACAGCTCCATAGCCTGTTGCTTCAGGACGGATTAATGATCCTCCCCAGCCTAATCCTTTACCTGTAAGAACGCCTGTAAATTCATTTCTAATCCGCTTATATTGACCAAAAAGGTATCCTATTTCTCGCCCACCTACACCAATATCACCAGCCGGAACATCCGTGTTAGGTCCAATATGACGAAACAACTCAGTCATGAAAGATTGACAAAACCTCATAATTTCGCTGTCACTGCGACCCTTGGCACTGAAATCTGAACCTCCTTTGCCACCACCCATTGGAAGTGTAGTAAGGCTGTTTTTGAACGTCTGTTCAAACCCAAGAAATTTCAAGATACTTAAAGTAACACTTCTATGAAATCGAAGACCACCCTTGAACGGGCCCAATGCGCTATTAAATTCTACACGATAGCCTCGGTTTATTTCAATTTCACCTTTGTCGTTGCTCCATGGAACTCTGAACATGATTGTTCTCTCAGGCTCAACCATTCGTTCTAAAATTTTCGCCTGTTTGTAACGGGGACTTGCATCATAAACATCCCACACAGATTCAACAACTTCCAAAACTGCCTGATGAAATTCATTTTCACCGGGTGTACGAGCTTTAAGCGCGTCCATAAAAACTTCTATTCCTGCAATCATCTGTACTTTAGTTTTAATTCCTGCTAACCGAACTAACGGATTACCGTCAATTCAACGATTAAATAAAAATGTTCAAAATTACAGATTTCTTTATTATTGCATTCAAAAACTAATTAAATCAATCAAACGTTATATACCTCTTTATCTTCATATTAAGTTACAATATTTGTGTTTTCAAACAGGTTTTTGGGTTTTACTGATTTATGTCAGTTTTGTAAACGCGTGAATTTCATCAAAATCATAGTATAATAACTTGTAATTGGTTACAATTTTCACACAATTATTTTGTTTTATTTGGAATGAGAATGAATAAAGCATTAATTTTGCAGCTTAATTGAAAATGAACGAATACGCTCGCTACTGATGGATTATAATTTCAAAGAGATTGAGAAGAAATGGCAAATGTACTGGTCGGATAATATGACATTTAAATCGGTCATTGACCATTCGAAGCCTAAATTTTATTGCCTTGACATGTTCCCTTATCCTTCGGGTGCCGGTTTGCATGTTGGTCATCCCGAAGGTTATACTGCAACTGATATTATTTGCCGATACAAAAGGGCAAACGGATTTAATGTGCTTCATCCAATGGGATGGGATGCTTTTGGTTTGCCCGCAGAACAATATGCCATTCAAACAGGAACACATCCGGCAATTACCACCCAAAGTAATTGTGATACTTTCCGCAGGCAAATTCAATCCTTGGGCTTGAGTTATGACTGGGAAAGAGAAATCAACACTACCGATCCTGGCTATTTTAAATGGACACAATGGATTTTTGTCCGATTGTTTAATACATGGTTTGATCATGAGCAGAGGAGAGGAAGACACATAAGCGAGTTAGCTATTCCTGAAAATATTAATAAGCAGGGTGATGTTGCGAAAAGGAATTATATTTCGGGTAAAAGATTGGCTTACTACGATAACGCTCAGGTTTGGTATTGTCGTAATTGCAAAACCGTATGCGCAAATGAGGAGGTCTTGAATGATGGTTCACACGAAAAGTGCGGGACAAAAGAAGTTGAGCGCAGATACCTTAAGCAGTGGATGCTTAGAATTCCACATTATGCCGAACGATTACTCGAAGGTTTAGATCAACTTGACTGGCCAACAGGTGTAAAAGATATGCAACGCAACTGGATTGGGCGATCTACCGGAGCAGAAGTTGATTTTGAGATTGATGGAATTGACAAAAAATTGCGAGTTTATACTACTCGTCCTGACACCCTTTTCGGTGCTACATATATGGTTCTCGCACCCGAACACGAGCTTGTAAACCTTATAACCACGCAAGATCAGAAGAATGTAGTGGAAATGTATATACGAGCTGCCGCATTAAAAAGTGATATAGACAGAACTGAACTTGCAAAAACAAAAACGGGAGTTTTCACAGGTCGTTATGCAATAAATCCAATTAACGGAGAAAAAATACAAATCTGGGTAGCTGATTATGTACTAATGGGATACGGAACAGGTGCCATAATGGCAGTTCCGGCTCACGACACTCGCGATTTTGAGTTTGCACAAACTTTCAATATTCCAATTATTTGTATTCTTGATCCAAAAAATGCAACAGAAGAGCTACGAGAAAAAGTTCTTTCATCCGAGGCTTGCTGGACAGATGATGGAACTTACATAAACTCTTCAAATAATAAACTTGGCATTGATATCAATGGACTTTCAAAGGAAGATGGAATAAGAACAGTTACTAATTGGCTTGAATCAAATGGACTTGGTAAGTCAACTATAAACTACAAATTGCGCGATTGGTTATTCAGCCGTCAAAGATATTGGGGTGAACCTTTCCCTGTAATACACTGGGAAGATGGAGAAATTAGTGTTTTGGATGATACCGAATTACCATTATTACTACCCAAAGTTGAAAAATATCTGCCTGGGGAAACAGGTGAATCACCACTTTCTAATGCTGGAGACTGGTTAATTGTGAGTGATAAAAACGGAAGAAAAGGTCGTCGCGAAACTAATACAATGCCACAATGGGCAGGTTCGTGCTGGTATTACCTTCGGTTTACCGATCCCAAAAACAGTGAGAAACCTTTCAGCGAAGTGGCTGAAAACTATTGGATGCCAGTTGATTTGTATGTTGGAGGAGCAGAACATGCTGTTTTGCACTTGCTTTATAGTAGATTCTGGCATAAAGTACTCTTTGATCTTGGTATTGTTTCTACAGATGAGCCATTTCAAAAACTTTTCAATCAGGGAATGATTTTGGCATTTGCTTACGAAACCACTACAGGATCTAAGGTGCCTTCAGATATGGTAGAAGAACGTGAAGGAAAATTCTATAGTCTGGCCACAGGTGAAGTACTCCACCAGATTGTTGCAAAGATGTCGAAATCGTTGAAAAATGTTGTTAATCCCGATGATGTGGTAAACAATTACGGAGCCGATGCTTTACGGCTTTTCGAGATGTTTATCGGTCCGCTGGATGCCACAAAACCGTGGACTGAAAACGGTGTTAAAGGAGTTTATAATTTTCTTCGCCGGGTTGTTGCATTCTTTGGTGATCAGAATAATGTCGCTAACGGTGAGGAGAGCAAAGAAACTTTGAAATGTCTTCACCAGACAATTCGTAAAGTGAGTGACGATATCGGAGATATGAAATTTAATACTGCAATTTCGCAAATGATGGTTTTTACTAACCATTGTTACAAAGTTGGTAAAGTGACTCACGAAACATCTGTAACTTTTTTTCAACTTTTGGCTCCTTTTGCACCGCATCTCGCAGAAGAACTATGGCAACTCTATGGAAAGAAAACAGTATTGAGCTACCACCCATGGCCGTTATTCGATGAATCATATTTGACCGAAGAGATCTTTGAGTATCCTGTTTCGTTTAATGGTAAGGTAAGATTCAAAATTTCATTGGGAGTTGATTTGTCGAATAGTGACATAGAAAGGGCTGTTCTAGAAAATTTCCATTCCAGTAAATGGATTGAAGGAAAATCCATAGCAAAGATCATTATTGTGAAAAATAAAATTGTCAATATAGTTGTAAATTAGTTGGTGGAGTAATAAAATGAAAAAGCCAATCCTAAAAGGATTGGCTTTTTTTACCTTTAAGATAACATTCGTGGAAATACAACATGAAACACTAAATAGTCGTTTATTTGGAATATGTAAAATATTATATAAAAATTAAAAGAAATCTATCGAACTGCATTGTATGCCTGATATTGTTTTTATCAAAAATATTGGGAATCTTATCGAAATAGTTTTGAAGTGATAAAATAATATACCTTTGCCTTGTAATTTCATAAAAAAAACCAAATCATGAAACGAACGATTTTTCTGATTACCGGTCTGATGTTGCTTTTCAATGGATGTGATAGTTATTACATGATTTGTTCACTTAATCCTTTCTATATTGAAAAAAACATCATACTCGAAACAAAGATTGAAGGCTCTTGGATAGCAAGTACAGCTCAATCAAAAAAAGATTCTGGTTCGTCATCCAATTCTGATATTTGGGGAATTGCAGACACTACCTCAACCTGGACAATCAAACAAGTAATTTCAAAATGGGTTGTTAAAAGCAAAAAGGGAGAAGATTCAACCACTTTCAAACCAGAAAACTATTACAATGCAAGTTTGTCACGTATATCGGATTCAACAAATTATGAATTTAAAGTAGTACTATTTCGTGTGAAAAATAGTCTTTTTGCCGATTTTGTCCCCAATGCAAAGGAGGGGTTAATGAAAAGTAAACTGGCAGTTAACAGCTACTTTGAGGTGCATACTCTTGCACGTATTATTCTGAAAAACAGCTTAATGGAACTATCTTGGCTTGGTGCTGACTGTATGAAAGAAATGATTGAGAAAAAACGTGTGCGGGTAAACTACCAATGGGTAAAAGAGGCAGACCGGTTTATTCTTACTGCTTCACCGAAAGAACTTACCGAAATGATTGTGAAGTATGCCGACCAGTCGAGGTTTATTGATTGGGAAAACCAAGTAGCCAAATTAGCATTGAAACGACTATAAAACAATGATTATGAACACAATAAAAGATAAAAGTCATAATGTTATTCCGCTCCACTTGTTATTCTGGGTCTTGTCCTTTAACTTCTTTAATTCTTTTTTCAATCGGGGAATCGAATCTGGTTATGTTATGGACGGGCTCGAGTTGACATGGTTGAATGTTCTGTTAATCAGCAATGTTATACTGGTGTTTTTTTTAATTCCTTTTATTTGGTACATAAAAGGGATAAAGAAATGGGTAAAATATAGTATTTCAGGTATTGGTTTGACCCTTATTGGGTGGGGTGTATTCCTCATGTTTTATCCGGGTGAGGATAATATTGTTGCACCTGTAATACTTAGTTTTTTCCTTAATAACTTTTTGTATGTTTTTATTTTTCATATAACAATTATTTGTGTTGTATATATGCATTTAAATGTCATGATTAATAAGTATTTATCACAAGGTAGATTTTTCATTTACCTGTTTTCAACATTAGTGCTTGTCATAATTGGAGGTATCATAAATTACGCAATCTTTGACTTGTGTATTGACTTGATGTTTCCTAGTCTTTTCTACATTTCGTGGTTTAAAATTTGGGAACTTATCCTCATAATGTTCGGGTATATTGGTGTCACAATTATCGCTTTTCTGCTTAAACAATATAGTTTGGTGGTAATGGCGAATCAAAAAAAAGATAGTAATGAATTGTTGTCTGACGAGATCAGATAAGGCATCATATTCTGTTTAAATTATTTTTTTGTCAAAAAATGTCATTTATTAGTAGTCTCTATTTGCATTCGAAATACTAATGCCAATAAAGCTTAAATTTGCCGGATAAAACAGATCAGATGATTGAAATATGTGCGTTAGCATCGGGGAGTAATGGGAATTGTTACTATATTGGAGATAAGGAGGATGCTATTCTGATTGATGCAGGCATTAATTGCAAGCAGATTTTGACACGAATGAGATCGAAAGGACTTTCCCCTGACAAAATTAGGGGTATATTTGTAACTCACGAACACAATGACCATGTTTGCGGAGCCAGGGTACTCGGTAAAAAACTGGATATTCCTGTTTATATGACTAAAGGAACTTATCAATCGCTATATTTTATAAACCAACCGCTTGCGGTAAGATTTCTTCGGCCTGGACAACCGGTAATGTTAATTCCCTTTATTATTCATCCTTTTTTGAAAAATCACGATGCAAAAGAGCCGACCTCATTTCGCATAGAGCTTCATGGTATAAATGTTGGCATTTTTACCGATATTGGATTGCCTTGCCACAATGTAACTTCCCATCTCCATGAATGTCATGCTGTTTTTCTGGAAACAAATTATGATGAAAAAATGCTCTGGGAAGGCTCATATCCTTACCCTTTGAAACAGCGAGTCGCTTCAGATGTGGGTCATTTATCGAACAAACAAGCGGTGGATTTACTGACAGAACACGCAGGAACTGATTTAAAATGGGTGCTGCTTAGTCATTTATCAGCAGAAAATAATACACCTAAAGTTGCTTTTTCTTCGTTACAACATTTAGAAAGCCGGTTTAATATTAGGCTTACATCTCGGCACGAACCAAGTGAAGTAATCCAAATAAGGAACACTTAAAATTGTCAAAATTAAAACTGTATATAGAAAGATGTATGAATAAATTTGCCAAATAAAAGGACTAAATGATCGGTTCTTTTTACCTCATTTAGTCCTTTTCAGTATGATTTATTTTTACAAATGATTTTAACTTTGTATCCTGATTCTATCCGAACATGCCGGTATCAATCCATTCATTTTTCAATAGTGACCACCAATCAGTAGCAATTGCTTTCAAAACATATTCATAGGGCAACCAGCCATATCCGGCAGCTCCCCAACCTGTACCCCAGGAATTTCTGATTAATAATGCTCCTGTTGTTTCAACTCCCCCTGGATTGGTATTTTTAATTTTCATAGTGTCATCATAACCAATAGCAACTATTGCATGACCTCCAACTATTTTTTCGCCTGCTGTTGGGAAAGGTATCTTACCGCTTGTTAAGGCCTGTGTGTAAGAATTATAGACAGTAAACCCGAACATCGAAGGAAGTCCTGCAGCGAGGTATGTCTTTATTTGTGTCAATAGTGCAGTAGGAGTAGTTCCTGGTGGATCCAAGCGATAGTAATTAATTGCCTGATAATTTTGTGCATACGCATAGCAGAAAGCAGACGGCTCAATTTCATAATTTGCGACTACATAAGGCCAATACTCTTCAGGGGGAACACCAAATAATGCCATGGCACCCATTGTTGTACGAAGAAATGCCCCTGTATCCCCAGTCCAGTGTAACAAATTACGAGCGGCTTTATATAAAAAGAGTCTGGATCCATCAATATGTTTTCCAAATGCCCTCCTCTCAAAGTACTCTACCAGCCCAACACCGGCGTGTGCCGTACAGGCACCAATAGAACCCTGGTTTTCAATTGGAGAACACCAGGCCCTTAAATCTATTGAAGCAGCCAAACCAACTTTTAACGGTTCTGCAACTCCTACTTTTTCAAGCATGATTTTTACTGAATTTTTCTCAGCTGTATAGTCCCTAAAATCCGGATAGTCAGGCAACCATCCCATTCCTAATTTTCCTATTATTTCACTCATGTTTTTTGTTATTTTTTAGGTATGGCCGGTGATTATTATTAAAACAAGGCTTTCACCAGCCTTAAAAGCCATTAAATGATTCATTGATGATTGAAATTTTCAGTCGCCATCACCTCCTTTCTTGTTATCACGTTAATTATTTAACTATATATTTGATGTCAACTATTTGTATAATATTTTTTAAATAATTTAGTTTACAAGTAATTGAACTATAATGAACATTTTTATGGTATAAATGTTAAAATTATTCAAATCTGTTTTCAAAAATATCCAATTGTAATAACAAAAACAAACTGAAAATGGCACTAAAAATTATTGAAAAAAAATTTTTCGATAAAATTAACTTTGACGGCACGAAACTCGACAAGGGAGAATTTGAACAATGTAATTTTAGTAACTGTGATTTTTCGAATTCAGATTTAATGGATATTACTTTTATTGATTGTGAATTCGTAAATTGTAACTTAAGCATGACTATAGTCAAAAATACTGGTCTTAAAACTGTAAAATTTTCCAAATGTAAACTCTTAGGTTTAAACTTCAGTAACTGCAATGAGTTCTTGTTATCCTTAAAATTTGAAAACTGTCTATTAAATCTGGCCTCTTTTTATAAACTTAAAATGAAAGGGACAATATTTAAAAATTGTAATCTTAAAGAAACAGACTTTGTCGAAGCAGATTTGACTAACTCAGTTTTTGACAATTGTGATTTGGAAGGAGCGATTTTTGAACACACCATTTTGGAAAAAGCTGATTTTCGCACTGCGTATCATTATTCAATAGATCCATCAGGAAATAGGATAAAAAAGGCGAAATTTTCAAGGATGGGTCTTGCCGGATTATTGGATAATTACAATCTTGAAATAGAATAATATACTTAAGCGTTTGCCAAAACAATGAAAAAAATCACAAAATTTCTTGTATTACTCACTTTTTATTTTGAAATTTGCATCTCAAGATTAAGCTAAACCGTGAAATGTATTTATGTTGTAAATTGAATCAATAACTTTGAAACAAATCTTTATTATTAGTCACAAAAACTTCCGGATTATGAAAAATGTATCAAAAATGTTGACGATGATTATTCTTTTGGGTTGTGGACTCTTTTGTCAGTTGAACGGAACAGCTCAAAAAAGCAAAATTATTACCGGTGAGGACTATTCAAGACTATCGGTGACCTTCCTTTTAGGGAATTATGAGGGAGAAAGTGCTTCTCAGGAGGCAGCTTTAGCGGCAGAGAAAATAAAATTCTCTGATAAATATAACAATCACAACTTTAAGGGATTTTCCCTTCCACTTGGTCAGGACTTTAAAACCTTGACTACTACTAATAAACGATCTTATTTGAAAGATTTGATTGAAAAACAGGGAATTGGCCGAGCTATAGTTGCCAAATGGTTTAACCGTCAGGAAAACGGCACAATGAATCTTGATTATGTACATCAAAGTGGATTGTACAATGCAACTGATCAGGATGTTAAAATTGCTGCAACAGCAAAGAGGGGAGATGCTTTCCTGAAGGATGCCGGGCAAAATCTGGTTAACAAAAGCTATGTACTTATTTTGGTGCCTACCGAACTAAAATCACAAGATGATGGTAAAACCAGAGGCTGGAATAGCACTTACGACGTGTTCCTTTTCAAATTACAATTTACACCCGAAGTGATTGCTACCTTTTACAATGCTTGGCCTTACGATGATGATGATGTAGCTATCAAAACAAATAAAATTGCTGCCTTTGATACGCTCTCTTTTAAATTTACCGATGTTTATTCAAAACCATTACTCTCAGCCAGTACAATTGAGACATTGACATCCAACAAGAATCCCAAATCGTTGAGCCAGTTGATGGATGAACTAACTAATAATATGTATCAAAATACAACCTTCCTGTTAGACAAAGATCTTGAGGATTTCAGGGTAAAAACAAAAGTCTCAAAAATTAGCCCCACCAGAGCTAAAATCGGAAAGAAAGAGGGTTTGAAATGCGACCAGCAATACTTTATTTATCAATACAAATGGAACGAAAAGAGTGGAAAGGCAGAGCCTAAGCGGCAAGCAGTAGTCAGGGCAACCGGAAAAATTGTTGACAACCGTCAAGTAGCAACAGGATCAAGTCCTGAAAGCCGATTCTATCAAACTTATGGAGGCTCAATTAAAGAAGGGATGATTTTACAACAACGCCTAGACATAGGTTTCTCAACTATTGCAGGTTATGAGACAGGAGGCATAGGTGGTATGGATTTGAATTTCATGATCCGCACAGGCCCTTTCACAAAGATAACTGCCCTCTACCTGATGATTGATTTAGGATTCGATTCCAAAGAATATAATACCTCTCCTTTTAGTGCAGATAGTAAAACAGAATTCTCTTTTTTCAGATATTCTATTGGACTTGGAAAAGGAATGCGTCTCGGGCGTATAATCGAATTAACCCCGTATGCCCAGTATGGAATTGAGCAAATCTCAAATGACAAGCTCAAATATAAGGCGACTGCTACCAGCTCGGAGGTTGCGTACAAAGAGATTTCTACCAGCTTTATCAAAGCAGGGGCAATGTTGGGAATTAACCTAACACGTAACATTTCGATTCTTGGTCAGGTCAACTATTATACTCCCTCAGGAGATATTTCCACCAAGAATGAAGCTAATGAAAAAGCGCCTATTAAGGATTTAACTTGGACAAAAGCCTTTGATGGTCGTGAGGGTATGGGTATAATGGCTGGTATTCGGTTTGAATTTTAAGCGATAATCAATCAAATAGTTAGTAAATACTTATAAGATGAAAAAGAGTTTTATGGGAATTATGCTTCTTTTAATGGCTTGCCAAGTTGTAACCGGTCAAACCAGAAAGGAGCGAAAAGCTATGTATGGAAGTCAATACAATTATGAGTTAGCATGCCTTGGGGTTGGGCAGGATGGAACGAAACTTATCAAGGTTTGGGGATATGGTAAAAAGGTTGACAATGCAGTTTACGATGCCAAACGTACCGCTGTAGCTGCTGTTATTTTCAGGGGTGTACCCGGCGGGAATGGTGCTGCACCAACACCTTCACTTTTGCCGGTGGATGCTTATGAGCAAAGTATGGATTTTTTTGATGATTTTTTCAAGGATGGTGGGATGTACCTGAGTTTTGTGAACCTCACTACAGATGGAACTCCGGGAGGTGCCGATAACATCAAAATGAGTCATGGCTATAAAGTTGCTGTTAGTGCTTCGATTAATTTCAACGCACTACGGAAATACCTTCAGGACAAGGGAATAGTCAAACGTATGGATGCCGGGTTTTAATTCCAAGCTATCATATTTATAATAAGTTTTTAATATATTAATACCATCAGAATGAAAAAAATATTTTTAACCCTTTTTCTGGGAGGAGTATCGCTCCTTCTATTGGCTCAAGCCAAAAAACCAATCATAATGGTTGTACCCAGCGATATGTTTTGTGTTTCAAATGGCTTTATAATAAATGTCAATGCAAATGGAAAAGACTTGGTTTTGCCTGATTATAAAAAAGCCATGCAGAACAGCGATGAGATGCGAATGGTAATTATCAAACTGGGAGCAATAATGTCTGAAAGAGGTTTCCCATTAAAGGATCTTGAACAGACACTTAAAAGTATTGAGACTCAAAGTGCTGAAATCTCTATGTTATCGTCAAAGAGTTCAGGTGCTGCTATAGTTGAAACACCTATAGATGTTTTGAAACGCACTGCCAAAGCCGACATCATTATGGACATAGATTTTAAGGTTAAACGGCAAGGGCCAAACAATTACATAACCTTTTCGCTGAAAGGTCTTGATGCTTATACCAACAAACAGGTTGCTGCTGCCGCTGGGACCGGACAGCCGTCATCTTCAGCTACTGTTGACTTGTTACTCGAAGAGGCTGTGTTGAGTCACATGGATGCATTTAATGGTCAATTGACGACATTCTTCGCAGATATGTTTACAAACGGTCGCGAAGTGGCACTTGCTATCCGTGTCTGGGACAATGCAGGTGTTGATCTGGAACAGGAATTTGATGTTAAGGGGGCAACCGAAGCACTTAGCTTCCATATTGAAAATTGGTTGACAGAAAATACTGTTAATGGAAGGTTTTCAACTATAGATGCCACCGAGTCTATGATGCGCTTCGAACAGGTTCGAATTCCTATGATGTTCACATTGAATGGACGAGAGGTAGCTATGGATACACGAAGATTCATTTCTAATCTGAATAAATATCTCGCAGCAGAACCTTTCAATCTCGATACGAAGATTTACCAGCGGGGTTTAGGTGAAGCATGGTTGATTATCGGTGAAAAATAATGTCTAAATCCGAAAAAGATGAATAAATATAGAATGATACTTCCGGTTGTGTTATTTATTTGCCTGCTATGCACAAACCGGATAATAGGACAAAACAGTCAGGGACAAAGCGATGATTTTAGCAGGATCGCCATAGCCCCGGTTATCCCTGATGAATTACTCAAACTTCCTGTTGGAACTCAGGAAATGTTGCTCGGTAAGATACGCCAGATTATTGGTCTTAATGGGATGAGTGCCCTTGATGACGCGCCTCTTTTTATAATGACTCCTCAATTGATGGTTATCAGCAGTGATGTCGCTCCAACTTCGCCTCCAATGTTTACTTATAATATGGAGATTGTCTTTAACCTTGCGGATCGTTACACCGGTAATGTTTACGCAACTGCATCACAAGCACTGAAAGGTGCGGGGAGTACTGAACAGGCAGCCTACAACAATGCTTTCAAAACTATAAATGTACGAAACGGCAAGTTCAAGGTCATGCTCGAAAAAGGGAAAGAAGCTATTGTTGAGTACTTTAATGCCCATTGCGATTTGGTCATTTCGCGTGCAAAAAGTCTGGCTGATCAGTACAATTGGGTTGGTTCTCTCGGACTCCTAAATTCGGTACCGCCTGTTTGTCGGGAATGTTTCGACAAATGCAACGAAATAGCCGGTCAAATAGGGAGGAACATGCCTATAATCGTTACAACTGAGCAAAAGGTAAAGAATAAAGCTGAACCTGAACCTGAATATTCAGAAGGTCAGACTATTGATCTTGGAAACAAAATCTTCCTGCGGTTTAAAAAGGCCGTCAAAATAGGTGATAAAATATTTGTCTATTTCGAGCTTATTAATAAAGGTCCGGAAGATTATATTCAAAAGATGTATCGTCTTTATGAGACAATGCTTATAAATGACAATGGTGATGAAAAACGGATCAATATGACAAAGATAGGCTCTCGGGAAAGTAACAACTATCTGGATGTTACAATTTTACCGGAAGTAAACACAGAACTGATCTGTGAATTTCCTAAAGTAAATGAAATCAGATATTTGCGTTTTTTTATCAACGACAACTTCTTTAAGTTCAAAAATCTGCCGATTACCAAATAATTATTTCTTATGAGAAAGCATTACTTGTTGTTACTGATAGCATCGGTTTTCCCGTTGCTTTTGATTGCACAATTTTCGGTTCAGGATAAAAGCGGTAAAAAACCTGACTGGACCATGAGTATGGAGAAGAATTTTATTGTAGGAATTGGAAATGGTACTGCTATTGAAGATGCCAAAGATAATGCGATGGTTAATGTAAAAGCTCAAATCGTTACCTCTGTTGCCGACTTTATCTCTTCATCATCAGTTTCGAAAAGCAGTGAGATTACTGCGGGAAAGATTAACGAATTGTACCAGAGTTTTTCAAATGTAATCACTACCCAATCTGGAAAGAGAGATTTTCTGCAAGGTGTTTCTGCAACTAATGTTGTTGCTTTTTACTGGGAAAAACAGGCAGATAAAAAGACCAAAGAAGTTAAGTACCAGTATTTCGTGAAATACCCTTTCTCTCAGTTTGATCTTGATGATCTTGTCGCAGATTTCCGTGCAAAGGATCAATTGCTGACCGATGAAATGAATAAAGCTCTGGCATTGCTTGACAATTTTACCTCAATTGAAGAATTGATTCAATGTCAAAGTCAGCTATCCAAGTTAGAGCAAATTTTTATTGACGAACGCAAAGGTCAATCGCAAACCGGTATTGAAAAATGCAAGGCATTATTGGCCTCTGTTTATCTCGCTGATGCAGGAAGTACTTTGGGAAAGGTTCGCTATAATTTAAAGATTGGCGACAAAGTTGTACGTTGTGCGAAAAAACCTGTTATCAATTCGGGATGTGCAAAAATTCAGGATCGTCGTCTTGGAGAAGATGTATGTGAAGTAACTTATATGTACGATGAGTGTTACGATGAGCCTGGAAACAACGTTAAGGTTTCATATACAATCGGCAACAACAGACCTGAAAAGCTTTTTTACTTCAATGTTGCTGAACAAAAAGCTACTCTCTTGATAAGTGGAAAGATACGCATTATGGGAGGAACAATTACAGGAGATAAAGTTTCAAATGCTGAATGTATTATACCACTTCAATCAAAGTACGACAGCCCGGTTGTTGTCACAAAACTGACACTCGAATGGAAAGAATATGGCATTATTGTAGATTTGCCTTTAAATGTGTCATTCAGTGCTAAAGGTCAGCATGAGCTCAAAGTGACTATTCCGAATGAGCTTACTATATCCAAAGTCTCGACTGCAACAACTCCGGCAAATAAGTTGAACGGATCAATAATGTATAACTCTGCTAATACAGGGAAAAGTTCAGCTATCAGCATTTATCGTTACGACTATACCACCGGTTGGTAATGGAATATAAATTATAAACAATAAATAGGTTTCAATTTTTTTTATTTTTTTTATCACTAATACTTTTTGTTATGAACTCAAAAAAAATGTTTTCAGCCATTTTGGCAATTTGTGTTGTTACTATGATGATGACGGGATGTAAAACAACTAAGCCTGTTAGTTCAGATGGAGAGGTAGAATTACAAGTTCCATGCAGCGGACCTGAATTCTTTACCGGTAAAGGGATAATACGTGCAAGTGCTTTTGGCGAGAGTCAGGATCAGATGTTGGCAAAGAAGAAGGCCCAGGCTAACACACGTGAACAGCTGGCAGCTACTTTAAATGTTACTATTAAAAGTGTAGTTGACAATTATTACAGTTCGAAAGCTATTGATAATGTAGAACAGGCTAAAACGCGCTTCGAGGGATTAACTCGTCAGGTAGTTGACCAGCAGCTTTCAGGTGTTGCTACTATTTGTGAGAAGTTTACAAAAACAAAAACCGGAACCTTCAAATGCTATCTGGCTCAGGAACTTTCAGGTGATGAGATTGTAAAAGGAATTTCAGCCAAAATTTCTCAGGATGACAAGTTACGTCTCGATTTTGAATATGAAAAATTCAGAAACGAATTCAATAAAGAGATGGACAAAGGAGCAAAGTAATCAGATTGAAATTTGATTACTCTATAATTAATTGTCACGGTTGCCAGACCGTGACAATTAATTATAGAGTTTTTAGTTGACAATTGCCTTAGACATATATTAAAAATGTTTATTATCACACAGTTATGTTGGTGTGATCATTTTTTTGTTAAGAGTGATAGTTTTCTCTTTCTTCGAAAAAGAGCTTTGATTAATTTTTTGAAAGACATTTAACAACTTTTACCATGAGAAACGTTGGTCTGATCATCGTTTTACTTTTTGTCTTCGGTTTAAGTGCCCATACCCAGACTTTTGAGGAGTACCAGAAGCAGCAGCAACAACAATACGGTCAGTATGTTAAAGAGCAGCAGGAGGGTATGAAAAAGCTGCAACAAGAGTATAACAACTTTGTTAAAAAGCATAACGAAGAGTTTGCGAAGTACCTCGAAAAAGAATGGCAATCATACAGTGCTTTTAAAGCCAATAAACCTGTAGAGATGCCAAAACCACCTGCACCTGTGAAGTTCGAACCACCAAAACAGATGCCAGCACCTGTAAAAATCAAAAGTATTGAGCCGCCGATAGTTTTCCTTCCTAAAAAGGAAGAGCTGAAGCCAATTTTAGTTCCTATTCCTGAAAAGACAGGGAGAAGATTAGAGGTGCCATTCGATTTCTTCGGGCAGCAGATTACCCTCAAGGTTGATCCCGCATTTGTTAATTTTGCACTCGGAGTTGTGGGACAAAACGAGATTTCACGGTTTTGGAGGAAGATATCTGAATCTAATTACGGAGACATCATCTTACAAATCAATGTTCTGAAAGAACAGATGAATCTTAACGATTGGGGTATTTATCAGTTGATGAATCAGTTTTCCGGTAGGATTTCCAACAAAAATGACAATGCTAAAACCCTCTATACCTGGTTTCTGATGACGGTTTCGGGGTACAAGGGAAGGCTTGCTTTTAATTCGACAAACCAAAAACTTTATTTACTGGCTCCATCAAATCAGGCTCTTTTCAACTGTCAGTTTTTAAAATTCGATAATCAGGAATATTATTTCCTTGGTGAAAAAGGTGAGGGGATAGGTTCAGTTCAAACTTATGACGAGGAATATGGTCAAACTTCGGGACGAATCAATTTTGCAATTACCAAACCACTGAATTTTAACGAAAAATATCAAACCAGAAAATTGAATTTCTCATCAGAATATCCTGAATTTGAGGTAAAAGTTCCCATCAACGAGATGGCTTTTTATGCTACATATCCTCAGACCGAATTTTCAGTTTATATGGGCGCTCCATTGCATCCTTCCTTGAAAGAGGGAGTTATGAATTATTTTGCAAAATACACTAAAGGTAAATCAGCCACTGAGATTACCTCCGTTTTATTGGAGTTTACACAGAAAGCTTTTGAATATAAAACTGATGACGCTCAGTTTGGTATCGAAAAATGGTTTTTCCCGGATGAGGTATTCTATTATCCGTTTTGCGACTGCGAAGATCGTGCTGCTCTTTTATCATGGCTGGTTTACAACATTGCTCAATTGGATGTTGTTGGAGTGCTTTTCCCCGGACACATGAGTACGGCAGTTCTTTTTCCACAAGAAATGTCTGGGGGCGATTTTATCCTTTCGGGAAGTAAAAAATATACATTTTGTGACGGAACGTTCATTGGTGCACCAATTGGAAGATGTATGCCTCAGTTTGTTGGAAAAACTGGCGAAATCATTCCTATGCCGGGAAGAAATGAGTCTGATCTTCTGGCTGATGTCCTTTGGGAAAAGATTTCCAAACTTGGCGGCTATCCTGGTGATGGGAAATGTGAAATTTCAGATAATCAGGGAAATATGGTTATGACCGGATGGTTTGACCGTACTTTTTCATTAGGAAAAACTCCAGTAACACCTCTTGGCAGCCGTGATTTGTTTGTAGCATCCTTCAACTCAACAGGTAATCTGAACTGGTTGAAAACAATGGGTGGTATGGGTGCCGACTATGTGACCGGAATTGTTAAAGATCAAACAGGCAACCTGATAATTTCCGGTAGTTTTTCTTCAAATCTGAATGTTGATGACAAAAAGGTGGAAAATAAGCTGGACGAATCTTCTTTATTCCTTTGCTCCTTAAAACCTACC
>CAILKW010000828.1 GCA_903834845.1 uncultured Bacteroidia bacterium | reverse complement strand
TTGTGCATACTGCAGGAAGTACACCAATGAGTATTCTTGCCTCACGCTGTACGAATTTTGGCGTTTTTTATCCTTTCCAAACGTTCACTATCGAAAAAAAAGTTGATTTCAATCAGATTCCGGTCTGTATTGAAGCCAATACTCCCCAAAATCTGGAGTTGCTTCGTAATTTAGCTCAATCCATTTCGCAAAATGTAAGGTTTATTGATTCCGACCAACGTCAGCAGATTCACCTGGCAGCAGTGTTCGTTTGTAATTTCGTCAATCATTTCTATAAAATCGGCAAAGAATTGTTATTAGAAAAAGGCCTCGATTTTGAAATCATGAAGCCACTTATTATCGAAACTGCATCCAAAGTTGTTAACCAATCACCTGAATCATCACAAACAGGCCCCGCTATCAGAAACGATAAATCAGTAATAGACAAACATTTAACTATGCTTGAAAATCATCCTGACCTGAGAAATCTGTACACAATGATTACAGAAAGAATAATTCAAACTCATAAATAATTTTAGATGGCTTTTTTTAAAGAAGAATTGACCCAAGTGAAAGCATTTGTATTTGATGTGGATGGCGTTTTGTCCGTATCAACACAGGTTCTCAATCCCGATGGAGAAACTACCAGAACCTCGAACCTGAAGGATGGATTTGCATTGATGTATGCCGTAAGAATAGGGTATCCGATTTGCGTTATTACAGGAGGAAATACAATTGAGGTGAGAAAAAGATGTGAAAAAATTGGGATCAAAGATTTATATGCAGGGTCGTTGAAAAAACTGCCATGTCTTTACGATTTTATTGAAAAAAACAACCTGAATATAAATGAGGTGATGTACATGGGTGACGATCTGCCCGATTATCCTGCAATGAAAGTTGTTGGTATTCCGGTTTGCCCATTAGATGCAGCCCCTGAAATTAAAGCAATTTCACATTATATATCCGATAAAAACGGAGGTGAAGGTTGCGTCCGTGATGTCCTCGAACAGGTATTACGAGCGCAGGGAAAATGGATGGATTGTGAGACAATGAACTGGAACTTGTTTTAATTTGCAAAATGACAATAAATTACAAAATAATATTAGCATCAAAATCTCCCAGAAGGCGAGAACTTCTGCAAGGATTAAACCTTCCTTTTGAAGTTATTATCCACGAGGTTGACGAAATTTTTCCTGACGGCTTGCCTATTGATGAGATTCCGGTATATCTTGCAAAACTGAAAGCTGAACCTTTTTATGACGAACTTACTAACGATACATTAGTGATTACTGCTGATACGATTGTATGTATTGATGATGTAGTACTTGGAAAACCAAATGATTATGAACATGCTTCAGCAATGCTGCGTCAATTATCAGGGAAAAAACATATTGTTATTACAGGAGTTTGTTTAACCACAAGGAATAAGCAAGTTTCTTTTTCGGCCTCGACCGATGTCTATTTCAAAAATCTGACTGATAGTGAGATAGATTATTACCTCAAAAATTACCAACCTTATGATAAAGCCGGATCTTATGGTGTTCAGGAATGGATTGGCTATATTGCGATAGAGAGAATCGAGGGATCATACTTCAATGTAATGGGACTGCCGGTTCAAAGATTATACGAAGAGTTAATAAAGTTCTGATTTATAAATTCATAATTGATTTAATATGTTACGCCAACTTATCATCGTTCTTGTTTTAATCTCCGTTGTTACAAATTTGTGGGCAAAAGAGGGGATGTGGATTCCAACCTTACTTCAAAAATACAATATTGAAGAGATGTCATCTATGGGTTTTAAACTCTCAGTAGAAGATGTTTACAGCATCAATAACGCAAGTTTGAAGGATGCTGTTGTCCTTTTTGGCGGTGGCTGCACAGGTGGTGTAATCTCTGCCGATGGTTTGCTGATAACCAATCACCATTGCGGATTCGGACAGATTCAGGAACACAGCTCTGTTGAACATGATTACCTCACCAATGGATTCTGGGCAATGAACAGATCTGAGGAACTCACTAATCCTGGATTGACAGTTCAGTTTTTGGTTAAAATGGAAGATGTAACAGCCAAAATTCTAAAAAATGTAACAGATAAAATGGAGCAGAGCGCACGTCTCGACACGATTCAGAAAAACAGTGAAAAAATTAAAAAAGAGTACATTAAAGGTACAGGTTATTCTGCTGATATCAAGCCTTTATTTAATGGAAATCAATATTTTATCTATATTTATGAAGTTTATAAGGATATAAGATTAGTTGGAGCTCCCCCTGTTGCAATCGGAAAATTCGGTGGCGATACCGACAACTGGGTCTGGCCACGTCATACCGGCGACTTTTCGCTATTCAGAATTTATGCAGGAAAAGACAATAAACCGGCAGCCTATTCGCCTGAAAATGTACCATATAAACCAAAGAAATTTTTCTCTATCAACTTGAAAGGATTGAAAGAGGGCGATTTTACGATGGTTTTTGGATATCCAGGCACCACCCAACGTTACATTCCATCACAGGCTGTAAATCTGATTATGAATCAAAGTGATCCCACAAAAGTGGCAATCAGGACAGTCAAATTGAATATATGGGATGCACGAATGAAAACGGATCCTAAAATAAGGATTCAATATGCCGGTAAATATGTATCCGCCTCGAATTCATGGAAAAAATGGCAGGGTGAAGTCAAAGGTTTGCAACGAATGGATGCCGTTAATGTAAAAAAGGCCGGTGAAGCCGAATTTAAAAAATGGGTTGCTGCTGAACCTGAGCGTATAAAAAAATATGGGACGATACTCCCTGACTTCGAAAAGCTTTATGCTGAATATCTCCCATATCTAACTGCAAATGACTACTATACAGAGTGCATCCAACGCGGCTCCGATATTTTCACTTTAATTGCCAGGTTTGAACAGCTCGAAACGGCAAAAGACGAGGAACAGCAACAAAAAGAAATCAAAAAGCTGAAGGAATATCTCATCGGCTATTTTAAAGATTATGATAAAACTACGGATGAATTAGTTTGGTCGGCACTAATGAAAATTTATATCACCAAAGTTGACCCCAAGTTTATGCCTGAAAAATTAATTGGACAGATTCCTAATATCTTAAAAGATAATTATTTAACCATGATATATGGAAAATCTTTGTTAAATGACAGTATAAAGATCAATAAAATACTTAATAACTTTGGTCGGAAATCAATTAAAAGGCTTCAAAATGATAAGGTTTACGCACTCTTTAAAATGATAAGACAGTACTACCGGGATAATGTTGATGTGATTTTTAAAGATCTTTATTCAGACATTAATGTTGTTCAAAAAAAATATACAGCAGCCATTTTGGAGATGAACGAGGGAACACGGATAATGGCAGATGCCAACCTTACATTAAGAGTTGGTTATGGGAAAATCGAGGGATATAAACCAGCTGATGGCGTTACATTTAAGTGTTTTTCCACTCTAAAAGGCATCATCGAAAAAGATAATCCTGACATTTACGATTACAATGTTCCGGAATCTTTGCGCAAACTATACATCAACCGTGATTTTGGTCAGTATGTTAATGATTCAGGCGAAGTTCCGATAGCCTTTTGTGCCTCGAACCACACAACAGGCGGAAACTCAGGAAGTCCAGTTGTAAATGCTAATGGTGAACTGATTGGTTTAAATTTCGACCGTGCGTGGGAAGGTACAATGAGCGATATCGTTTATGATCCCGATCATTGCCGTAATATTGCTCTCGATATGCGCTACGCCCTTTTTATTATTGACAAATTTGCAGGAGCCGGTTATTTGCTGAAAGAGATGGAGATTGTGAAGTAGTTTTAAGTCTTGAAAAAGCAGCTATCATGTTGGATTTCTTTATATTTAATTTGGTAATGAATACTGAAATGAAAATACCTGAATATTTCAAAAAAAAAGCAAACCTTATATCAGAAGCTGAAAGAATGGTTCAGACAGTTTATAGACAATTAATTCCAGGCAGTTAACTAATAAAATTGGCAACCAAAGTTGTAAATTACCGAAAAGCTGATTTTAAGATACAGAGCGATAAACAAAGTTCGGGTTTAAATCTTGAAGCTGATTTACTTACGACAAAAGCTGACTTGGCAAAGTCGGAAGCTGATTTGTTTGCGGCACAACTTGGTTACAAACTGGCATATACCGAGCTACAGATTATTCTGGGGAATTATTGATTAACTGCTTGTCCCTTTCGGTCAAGTTATTCATAGAAACATTGTGAAAGAAACAAATTCACATTAAACGACTCCACCTTTCTTAAAAGGGGGTAGGGGGAATTTCATGTATTTACCTGTTTTACAATACATTATAAATATGAATAAATTCACAAAAACTGAACTATCTTTGTGTATCAAAAACACGACACCATGAGCAAATATATCAACCCATATACTGATTTTGGTTTTAAGCGATTGTTTGGAACTGAAGGAAACAAAGACCTGCTTGTCGATTTCCTTAACTGCTTAATGCCTGCAAAACATCAGATTACAGAACTAAATTTCAGGAACGTCGAACAACCTGGCGGGATTGCAACCGATCGTAAGGCGTTCTATGACATTTATTGTCAAAGTGCAAACGGCGACCGCTTTATCGTCGAAATGCAAAAAGCAAAGGTCAAGTATTTTAAAGACAGAGCCTTGTTCTACATCACTTTCCCAATTAACGAGCAAGCCCAAAGAGGCGATTGGGATTTCAAGCTGCTTCCTATATACTATATTGCCATACTTGATTTCCCATACGATGAACATGAGGAAATCCGGAAATTTGACCGAAACGTACAGTTGCGCGATGAAGATGGTTTCGTTTTCTACGATAAGTTGGGATTCCGTTTCCTTCAAATGCCTTTCTTTAACAAAAAAGAGGATGAATTGGTAA
Source organism: uncultured Bacteroidia bacterium (assembly GCA_903834845.1). GTDB lineage: Bacteria > Bacteroidota > Bacteroidia > Bacteroidales > Prolixibacteraceae > JAAFHB01. Next base: position 4,097 of record CAILKW010000828.1, on the reverse strand, counting down.
CGCATTACGACAAATGGTGCTATTTCCTGAAACATCTTGAAACCTTCTACGATATTCCGCAAATACTCAACGAACCTTTATTTGATAAGGCATTTAAAATCGCCGCATTAGCCGCGATGAACCCCAAAGAAAGGGAAGAATACCAACAGAGTAAACTGGTTTACTCCGAGCTGAAAGCTGTAGTGGATACTTCGATAGAAGATGGAAGAGAAAAAGGCCGAGAAGAAGGAATAGAAATAGGAATACCCCAAGGCGAATTAATCAAAGCCAGAAAGATCGCGAAGGGGATGAAACTAAAAGGTTATTCTCTTGATGAAATTGCTGAACTGACAAATTTATCAAAAGAGGAAATTGAAAAGCTCTGATAATGGGCAATTACTTGCTTCTCCATCGGTTAAAGGCTTTCCTGTTTACTTTAAAGGCAGCATATTGTTCATCTGACATTACCGGACCTCTCAACAGAAACTGTTGAAATTCCGTTTTTTTGGTTTCAACATCATTTACAGGCACCGAAAGTTCCAAATCAGCCTTTATTTTTGCCAGTTGAGTCTATTCCGAAAAGCCTTCTTCTGCCACAACTTGTCCCGACTTTCGGGAAAGACACAAAGGCTCAAAGGCTTCACTAAGGATATAGTACTGATATTTAAGTCTTTGTGAATCCTTAGTGTCTTAGCGTCTTAGTGGCATTTTTTGTTTTTATCTTTTCGGAGTGGATTCAAAGTTAATGAAAAAATCAAATTATGTACTTACCTGTTATAAGTGTTACGCCAATAGACAATTACAAAATCCTATTGATTTTTGGGAATGGAGAGAAACGGCAATTCGATATGAATCCATTTTTGGACAAAGGCATTTTTCAAGAATTGAGGGATATTTCAATATTCAATACCGTTAAAGTAAGCTTTGACTCAATAGAATGGGAAAATGAAGCAGACATTGACCCCGAAATCCTTTACCAATACAGCGAAAAGCTTGAGGAATAAGTTCGCACAAAAATTACCGGATGGGTAAAAACCTAACCGGTTGTTACAAACGAGGGGAATTTGGAGGATAAAACATTTGAAAGTTCTCTTTGTGCAAAAGATTTAGTAAATTTGGGTATACGTACAACTGAAAAATATTCAAGATTATGCAAATTGAAGCGATCCAGACAAAGATTTATGAAATAAGGGGGTTAAAGGTGATGCTTGATTACGATCTTGCAGAACTGTACGAAGTGCAGACTAGGGTACTGAACCAAGCTGTAAAACGGAACATTAAAAGGTTTCCAAATGATTTCATGTTCCAACTTAATAAAAACGAATGGGGCATTTTGATATCACAAATTGTGACATCAAAAACCGAAAGAAGAGGCGGAACGCAAAAACTCCCATATGCTTTTACAGAACAGGGGGTGTCGATGCTAAGCGGCATACTTAATTCGGATAAGGCAATTGACGTAAATATATCGATCATGAGGGCTTTTGTTTTTATCAGACAATACGCCTTGACACACAAAGATTTAACCGCCAAGCTGCACGAACTTGAAAGCAAGTATGATACCCAGTTTAAGGACGTTTACGATGCTATCAGCTACTTATTGGATAAGGACAAAACAGACACCAATCAGAAACAGCGCAAACGGATCGGGTATAAGCCAGATTGACAATTATAATACTCCCCGATATTTAGGACATTGACCCCGAAATCCTTTACCAATACAGCGAAAAGATTGAGGAATAAGTTCGCACAAAAATGACCGGATGGATGAATACCTAACTGGTCATTAAAATACAATTAATAAGATAGTTACGTGTTTAAATCCTCCCGCAAGTCGTTAAAAACAATATGTACTACCGTCTGTCTTGTGCTTTTTTCTCAAAATAATAAGATTGAGTCCACTCCGAAAAGCCTTCTTCTGCCACAACTTGTCCCGACTTTCGGGAAAGACTCAAAGGCTCAAAGACTTCACTAAGAATATAGTACTGATATTTAAGTCTTTGTGAAACCTTAGTGTCTTAGCGTCTTAGTGGCATTTTTTGTTTTTGTCTTTTCGGAGTGGATTCAACGTTACTGAAAAAATCAAATTATGTACTTACCTGTAATAAGTGTTACGCCAATAGACAATTACAAAATCCTTCTGACTTTTGGGAATGGAGAAAAACGGCAATTCGATATGATTCCATTCTTGGACAAAGGCATTTTTCAAGAATTGAGGGATATTTCGATATTCAATACCGTTAAAGTAAGTTTTGACACAATCGAATGGGAAAATGAAGCAGACATTGACCCCGAAATCCTTTATCAATACAGCGAAAAGCTTGAGGAATAAGTTTGCACAAAAATGACCGGATGGATAAAAACCTAACCGGTCATTAAAATACAATTAATAAGCTTTTTACGTATTAAATTCAATCCGCAAATCGTTAAAACCCATAAATCCTATCCAGCAAAAACGGGGCAAACTGTTAAAACGAGGGGATTTTGAGTTTTACACGAAAGTCCCACTGTATCTAAATCTTACAGCACTCATATACTTTTCATAAATAATACAAAGTATAGGTTTATATAGAAAGGATTGTCCATGCTACTTATTAGTTCTTTTCGATTACTTGTGAGTTATAAAGCATGATATATATAACTGAAGTTGTCTTTTGATAAAGCCATCCTCTTATCAGAAAAATAAACGTTCCATGTATTACCACCCTCTTGTAATGTTTGAATAGTGTCATCATAATTCCATTTATATGTAAAAATAGTTCCAGTGGCTCCAGACTTTATGTTCATTGTTCCGTCAGTTTTGAAAACTAATATATCTGGATATACAGACACTCTTTTCACACCGTCAACCACTGTGGAATCCAACCTCCATTCGTACTGTATCGCAGCAGAAAATATCTTTGATTTTGAAAAATTGATCTCTATTTTAATATTTTTATTAACGACAAAACTTGTAGTGTTTGATACCAGTTCTACAGTGTTGCCATTAACAATAATGTTTTTTGGCAATAAATACCCAAAATCCGGCTGTAAAGTTATTGTAATGCCAGCACCAGCCAAAACCTCAGTGGCACTGCTACTTATTTTACCATTTCCAGAAACCACTATGGTTTCGATGGTAAATTTTTGTGGTATTGGCTCAGGCTCAGGAACAACCACAGCTTTCTTGCTGCAAGAAAACAACAACAAAAAAGAAAACAACAAAAACCAAAAATATTTCATTTTAATCAAGATTAAATATTTCCCTACTCTTTAGCCATTCGGTAAGGCCCCGTTTTTTAAAGTGGGTTCTGGACTCCACTTATGGTTTTATAAAGTAATTTTTGTTTTATATTATTGATCAAATTATTATTAATTAAACACTTACCTAAAACATATTGATGCGGTGATCTGGAAAATTTGCACAAAAAAAAGGCGTGGTACAAAACTGTATCCGCCTCTGAGGTACCTCCAAGCACCTGTCATGCAAATAAGTAAAGCCCACGCCGTGGCGTGAGCGTCTCACTTATTATTTATGCATGACTTTCGAAATTTGGAGGTTTTTCAGAAGCAGAAATAAAAGCTTACGCTGCAATATTTTTAGTAAACTATCTTTTGTTATCGACCATACGAATCTTTTGTTAAAAATATGCTTCAAAAATAAAGAATTAATTTCAATTTAATCATCGGGTTACAGGATTATTTTCGGGAATTGTCAAAGCCTTTCAATTTTCTATTTAGTATCTGGTCATTTCGATTATTTCATCGTTGAATAACCTTTTATTGAACATGATTGGAGTTCTGAAAGTCTGGGAAGCAGAGGGAATTCCAATTGAACTGATTGTCGGGACGAGTAAGTGAAGTTTGGTTATCGGTATCTACTCGCTCGGAAACAATTCTTTAGAGCCTGAAAGGTTTGTGAAATCACTTAACTAAGAAACCGACTTTCACTACGATTTTGGATTGAAAAGCATAGATAAGTTTGTTAAAGAATCAACATTCATCCCAATTCAACAATGGTAATCCCTGTTCCGCCAAATTGTACATGTTCATCACGACAGTTCTTAACTGCGGGTTCTGTTCTAAGGTAGTTTTGTATCAGTTCACGCAAGATTCCGTTTCCTTTGCCATGCAGAATA
>CAILKW010000827.1 GCA_903834845.1 uncultured Bacteroidia bacterium | reverse complement strand
GCTTCATGTTCTGTTAATTTATGGGCTATTATTTTTATAAATGATTTATTTTTTGGCGGGAAAGTCTCGCCTTTGTATTTCTTCCAGGCTCGTTTTCCTTGACCCTTACCAATATAATACGGAGTATTATCATCTCTTAGGTAAGTATAGACATAATACTTTTCCATATTATCGTTTCAGTATTTCGACAATCTTTTCTTTTTCGATAATATCGGCTTCTAATTCCATGTATTGTTTACGCAATTCTTTCAATTTTTCCCATTTTGCTTCTAATTTTTCGTTGGTTTCGTAATATAGCTTTTCTATCACCTCATCGTCAATTTGTTGCCCCCATTCCCGTTGAAAGTCATCAAACATTCCTTTTACTTCGTCATAAGTAAGGTTTGGAATAAACAAACTGCGTTGTACGTTGAATGGCGAACCTTTTGGGTTTTCGATTCCCAAAACACTCCGAACACCAATTAAAGCAATACCATGCAATAAATAATCCCATTCAAATGAACTTTTACTGGCATCTTTGCGTGTAGTATAGATATTCCGGAACACCTTAATCATTTCCGCTATAGCTTCGGGACTTAAATCATCAAATTCGTCTAATATCAGAATAAACGGTTTCTTTGTATTTCCGTTTTTGAATATTTCCTGAAATTCTTCCAATGATTCGGGATTGGCAATACCCAATTTTAAATACATGTTTATCTGTTTAACAATGTATTGTGCAACCGGCAATGCTTCCATAAAACCTAATTGAAGATTTACTTTCACGGTGTAAAACCGGTCATCTTGTTGCAATTGCCAAAGAGCCTCACGCAAACTCCATGATTTACCTGCCTGTCGGGGTGCCCAAACAGTAAAGTAATGTCCGCCTTTCTCGGGATTTTCACCCTTTAATTGCGTAATAGCCTTTTGTACCAATTCCTCACGTGGAGCGTAATACTCAATGCTTTTATCAACTGGTCCGTAAGATGAAAATTTGCGCTTTGTTATCATATTTCTGTTTGTTTCAATCATTAAATTCAAAATATTAAGCATAAACCTAATAATACAAAGGTACTATTTTAATGCAATTTGTAAGACGGGAAAAAGACTTACATTTGCCTTAAATTTGGAACAAGATGCTTTTATCTTTTACTGTATTGGGTATTTTTCTGTCGGTGATTTTGCTCTGGTTCAACGCAAGGAATTTTGCATCTTCCATTTACCTTGGGGTATTCTTTTTGCTGATCAGCGTTTACAATTTCAACCAATATGTAATTTTTGAATCAAAATCGGTCTTTTTAGTAAGTCTCTTTTATTTGAACATAGGATTTCTCTCTTATCTCATTGGCCCAATGTTGTATTGGTATGTAAGGAGTGTATTAACTGATGATTCTCGCATGAAAAAAACCGACCTGTTGCATTTGTTGCCCATGGTTGTTTTCTTCATTTCAACGCTTCCTTATTTGCTCTCCTCCTGGTTGCATAAAGTGGAAATCGCCACTAAAATTGTAAATGACATAGATTCTTTGTGGAAGTATAATAGCACATTTTTAACCGAAGTATTCCGCACTTATGTAGTTTATTTGAGCAGGCCTGTCCTGATTTTTGCTTACGCTATCTTTTCGTTAAACTTATTTTTACGCTATTTAAAAAATAAAAGGGAACCCAAAACACTTATTCACCCGCATTTTATAACGAAATGGCTTACTGTTTTATTTGTATTCCTGATGATATGGTTTGTCAGCCAAACCTTACAGATCATTGAGTCAAAAATCACAGGGAACTTAAATGTATTTTATACTTTGAATGCTTTGAAAATTCTTTCAGGTTTCGGGCTTGTCGGATTATTGGTTTTGCCTTTCTTCTTTCCTGCAATTTTATATGGGTTGCCTCGCCATCCAGAATCAATTGTACCATTAATAGTTATGGAGAAAGGGATAAAAAATGAACAAGGCGAAACGGATGGTTCACCCGTAACGGAAAGGAAAAACCAAACCCCCTTCGAAACGGATTACATATTGCATATCAGGCACAAAGTCGAATTGTGTATGGAGCAGGTGAAACCTTACCTTCAGCCTGACTGTAATATAGGTTATGTTTCAAAACTTATCAATATCCCCGCACATCATCTGTCGTATTATTTCAGAGAAGAAAAAAACCAATCTTTCAATGATTACAGAAATGAATGGCGGGTTAACTATGCCAAAAACCTTATTCGTGAGGGTAGAGCCAAAGAGCTAACCCTCGAAGCCATTGGACGATTATCAGGATTTTCGTCACGAAAAACATTTTTAAGCGTTTGTAAAAAAATAGAAGGAATTTCGCCTGGAATTTTTGCCGAACAATTTGCCAAATAGACTATCATGTCAGAAAGTTTGTCCGTTTTTTCAAAAATGGGACAAGAAAAGGGAATTGTGAATATACACCATTTAATTTTTCATCATACTTTTGCACGCCAACTTTGAAAAATAACATTCACTTTTTTTACCTTTTAAACGACTAATTATAATTATTAATAATAAATATTTGATATGAAAAAAACAACGTTCATTGCATTAATTCTTTTTGCAACTGCAGCATTGACAGGTTGCAAAAAAACAATAGACATAAGGGAGGATTTCGTGGCTATTTACAGTGTAACAGAGACATGGACTGAAAACGGCAAAACCCTCAGTAAGCCCATTTATTCGATGCCGATCTATAAATCATCGCAAAACAGTATATTGCTGTTGCTTAATAATTTCGGCAACTATGGTATTGGTGTAACAGCCGAAGCCACTGTCAGTGGTAATGCTCTCACCATTCCACAACAAACTCTCCCAAATTCGGTAAGGATAGTCGGTTCGGGTACTTTGGATGGTACCACCTTGAGTTTTACCTATACCGAAACCTCCAAAAACGTTTCAATTATCATTTCCACTGTCGCAAGAATGAAATAACATGAAAACAATAATACT
>CAILKW010000826.1 GCA_903834845.1 uncultured Bacteroidia bacterium | reverse complement strand
TTGGTTATAATGCTCTAAATGCTCTTTCAATGGTTCGATGGTAGCCGCTGCGCCACCACCGTGATATTGCGTTAGCGGTACAAACATCCAACCCATACTTGGAGTTTTGTTCCAGGTTCCTTCGAAAATATTCTGGCGCTCGATGATCTCCTGCTGGGCACGCGGCAGCGACCAGTTTACTTCGCGGTACCCCATGCAACATTTGGTCGATCCATTAAGATAATACCAGTCGGGAACATTCAGGTAGATTCCTCTTGCACGGCACCATTTGTAAAAATCGGTGATCATTTTTCGCTGGTTCCATTGCGAATCTTTCAAACCCTTATGACCCGGATGTGTGGTGGAAGCGCAAACATCGCCCGGATAGGATCCGTCGTGCTCAATGATGTCGAGCCCTGATGCTTCGTACATTTCATATAACTTGCGGAAGTAGTCCTCACCCCACTCACTGCCCAGACAAGGTGAATTTGTAAAAACAGCAAATCCCCCCGGTTTGCCTGTTTTAGGGTTGATCACATCATCCTTTTCACTGATCGAACGGCTGGCTAACAAACTGTATCCACCTATGGCAATACCTTTTGAATGGGCATAATCTGCGTATTTTTTCATTTTCTGATAATAGGCCGGATTTCCGCTTTCCATATTGAATCCGCTGCCGAATGTCATGATCACCATCTCAAATCCCACCTCGGCGCACTGGTCAATAGCCAGTTTCACCGATGCCGAATCTGCTTTCAAAACGTGCATAAGTATCGGACTCTCAGTCACCCAGGGGGCGATGGTCCGGTACATCCTCTTCAATGACAAAGACTTCCTTTCCTTTTCAAAACTGTCGTAATACAACTCCCAGGTACGGAAAGATTCAAAACTTTTTTCCGTTTCAATAACCTGTTCCGGACCCAGCGGAGGTTGAACCGTCAGCAAACAGGGCGTTGCAAGCTCCCAGCTGATCTGTGAAGTGTAAATGGAATCAGGTCTCCAGGTGACCACGTCTTCATAATCCGTTCTTCCGCGTATGGATGAACCGTAATCGGTTTCAACATGGATATTCGGTTTCTCCCAACCCGATTGCTCATCTTCTTCGGATCTGCCTTCCACGGCTGCAATGATTTCGCTGGTAAAACTGTTTAATGTAACATTTCTACCAATCTGATTATCAATGGTTATCCATTTACTCATTAACGGGATGCCATCATAAATTTCATAATGGACCCTGACTTTAAGTCCTTTTAAATCTGATGGTTCGGCTTTTGTAAAATCGGGTTCCCCCAATATCTTGAAATTTCGGACATGCGAACGGGTTAATTCACCCTTTTTGTCGCCATCCCTGGCGTTTCCGGAACGATCCATTTTCCCGATCTTAACCATCTTTGGCTTTTCGTTGACAGTTATTCTGCTAATCTCATCCCATTTTTCTGAATCGGAAGAAACCTCACAGATAATCATGCTACCGGCAACCGTCATTTTCAGAAAATAGGCTTTGCCATCTTCGGCTTTTCCATAGCTGAATTCCTTTCTGAGTACTCCGTTGAAAATTCCGAATTTTCCTTCTCCCGGATGGATATTGAACCTGATCGAAAACGTCGGAAATACAAGGGCCATGCCGAGTCCGTAATTATTGCTTTTGTCAGTGCCTGGATCAAACAGGCACTGAACAACCTGTGCATCAGGAGGGAAGTTCCGTTCGGCAAAACAAAAACTATTGGGAAGAGCCATGATTTCCCCAATTTTACCCTCATTTGTGAATGAGATACGCTCATTTGCATTACTTTTCTGAATACGCCAGCTGGTATCCAGTCTTGTAAAATTATCCGAATACACTTCTTTTCGGGGTGCTTCCAGAATATTAAAATCAGGAGCCTTAAAATTAAGAGTCAACTCCTTACCTTTTGGAGGCCAGGGCAAATCTTCAGGCATCCATTCCAAACGTTTTTTCCATTGAAACCGAGGCTGAATATCTTTTATTGTGTAACCGGTGTATTCAAATGAGTTTGGCTCACTT
>CAILKW010000825.1 GCA_903834845.1 uncultured Bacteroidia bacterium | reverse complement strand
TAATGGGATAAAAAGCTATTCTCTTTATTGGGTATTCAGCTTGCTTGACTACTACAAATACACCGGCGATACTGCAACACTACGAGGTTATATTTCAAATGCATGTTCTAAGCTTGACGATGCCTATAAGGTTTTTGGAACTAATCCTAAGCTAAGATTTTACGGGTGGGATGAACGACTTTGTGCGGGTTTTGAAATATGGTTTAAAACATCTGTAGAAGCTCAAAATGCCTATAAAATGTTATCAATTAGGGCATGGGAGGATTTTGCAACGGCTATGGATAAATATGGACGGACAGATCTCAGGGATAAATATAATGGTTATGCTCAGGCGAAAATGGCGGAGATCAGAACGAACAGCCTTTGGATTTCAGAGTTTGGCATACACTCGTTTTCTGATGCAGTAAATACCGGACTTTTAAACAGTGAAGAACAAAATTCTTTACTTAAAAAGCATTTTATGGACCGGGTAAACCGGTTATCAATCTCTCCTTTTAACCAATATTTTATTATTCAGGCAATGGCACGAATGGGGAAATACGACGATGCTTTAAGTACCGTAAAAGATATGTGGGGTGGAATGATACAAAACGGAGGTACAACAACTTATGAAGTTTATCGCCCGTCTTGGAATAAGGTGATTAGCCCGAATGATGCAGTTCCAAATACACAGTGCGGTATTGTAAGCCTTTGCCATCCGTGGGGAGCCGGTCCTGTGAAATGGCTTAATGAAGAGGTTCTCGGTATTGTCCCTACAACACCGGGTTTTAAAACTTATGACATACTTCCTCATCCCGGACGAACATTGACAAATGTATCTGGTAGAACACCAACGCCTTATGGTGATATATCTGCAAGTTTCGATATTCAATCTGGAAAATGTACAGTTTCTTCACCCAAAGGGACTATTGGAAGAATTGGGATACCAAAAGCCGAAAAGACTATCTCAAAAATATTGATAAACGGGCGTTTGGCGTGGGATGGTTCCTATCATTCGGTACAAGGCATTGAGGGTGCTACTCAGGAAGCGGAATTTATATGTTTTAATTCCGTTCAGCCCGGAACATACAAAATATCAGTTTCATATAAAGGAAATACCCCTGTCTATAAAGAATTGGCAGAAGAATATGCTGCTAAGTTTATTAGCCAAGATACTGTAACAAGCGGTAACTGGGGTGGCATTTATGGTAAAGATGGTTTTGCTCTTTGTAACTACAATGGAGATGGTACAGATAAAAAAAATCTACCCTCGTATGTCACTTCCATTGATTACTTCCGAGCCTTCGGTGGTTCAACACGTGTTCCCGATAACACTACGTGGATATTAGCGACAAATGATACAAGGGCACCTTCGCCGGATTCAAGTAATATAATTCCCCGAAATGCAACATGCCTGTCAAATTCCGATCAGACATTATCATTTACTATCGGTATAAAAGGGACAAGAGATTATCAGGTTGCACTTTATTTTGTTGATTGGGAAAACAAAGGAAGCCGTGTAGCTTTGGAAATGTTTGATGCAACCACTCTGAACCTTATTGCCCCGGTAAAAATCGTAAACAATTATTCTGGCGGCAAATATTTAGTTTATTCTTATAATAAATCAGCTAAGTTCAGGATTGACAAGGTACGAGGTGGTATTATAACGCTTAGTGGTATTTTCTTTGATTCTAAATAAATTGTAAAAGCAATAATAAAGACAAAATTATGAATATAAAAACATTTTTCATAGCACTAAACATTCTTTTATTCGTCTCATTAATAGTGTATTCTCAGAATGATGTAAAGGTAGATTTGAAGAAAAAAAGCAGAACATTCAACCATCCCCCGATGAAAGATTACGGGTTAAAAGAGTATATTTATCTGTCAAAGGACTTGCCCCACTCGGAGAATAAACCTTGGAAACTTGTTTGCCAGATGCCCTATAACTGTCATTTTCAACCTTGGATAGAACTTGAGAGTACTGAGGGCAAAGAGGTTAGTCTTAATTCCAGTAATCCGCTGGTTCTTTACCTCACCAAAACTGAAAAATACACGACAATTGCCGGTAAACAGACTTATGAAGCAAAGAATTGGGTTAGCGGCGAGGGTGCCGTTTATACTATTCCGGCAGGAGTAACTGTAAAATCTGTAAAGTACCGCGAAACAGGGTACGATACAAAATTTGCAGGCTCGTTTGAGTGTAATGACAACGACTTCAATATACTATGGAAAAAAGGGGCGAGGACTGCTTATCTCTGCATGAGAGACTGGTTTTATGACTGTCCCGACAGGGAAAGAGTTGGTTTCTGGGGGGATGGTACTCCGGAGCTGAACCAATGTTTCTATGCCTTTGATTCTGTTTCCCACGCATTGTGTAAAGATTTAGTACTCCGACCACTTCAAAAAGGTTTTTATCCAGGTCAGCAACTGGAGTTTTTGGGTCAATACGGTCTGTGGTTTTATTATATGCAAACCGGAGATATTAAGTCAATCAGTGCCGTTTACGAATCAACCAGATCATTTCTTTTCGATACCTATAAATTTGGGAAGAAAAATCAATGGTTCGATTGGGGAAAAGATATAAAGGATGCTGCTGTAATGGAAAATTGTTTTATGTACATAGACCTGAAGTCGTTGAAAAAGATGGCATTGCTTACAGGCCATTCTTCCGACACTTTGGCCATAAACTTAAAACTCGATAGTATCAAAAGCACCTTCAACAGCAGTTATTGGAAAGGGAATTATTATATGTCTTCGCAAGTTACTACTCCTGATGACCGTGCTAATGCAATGGCTGTAAATGCAGGACTGGCTGACAGCTCTAAATATGAAGCGATTTATAACAACGTTCTTACGAAATATACCAACGCGAGCTGTTTTTTCGATCGCTGGGTTTTTGAAGCCCTTTGCACTATGGGAAAACAGGAATATGCTTTACTAAGAATGTATAACCGTTACAAAACTATGATACCTGCAAGTTTTACTACACTCTGGGAACACTACGACAGGTGGTGGGCATCATGGAAAAATACTTATGATGATGCTTCATCGCTAAATCACGGATGGAATCCACCCGTTATCATTCTTTCTCAGATTATTGCAGGGGTTTCGCCTGTTGAGGCAGGATGGAGTACTTTTCATGTTTTTCCAAAAGAAGCATTTCTGACTTCCTTAAAAGTTGTTGTTCCGTCAATTAAGGGTGATATTAAAGTTGAAATGAATAAAACAACCACAGAATATTCATTGAACATTATTTCCCCTGTCAACACAAAAGCAATAGTTGGTATTCCCAAAGGTTCATTTTCTTCAATAAAATCAATAGAAGTCAATGGAATAACAATATGGAATGGTTCATATTTAGGCGGAGTTAAAGGCATTTCGTGGAATGGGGAAGATACCGAGTATATTAAATTTAATGCAAATTCAGGGAAATGGAATTTTATCGGAACCGGAACATTACCAATATCTTCACCGAAATCATTACCGATGGCTCCTGATAATGAACTGCTTCTTGATAAAAAAACATGGTCTGCTTGGGCATCTGTAAAAGATAGTCTGTTTCTCTTTAGCGGGGCAAAAATCCCAATCCAAGTCCCGGCAGCTAATGCCATAGATGGTGATCATTGGACAGGATGGCGTGATATGACACGCACGCAGTATCCCGGACAATGGTTAAAAATAGATATGAAGAAAAAGCAAAAATTTAATAAATTTGTACTCGACAATACCTGGGCACAATGGGATTCTCCTGATAAATTTTCAGTTTCAGTATCAAATGATGATAAAAATTGGGGAACTCCGATTGCCACTGGTGAAGGAAAACCGGGGATAAGCGTTATCACCTTCCCAATGCAAAATTCTCGCTTTATTAAGATTTCCCAAATGGGAACTGATACAACTTATAACTGGTCGGTTTATGAAATAGATGTTTTTCGGACAAGGTAGTAAAATGGTTTTTAAAAACAATCGTTATGAAAAAAACTTTGATTTTTCTTATTTCGTTTTTAATTATTGGCACTGTTTCAAAATCAGAAGCGCAAACTTCTCTTCAAAAAATGGAATCTGTCAACTTCTCTCAGGTCGCTATTGAAGACAACTTTTGGAAACCGCGAATCCTGACGGTTAGCACGGTAACAATTCCCGTATGTATCAATCAAACTGAAGTAAAGACAGCACGTATCCGTAATTTCGAAAAAGTTGCTGCCAAAAAAGGCGAAAAGCACGAAGGTATTTATTACGATGATTCTGATGTATATAAAGCTTTGGAGGCTATTGCTTACTCATTAAAAAACCATCCAGATGCTGTGCTTGAGAAAAAAGCTGATGAATGGGTTGATAAAATTTCAGCAGCACAATTGCCTGATGGCTATTTAAATACCTATTATACATTAGGTGATATTCAAAAACGTTGGACCAATATGGACTATCACGAGGACTATTGTGCCGGTCATCTTATTGAGGCTGCTGTTGCCTACTTCAACACAACAGGAAAGCGAAAACTGCTTGATGTTGCCATCCGTTTTGCCAATCATATTGATTCTACTTTCCGTATGCAAAATCGCCATTGGGTATCAGGGCATCAGGAAATTGAACTGGCTCTTGTCAAACTTTACAAAACAACCGGCGATAAACGCTATCTGGACTTGTCGGACTGGTACTTGCAACAACGTGGCCACGGATATTTTAATAATAAACAGGGAAGTCAGGATTATTGTCAGGACAGGTTGCCGTTGAAAGAGCAAACAAAAATTACCGGACATGCTGTCAGGGCAATGTATCTATATACCGGAGCAGCCGATGTGGGTGCTGCAAAAAACGATTCAGGATATATGAATGCAATGAAACAAGTCTGGGAAGATGTAGTTTACAGGAACATGTATATAACCGGAGGCATTGGTTCTTCAGGTCGAAATGAGGGTTTTAGTGTTGACTATGACTTGCCCAACGAACAGGCATATTGTGAAACATGCGCTTCGGTAGGGATGGTATTCTGGAATCAGCGTATGAACCTGCTTACCGGCGAAAGCAAATATATAGATGTTCTTGAAAGAAGTCTTTACAATGGAGCCTTGGACGGACTATCTTTAAAAGGAGACCGTTTTTTCTATGGAAACCCACTGGCATCCTCAGGAAACTATTCAAGGCGGGAATGGTTTGGTACTGCCTGCTGTCCTTCAAATATTGCCCGACTGGTACAATCTGTCGGTAATTATATCTATGCAAAATCTGATAATGCCTTGTGGATCAATCTTTTCGTAGGCAGTTCAGGATCGTTTACCATCAAAAACAGAAATATAAGCGTGAAACAAATAACCGATTACCCTTGGGAGGGGAAAGTTCAGATTTCAATTACCCCTGACAAACAAACCGAATTTGACCTTTTCATACGTATTCCTGGGTGGGCAGATAATCAACCGGTTCCGGGTACTACTTATCATTATTCTGATACCTCAATTGATAAAAACTCTTTATCTATTAATGGGATTCCTGCCACATTTAAAATGGTAAATGGCTATGCAGTAATTAATAAAAAATGGAAAAAGGGGGATGTAGTTCTATTAAATCTGCCAATGCCTGTTCGCAAAATAATTGCTATTGACAAGGTTAAAGACAACTTGAACCGAGTTGCTCTGCAAAGAGGACCCCTTGTGTATTGCTTTGAACATGCTGATAATGAAGGTAAAGCAATGAATATCCTAATACCTGATAACCTTACTTTTACTTCCGAATTCAAACCTGAATTGTTGAATGGAATTGTTGTATTGCAAGCCGACGCACCTGTTGCAACAATTTCGGACGATAACCTGGATATCAGCTCTGTAATCCGAAAAATTACTGCTATCCCTTTTTTCTCATGGGCCAACAGGGGTGAAGGTCAGATGCAGGTTTGGATGCCACGAAAGATCAAAGATATTAGGTTATCATCCCAATAATCGAAAGATAATGGACATCATTCTCAAAACCATACTGGGACTAATGACCGGCTTTTTTGGGTTTTATTATATAGCCGATGTAATTAAAAACAAAAATCAGTTTTCGGGTAAACCCTGGTCTGCACTTTTGGGTACAGGGTTCTTTACAAATTTTTTCGACACATTGGGTATCGGAAGCTTTGCGCCGCAGACCGCAATTTTCAAGTTTTTCAAACTTGTTGATGACCGGCTTATTCCCGGTACAATGAATGTTGGCAACACAATTCCAACAGTCGTACAGGCTTTTATATTTATGACTGTTGTTAAAGTTGACCCGCTTACCCTGATGTCTATGTCAACGGCCGCACCGTTGGGGGCATTGTTGGGTGCTGGTATTGTTTCAAAGATGTCGCGCACAAAGGTTCAACTCGGATTGGGTTTCGGACTGATGGCTGTGGCCATAATTATTATTGCAGGGTTTTTAAAACTTATGCCGGTTGGCGGTGAAGCTATTGGATTAACAGGATGGAAATTGGCTCTTATAGTTGTTATGAGTTTCATCTTTGGAGCCCTTCAGACCATAGGCGTAGGATTTTATGCCCCCTGTATGGCAATGGTTTACACTCTAGGCCTTCACCCGCAAACTGCATTCCCAATAATGATGACAGCTACTGCAATGCTGATGGCGGCAGGAGGAGGAAGGTTCGTAAAAGAAAATGCTTATGACAGGAAAACGGCAATTTCACTGACAATCGCCGGGGTTGCTGGTGTGTTTTTGGCAGCTTTTGTCATCAAATCTTTACCTTTGATTGTTCTGAAATGGGTGGTCTGCGTAGTTGTAATTTATACCTCGGTATGGATGTTTATTTCAGCTGCACGAAAAGACACTGAGAAAATACCTTCTAATTAATACCTTGTGATTTATTTATCTATCTATTGTCAAGTATATATCAAACAAATACATAAACCAGAATAATGTTTTCAAAGGAAATTTATAAACAACGGCGCAATAAACTGCGAAAAACAGTTGGATCGGGTCTGATTTTACTTTTGGGAAATGATGAAAGCCCAATGAATTATGCTGATAACGGTTATCATTTCAGGCAGGACAGTACGTTTCTCTACTTTTTTGGACTGAATCAACCCTACTT
>CAILKW010000824.1 GCA_903834845.1 uncultured Bacteroidia bacterium | reverse complement strand
TTTGAAAAGTGCCAGTTTTCGGAAGCAGAAATAAAAGCTAACGCCTTTATATTTTTTATGTACTATCGTTGTAAATTGACCATAAGCAAATTTTGTTTAAAATATTCATCAAAACTAAAAAATTATTTTCAATAAATTGCTTTACCAAAAATAATTATTTTCAACTTTGTAGGTAAACGACAAATAGCCGAATTAAAAGTTTACAAGGAATGGTTTTACAATTTTATCAGATTTTGGGTCAGGCTATCTTCTTTATTATCACAAGTAATATTCTTGTTTAAAGCTTTATTATGAGTGGCAAAATAATTTCGATACGGACTGCTCCTTCAGAAATAAATATCGGAATTTTCTTTTGCAGCTTCCCGATTTTGTAGGTGTTTTTGGGGCAACAAATATATTTCAGTTACTGTAGATATCTAATAATCTGTAATTAGCGACTCATTTCATTTGTTCCATCCGAAATTTTATTGCTTCAATTGGGTTCGGGGCTTCAATGGGATAAAACTCGTCTTCGTATTTTTCAATCTTTAGAATATTGACGGCTTCACTTGAAGTGAAGCCGTCAATAAATTAGACATCAAAGGAAGCCGTCATAAATCTGGAATTAAGTAAAGTCTTCAATAAATCTGATGTCCGAATATTAGTTTGTTTATTAACTTTGCAAAGTAAACTTATTTAACTATGTTTAACAGGGAGATATTCAGAAAAACAGCATTGGATAAATTATCCACACCCGATGATCTTGACGAGCTTTTGCAGGTCAATTCAAAACTATCGTGGCTTCTGCTTGTATCGTTGCTTTGTCTGGTACTTTGCGGAATAGTTTGGGGCATTTTTGGTCAGGTAGTGAACAAAGTCAGTATGATAGGAACTATTCAGACTACCAATCCACCACTGTCTTTAATTGTGAGTGAACCGGGTTTGATAGACTCAGTTTTTCACAAACCGGGCGATATTGTAATTAAAGGCCAACCTATTATTAGGTTTATCCCTGATAATGTGAGCGATGCAAAATTCATTTTATCCCCTGTTGATGGTGAGCTTGTTGAACTGAATATACACAAAGGTGGCCTTATATCATCCGCTGCCACAATTGCAAAAATCAGAGGCTTTCAAAAGGGTAAAACCTTTAATCCTGAGTTTCTGTTTTTTGTATCCGAGAAAATGGTTAACAGTCTTGCAGTCGGACAGAGGGTTAATGTTTCGGTAAAAGGACTTAAAACTGAATCAATAAGGCTAAGTATTCCAATCAAATACATTGGGAAAATGCCTGCCTCTGATGAATCTATCAATAATACAATCCCAAATAAAGAGGATGCGGCTCGATTGAAAACTGGTAATTATTACCTTGTTAGTGTTGAATATGAGTCAAATTCAAAAGAATCTGATACTTTTAAAGGTTTATCAGAGGATAATCTTTACGGGAAAGTCTTATACGGAGAAGTTGTGATTTCTACCCAAAGCCCGTTTTCATATCTGCTTTCTCCATCAAAAAAAGATAACTAACCTCCATGTCAATCAATCCTTTGCCATTTTTGCAAAATAAAATACAGCAATACCGAGGAATTAATCGGGTTAAGACTCCTACATATCTGCAAATGGAGATGTTGGAGTGTGGAGCCGCTGCACTTGGGATTATTCTGTCGCATTATGGATGTCATGTACCGTTGGAGAAACTTCGCGTTGATTGCGGAGTGTCGCGTAATGGAAGTAATGCTGCGAATGTAGCTAAGGCTGCTCGTATGTATGGGCTGGAAGTGAGAGCTTTTAAGATGGAGCCGGAGAGGTTAAAAAAAATAACATTCCCCGCAATTCTATTTTGGCGTTTTGGTCATTTTTTGGTACTTGATGGATTTGGTAAGAACAAAGTTTATCTGAACGATCCTGCTTCGGGGCCAAAGGTTATTGATGACAAAACTTTTGATGATAATTTCACCGGTGTCGTTTTAATTATGCAACCCGGCCCTGAGTTTAGGAAGTCGGGGCAGAAGGCGAGATTTATGCCGCTGCTTAAAACGTGGCTCAAAGGACACAGTAAAGATCTTTTGTTTTTATTTCTGGCCGGAATAGGTCTGCTTGTTCCGGGACTGCTTATTCCAATATTTTCTAAAATATTTGTTGATCAGGTATTTATGAACGATTCATCTTATTGGTTCATTCCCCTGATTTTTGGTTTAGCTTTTTCTGCCATCCTGCGATTACTTTTTACATGGATACAACAAGGCAGCCTTGTACGGTTTGAAGCAAGTTTATCAATTGGCTTTAGCAGTAAGTTTTTTTGGAGACTGTTACATTTGCCTGTTTATTTTCATATACAAAGGCCTCCGGGAGATTTGGCTATGAGGCTTAATTCAAATAGTGATGTGGCAATGCAGCTTTCGGGTCAGCTTGGAAATACTTTGCTTAACTTATTTACAATTGTAATCTATTCAATTCTGATGGCATTTTACAGTATTCCGCTGACTATTATAGGGATACTTTTATCGTTGCTGAATTTTGCAGCCTTAAAATTTATTTCTCAAAAACGTGTTGATATCAACCAACAGATGTTGCAGGAGAATGGTAAAATATTCGGTTTGGCGGCTTCGGGGCTTAGGATGATTGAGAGCATAAAAGCAAATGCTTCTGAAGATGAGTTTTTTACGAGATGGTCGGGTTATCAGGCTAAATTGTTGAACCTTCAGCAAAAGTTAGGGCTTTTATCTCAGTCGCTTCAGGTTGCACCCGTTTTTCTGGGATTACTGACAACGGCAGTCGTTATTGTTGCAGGGAGCGTCTATATCATTGACGGATCTATGTCCGTAGGTACA
>CAILKW010000823.1 GCA_903834845.1 uncultured Bacteroidia bacterium | reverse complement strand
TTTTAATATTAAGTAACAGTTTATTAATTTTTATTGAAAGTAAAACTGGCTATAACAGTCGGTATATTCCAGTTTGCCCACATGTAAGTATTAACCCGACAAAACCAAGTAGGCAAACCGGAAATATACCGCCGACCGTTATGGGCAAGCTTAAAGACAGACAGAAATGACATTTACAGGAATAGATAATCAGACAGTCGAGTTGAAAATAACTAACTACCAATATCCCGACATTAATGACGGTGACTGGGACGGAAATTGGCTGAATATCTATCTGAATGTAAAAAGCAAAGTAGGACACTGGCAGACAGTTGATCCGTCATTGACAACTTGGGAGGTTCAGTCGCTTATTGACTGGTTCGACACTCTTTCACAAAACTCAAGACCTGAATATGTGGACATGGGATTTACAGAGCCCAACTTATCTTTTGAACTTCTTGCTGACTTTGACTCTGACAAAAAAACGTTCCGTATAAAATTTGGCCTTGAATCACGACCACAATCAGCAACAGAAGACAAGGAATATTTTGTTGACGTAGTTGCAGACAATTTTGAATTAAAACGAATATCCATAGAATTAAAAAATGAACTAAGAAAATACCCGGAAAGAAAGCCAGCCCATAACAGCACCTTGTCAAAAGCGGGGCGAACTTGGTGGCAAAAACTTTTCGGCTTTTAATAAATATTAGTGGTAGCCTGACAGATGGTGCTTCGAAAACCCCGCCTTTGGCAAGCTGCCGACCGTTAGCGTTCATTGTAAAAAGACAAAATAGACGACAGAATGACAAAGAAATTTGTGCTGCATAAAGACAAAAAAGGAAACGAAAACCCTCCGCACATTCAGTCACATTTGTCTTTGCCCGACAGAAAAGCCAACGCTTCACAAAGCACAAATAGCCTTCATTTTGCTGACACACTCAAGCCCACCCACCACCCATATACAAAAACATTAAAATAAAGTGAAAGCAATATCCAATGTTGACAGCAGTCCGTTGTATGACTGTCCACATAGTCATAGCTTTGCAACATGGATATTAAGAAAAAATTTGGCAAGAATTTAAAACGTCTCAGGTTAGAAAAAGGGATATCTCAGGAATCACTTGCATTATCAGCAGATTTAGACAGAACGTATATTCCAAGCATCGAAAAAGGTGAAAGGAATGTATCTATTACTGTTGTTGAAAAATTAGCTAATGCTCTTAATGTCAGTATTTCGGAATTCTTTAAAGACTAACAAATATGGACGTATTAAGAAATTACATCAAAAACAAATTTGGAATTGATGAACCAAAATTTTTAGAAGTTTTAAAAATGAGTCCTGGTGCTGAAGGCTACTTATTAGGTTCTTTAGGAGAGCTTCTATTTAAAGAATATGTTGAATCATTAGGATTTGAAGCCTTTAGGATAAAGGAAAAACCAGAAGGTGGCAATAATGCTAAAAGTGAAGATGCTCGTGGAGACTTTTTTATCAGAAAAAAAGGGAGTAAAACAGATGAATGGTTTGTGGTTGAATGCAAAGGTGTAAAATCAAATTCTGAAAAGAGAAGTGGTTTGACTAAACCAATATCCTGTCTTACTTTGCTTACAAAACATGTTGTAGATAGAGATGAACATGTTAAGAGTATTTACAAATCTGGTTTAAATGCTTATAATAAAGCAAAAGAAGACTGGGAAAAGAAAAATAAAGGTGTTTTTCCAAAATTCACTTGGAGTAAAAAAAATCCTGGTGCCGGAGTTCCTGATTTAACAGGTCTTTGGAACAGTAAAGCTGAGATAAAGAAATGGTTGGATAGTTTTTCAAATAAAGATTTTTCTGAAAATGCCTATTGGGATTTAACAGCACCAATAAGATTACTTCAAACGCACATGCCTTCCACAAGAACCGACCCGACTACAAGCATTAAAAGTACTGGTCCTTTAGTTTCGGAGTTTAATATTTTATGTGTTGACCTATTTCTTAAAACAGGAAAGCATGAATTCGTATTTGTTAATAGCAAGCAATTAAATCCGCAAGGAAAGTCGCCTAATCATTTGCAGCAAAACTATACAATTGACATTTTAACCAAAAAAGACGTATATAAAAGGCATATACTACTTGAACCATGGTATGATAATCTTGAGAAATGCATAAATGAAACTAAACCAAAACCAAGAAAACTTGATAAAAGTCAGTTAGACGGAAGATAAATTTGGTTACTACACAAATGTGCATTATCTTTGCCACAAATGTGTAACACTATGAATTCATTATTTGACATCCAGCTTTCAAAAGAAGATAATCTTCTAAAAAGATTTGAAGAAATTCACGACTATATTTATGCAAATGATGGTTTGTCTCCTCAGCAAACCTTAGAAGAGTTTGTAAAAATATTGTTCATCAAAATATTCGATGAAAACGAGAATAGTAACAAGTTTACAATTTCTACTGAAGAGTGGAATTTTCTCAAATCAGGTAAAACAAATCAATTATTAACTGAAAGAATTTCTAATCTGTTTGAACTAACAAAGCAAGCATATACAGACATTTTTGATAGTGATGATAGAATTAAACTAACGCCAATTGCATTAGGTTTTACGGTAAACAAACTTCAAAGTATATCCTTATTAAATTCATCGCAAGATGCAAAAGGATTAGCTTTTCAAAAATTTCTATCTCATCACGAAAAAGAAGGTAGGGGGCAGTTTTTTACACCTGAACCCGTAATTGATTTTTGTGTTGAAATGATGCAACCAAAACCAAATGAAACAATAATTGACCCAGCCTGCGGTAGTGGTGGCTTTTTAATGTCAGCTTTAAAATATCTTCAAAGGAACAATAACGAACTTAATACCTCTGTATCTGTTTCAAACCATCTTTTTGGTTTAGACATTAACAAAAGTATTGCAAGAATTGCCAAAATGAAATTACTATTGGAATCCAATGGTAAAACAAATGTTCTTTGCACAAATTCATTGGAAGACTTGGACAGTATTAAACTTTCCGTTTCTCAAAAGTATGGTTTTGATATTGTACTTACTAATCCACCATTTGGTGCCAAAATCACTAATACTTCAACACTTTCAAAATTCGATTTAGGGCATAAATGGTCGAATTTTGATAAAGAATATCACAAAACAAAAGTCGTATATCCAAATCAAAATGCTGAAATATTGTTTATCGAAAGATGTATTCAGCTTTTAAAAGACGGTGGTAGAATGGCGATTGTATTGCCAAATGGGAATTTTGAAAATCCCTCATTAGAATATTTGCGATACTACATAAAATTGAAAGCAAAAATTTTAGCGATTGTCAACCTTCCGCAAGAAACTTTTATCCCTTTTGGTACAGGAGTTAAAACATCTCTTTTATTTTTAGAAAAAGGCACACCGAATATTGATAAACAATATCCGATTTTTTTTGGTAGAGTAACTAAGTTAGGTTATCAGGGTAATAAAAACGGCACACCGTTGTATCAAAAAAACAAATATGGTCAAACATTAAAAGACCCATCGGGACAATCAATATTAGAAGAAGATTTCAGTGTAATTGTAGCAGAATACAAAAAATTCCAAAACGGAATTGTTATTGAAAGTGATAATGCATTTTCAATAAATTACAATGAATTAAACGGCAGATTTGACTTTGATTTTTATTCGCCTGAAAACAGAAAAATGTTTACAAATTTAGACAATGTTAAAACTGTTCGCTTGGGTGATATTTGTGATATTGTAAAAGTAAAAAGTAAAAAACTTAAAGACCAAAACTCGACAGTTGAATATGTTGAACTTTCTGACATCAATACTCATTCATATGAAATTATTAATTCAACGACCTATCAAGTTCATGAATTACCAAGCAGGGCAAGTTATGAGTTACAGGAAGGAGATATTATTACTGCAATTGCAGGTAATTCAATTGGTACAAGAAAACATGCTACGGCATTAGTAACAAAAGATTTTGAAGGTAATATTTGTACTAATGGATTTCGAGTTTTAAGAAATTTTAAAATTGACAGCTATTATTTGCTATACTTCCTCAAATCCGAAGTGTTTTTGAAACAAATGTTTATGTATCGGACAGGTGCAGCAATTCCAAATGTTTCTGATAATGACTTATGCAATATCATTATTCATCTTCCAAATGAAAAGACGATAGATGAAATTAGTAAGAAAATGAGAAAAGCTTTTGAACTTAGACAGGAATCAAGAAATCAAATTGAAAGTATTCATCTTGAATTAGTATAGACCACGCTTCCTAGTCAAGCTCATTTGCAGGTCGCACCAGCCAACGCTAAGACCAAAACCTGCAAAAAAAGATTGCCTACCCAAACGCACCGTAGAAAGAAATGATGCAGCAAAAATGAGAAAAAATTAACGAGAAAAATGAACAACGAAAGGCTAACAAAGGCTAAAATCAAGCGGGCAGAAAGTGCTAATTTGAAGGGTACTGCAACTAATAAACTTTATTGCAAGTTGACAGTGAAGTGCTCTGAAATGCCCGCTAGCTTTTAGCCTCGACATTATTGATCCTTATAATTCAATGAAATTACCAAACCACAAGGAATAGACAAGGAATAAAATTAGAGTCAAGCGGTTTATAGCAAAACATTGTGATGGAGTATTGAAAAAAGAACAACATCAACAATTAATAGCTATTCGATCTGAACATTACGAATTTGCTTCAACCTAAAATTTTGGTATCTTTGTAAAGTAATTATAAAAGTATAGGAAATGATAAATAGTCCACATGATAAATATTTTAAGCAATTATTCTCTCAAAAATCCGAAATGAAAGAATTTTTGGCGAAAGGTTTACCACAGGTCGCAAAATTATTGGATTTGAATACATTGCAATTAGAAACAACTTCTTACATTGACAAAAAATTAAATGTTGGTTTTTCCGACCTCGTCTATAACTGTCAATATAGCCATAATATTGAAATTAAGATTTGTTTGCTTTTTGAGCACAAAAGCTACATTGTTAATAATCCTTACCTGCAATTACTTGGATACATGCTTAATATTTGGGAACAAAATATTAAACAGAAACAAAAATTAATGCCAATAATTCCAATTCTCTTTTATAACGGTAACGATGAGTGGAATTATCAAATATTTGAGAGCTATTTTGGAGAGATGGACAGCGACTTAAAACAGTATATGCCCATTTTCAAGTATGAACAAATAAACACCACAAATTGGTCGGATGAACAAATACAAAAAATGTTTAGTCTTGTTTCACTGAAAATCGGTGTCTTAGTGATGAAACATATTTTTGATGACCCTAATTATTTAATAAACGAATTGACGAATTTATTGAATGGTTTATCGCAATTAATTGAGACTGAAAGCGGAAAGGCATTTTTTGAAACAACTGTTATTTATTTTTTAAATGCCACAAAACTAAATCCCGAACAGCTTAAAGAAAAAGTTTCAGAAATATCACAAAATGCTGTCGAGATTGTCGAAACAGGTGCTATGCAAATAATTAATAAGGCAATGGAGAAAGTTGCCATTGATATGATTAAAGACGGTGCTGATAATCAAATCATTTCTAAATATACCAAACTTAATAACGAACAAATTGAGATTATTAGATTTACAATTCAGGAATTACAAAAATAATTAATTACCGCTTTTTCAATAAATCAAGCACACCATTGATAAATGTCAGTGGGTGTATCGGATTTCCGGGAACATACAGATCTATGCGATTGACCGATAAAAAAGAACGCTCTAAAGCCGGGCTGCCCGCAAAAATTCCTCCGCTAATGGCATCGGTTCCAACCAGAATAATGATTTTAGGATCGGGTACTGCATTGTAACAACGTTCCAAAGGTTCTGCCATATTTTCAGTAATCGGCCCTGTTATTACTATTCCATCTGCATGGCGTGGCGAGGCTACAAAATCAATCCCAAAACGACTCATGTCGAACTGTACATTGTTTGAGGCATTTAGTTCCCATTCACAACTGTTGTCTCCTCCAGCAGAAACCTGCCTGAGTTTGAGCGATCTGCCGAAAAGACGGTGTATTTCTGAACTGATTAAGTCAGGATTCAATTCTATTGTCTGATCAACTCCTTCCTTGATAATCAGCCGCTCTCTCTCATTGGTTGAAAGCTTATAGTCTTTTGTGAATTCTATTTTGTCGGGAAATTGAATCGCACACTCTCCGCAAAAAGTACATTTGCCCAAATCAATACTTACCGGATTCAAACCAATAGCATTGGTCGGACATAGATCTTTCAGCAACTGTTCATCAATTTTAGCATCAGAAATTATAGGTCTCCCTCTGAAAATACCTGGTACCTTAGCAGTTGTAACATCGGGTATATATTGCTTCCCCTGATGCCATAGTATTTCTAAATTATTCAGCATAGCAATTCAATTTGTTATAAATCGTGTCCGCAATACGATAAATTAAAACTTTTGTTGCATATCGGGAAATCGGATATGTCGTTGTTTCTCACAGCCTGCGCCAAAGCCATCCAATTATGGTGTGACGGATCTTTTATTTTATATGTTACCAAATTACCTTCAACATCTGTAATGGCACAATGGCAAATTTCACCTCTCCATCCCTCAACAAGTGAAATAACAAATTTCTCTCTTTGCGGAACCAAAGTAAAATTCACAGGTTTACTAAATTCCGGCACTTCCTTTAGCAACTCTTTGATGTAGGCAATGGATTGTTTCACTTCCTCTTTTCTGATCTGAACACGTGAATACACATCACCATGCCGTTTAATTACAGGTTGATGCTGAATACTTTTGTAAAGATTATGAGGATGTGATAAACGAATATCCCGGTTCAGTCCGCTCATACGCGCCGACATTCCCACAGTGCCGATTTCAAGAACTTCGTTGTATGATACTACCCCTGTTTTTTCCATTCGCGACAACGCGCTTGGAAGGTTAAAAAGCTTTTTGGTCATTTCGTTAAAATCGGGTTCGTAAGCAGAAAATAATTCCAGCAGCCTTATCGCAAGTTGGTTGCTGAACGGGTAATTAATTTTGCCTGCTCTGATCAATCCTTTTGCCAGCCGATTCCCGCCCCATTCCTGAAAGAAATTAACAATTGGAGTGCGTAACCTTCCGTAAACCGAATTACCAAGCTGATATGCAATATCTGCACAAACTGCTGCCAAATCACCGGTATGAATCGCTATCCGTTCAAGTTCCAAAGCTAAAGTCCGGGCATAGTGCAATGGATGGTCTGGAGTATATCCACATAAACTTTCCCATAGGTTGACAAAAGCGGTAGTATGCCCGGCAACAGTGTCACCTGCAATACTTTCGGCAAGTGTTGTCAATTCTAAAAGCTTTTTCTTTTGCAGGAATAACTGTTCAATTCCCCTGTGTTGGTAGCCCAATTGGATTTCGAGGTGCATAATTTGCTCCCCGTTACAAATAAACCTAAAATGCCCCGGTTCGATTACTCCGGCATGTATAGGACCTACTCCTACTTCATGAAGCTCTTCGCTGTCAACCTTATAGAATGGATAATTATCT
>CAILKW010000822.1 GCA_903834845.1 uncultured Bacteroidia bacterium | reverse complement strand
TCGTTATAGGTAAGTCCACATCCCGTAATTAATCCAATATTTTTCTTCTCTTTCTGTAAACCAATACTATATTTCAGAAAATTAAAATTTAACTCATAAGACTTATTTTGGTTCAGATCCATAAAATTGGGAGTGAATCCTTTATAGTCAACATTGTCAAAAGAATTAATTCCCACCTCAATTGCAGACCAGTGTCCTTTGAATTTGGCTGAATGACCTGTCCGCGATCTATACTCGTTATCATCAAGTCTATCCAATCTAATATCTGAACCGTGGTCACCCTCAGAAATTACCAGAGCTTTACGACCTACCCTCACTCTCATGGTATCACCACGTCCGCCGTTTTTGATGTCGATCGCATTGTTCCCTATTTCTACATCTGTACGTTTATCACCTCCTTCAACAACGGTTACTACATTTTTTCCAAGCACTTTCACACGAACTGTATCCTGAGCCTTTGAAATCAGAACGCCGAAAACACAAATAATTATCAGAGCTAAAAATGACTTTTTCATTGTTTTATATTTTTGAATTTGTCAGTATGACGAACGACCCTCTGATAAGTTACAGCGAAGAAAAAAAATACTAATAAGCAAAACTACTTCCACCCAAAAACTCTCTCAAAACCGATGTAGGGGGGATTTCCTCTTCAGGAATGCTGTCGAAATATGATATAAAAATCAATAAACGAACAGCTTCGGAATATTCGGGCATATTCTCTTTCACTTGTTTCAGCAAAGGACTTGCATGTTTTTTAATTACTGCTAATTCATAAATAAGTGCTGAATTGAACATTATGTCAGCATTTTCCTGAAAAGGGAAAATATGTTTTTCTTCTCCCCTGCGAACACTTGGCCATCGTTGTATTGTTGTAAGTGCATCATAACCACGATATTTGCTGTCACGGATAATTCTTCGCAGCAGGCGGTTATCGGTAGTTGGGATGTAATTATGTTCGTCAATCGAAATCTGAGTCAGTGCAGATACAAAAATGCGGAATGTTTTTTCAGAATCAATTTTGGGTGTCAGTTCCGGATTTAGTCCGTGTATTCCTTCTATAATCAATAAGTTATTGCTTTCCATTTTCATTTTCTTCCCACTAAAAGTGCGTTTGCCAAGCTGAAAATCAAAGCGTGGCACTTCAACTTCCTCACCTGCTGTAAGCCGCAGTAAAAAATCATTAAAAAATGGAATGTCTATCGCATCCAAGGCTTCAAAATCATAATTCCCATCATTATCCTTTGGTGTATTTTCGCGTGTTACAAAAAAATCATCAATCGAAACTTCAATTGCTCGTAATCCGTTAACAGCTAATTGAATACCAAGTCTTCGACTAAAAGTGGTCTTTCCTGAACTTGACGGGCCTGCTATAAGAACAATATTCACTTTATCTCTTCTGCCTGTGATTATTGTGGCAATCTCTGCTATTTTTTTCTCATGTAATGCCTCCGAAATCTTTATCAGATTGCCGCAGTTACCTACCTTTGTAGCGAAGTTCAGCTGCGGAATATCTTCAACTTTAAGAATTTCAGCCCATTTTTTATGCTCTCTGAAAATTCCAAAAAGTTTATCCTGTTTTATTGCCGGTTCAAGGATATCAAAATTGGCAAGGATCGGAAAGCGAAGTAAAAAACCATCGTAGTATTTTTCAATACCGAAATTTTTAACGTAACCTGTTGAAGTAAGCATGTGACCATAGAAAAAATTGACATGATCACCCATTGAAAAAATAGGGGCATAAAGTCTTCCATAATGGCGATAAAGTTCAGCTTTTCGTGACAGACCATTATTCTCAAGTAATCCAATTGCAGTTTCGGTCAATACCATTTTTCTTTCTATTTGAATATTTTGCCTGATAATTGACCTCATTTCGTCAACAATTAACCATACATCCTCCTCATTAAATGTCCTTTCAAGCCCTTCAAGCTCGCAATAGTATCCTTTCGAAATGGCATGATCTATCTTTAATCTAGCCTCGGGCCAAAGATTACGAACGGCAGCAAACAAGATAAACGAAAGTGTACGCAGGTACATGCGCTGACCATCACGACACGAATAATCAATAAACTGAACCAATCGAGGCTTAACCATCTCATAATCCAAGGGTTTTGCGCGATGATTTACATAAGCACCCAAAACTGGTAGTTTTGTTTCGACTGACAGAGATTGTGCAATCTCACCTAATGTTGTTCCAAGTGGAAATTCGCGTTTTTCATTCGAATTAGCACATCTTATTTCAATATTCCTTGCCATAATTTTAAAAATCATAGAATCAAAAGAGACCACAAGATAATCTTTTTGAAGCTATAACGAACTTTATTTGTTTAGTTGTTTATAAATAGTGTCAAGAATTATTTTCAATTCCAGGAAAGAAAATTCCACAAAATGTCATAAAATTATAAAAGACTAAAGGTCGAAACAGAAAGCAATATTCTCTTTTCGTACAACTATGAAAGATTTTATTGTATGAAAAAAAATCTGCTAACATTTCGACCTTTAATCTTTTACCACTAATATTATTCCTCGGAGCCTCCAAGAATAGAACGGATACCGGCTTCGGTAAGAATGAATTCTTTTCCCTCTTTGATACAGAACCCTTTTTTCTCATTTTTATTAAGACAGTCGCTGGCATTAATAAGCTTCTCACTATTAGAAGCTTTCAATACTCTTGAAATTGAAGGAGTTGAGAATTTTTCATCTCCCTGTGAATGAAGATATACCGCTGTTGCGAGAAATTTCTTCACCTGATTTTTTTCGGAATTTTTTTCTCTAAGAAAATCAATTAAAGGATCAACTGCGACTTCCTCTACAATTGGCTCGGCAACAACTTTGGGTTTACGGCCCCGTTTACTCTTCTCTTTTACCTCTTCTACAGGAGCTATCGGCTCCAAAATAACCTCATCTAAGGTAACTACACGAGGTTTTCTTCCTCTTCTTCTGCGGACTTCAGCAACAGGAACATCCGCAACTAAAACATCTGCAACTTCCTCTGCTATTTCAGCTTCAGTTACAACTTCAGATACAACAGCAACTTCAGCAATGGCTTCAGTCTTTTCGACTAAGGTTTTAACTACTTCTGGCTGGACAGCAGGTTCTGGTTTG
Organism: uncultured Bacteroidia bacterium; assembly: GCA_903834845.1. Lineage (GTDB taxonomy): Bacteria > Bacteroidota > Bacteroidia > Bacteroidales > Prolixibacteraceae > JAAFHB01. The sequence continues at coordinate 12,981 of CAILKW010000822.1, read as the reverse complement.
TTTAGACCAGGAATGCGGTTAAGCACCGAATTCAATTGGATTCCGACCCAATCTTTGTCGCCTTCACATGAAAAGTGAAGATTGTTAAATGAAAAATCAATTTTTGCTTCAGACATAGTGATAAATTTTTCTAATAGTTTTGAGTTATAAAAGTACAATAATTATAAATACCAAAACAAATTTTATCAAAACAAATTTCATTTTGATAAAAATTATTTATAATTATTGTCCAACTCCTTTAAAATCAGATCAATTTCCTGTTCTGTATTATGAAGTTTCTCCTTGCATAAAGTAACTAACTGCGAAACTCTTTTTACTTTTTCTGATAGCTCATCCACATCTAATTCATTGTTTTCCAGTTGTCTGAGAATTTCTTCAATCTCAGCAACTGCATCTTTATAAGATACGCTTTTTTTGCTCATATTCATTTTATTTTTCTTTTGTTACCTGTTTTACTTCGCTGATTAATTGCCCTTTGTAAAGTCTTGTTTCGATAAGAGCCGTATTTTCGACCATTTCGGAATCTTTAAGTACAAATTTGTTATACGTAGTTATAGAATAGCCGCGGGCAAGGATTATATTTGGATCAGTAAGCATTGCTTTTTGGAGCGATAGTTCCTGATAATGCTTACATTCGGATATTATCCTTCTTGTAAGTTTTTCAGATTTTTGCATCTTACGAAATAGCAGATCATGATTAGCTGTTGTTATATTTCGAAGTGTGCCGGAAATAGTCCTTGTCGTTTTTTCGAGCTGTTTTGATTGATATTGAATAAAATATTTGAATTCATGCCTCAGTTTTTCTTCTTTTCTGTCAAATTGATAATTCTGATATTTAATGAATTTCTTCACAGAATTATCTAATTTCCAAATAGTTTGGTTTAGACGGCCATATATTTTTGTGATTTTTTCTCGTGTTACCGGTGCTATCAATCGAGTAAAATGCTCAATACTATTCTTTGAATTAACAAGTATATCATCAATAATACTAATAAAGCGATTTTTTAGCTCGTCAAGGTGCATATCGAATTGCGCAACTCCGTTGATCAGAAACTCCGCAACGGCAGTTGGTGTTTTTAGTCTTGTATGTGCCACAAGGTCAACAATAGAATCGTCTTTTTCGTGTCCGATTCCAGTAATTACCGGTAATGGAAACTGTGTTATATAGTAAGCGAGATTATAATTGTCGAAGCAGCTAAGATCGGCTTGCGACCCTCCGCCTCGGATAATAACCACGGCATCGAAAAAGCTTTCGTATTGGTAAATCTGATCAAGAGCAGCAATAATCGAGGATTCCGCCTGATTTCCCTGCATTATAGCAGGAAATAATTTCAGAATAAAATGATAGCCAGCCTGATTGTGGGTTAATTGATCTATGAAGTCCTGATAACCCGCAGCTGTTGGTGATGAAATGATTGCGATCTTTTGTGGAACAAGGGGAAGGTCAAGCTCTTTATTCATATCTGCTACACCTTCTGACTGCAAACGAGCGACTATTTCGCGGCGGCGGCGAGCCATGTCACCCAAAGTATAGGTTGGGTCAATATCCCGTATATTCAAACTGTAACCGTACAATTCATGAAATTCTACTGAAACGCTTACCAATACCTTAAGCCCTTCGACCAATTGCTGCCCGGTAGTAGTCTCAAAATACGGGCGCAACATTCTGAATGTATAAGACCAAATTGTTGCTCTTGCCTGAGCTATAATGGTATCACTATCAGCCTCTTTTTCAATCAAATTAAGGTAACAATGACCACTTCGGTTGGTTTTTAATTCCGAAATTTCGCCAATAACCCAGACAGGTGATATGAAAACTTCGCCAATAGCTTTTTTAACCAGTCCGTTTAACTCCGATAATTTTAGTCGCTCATTTGTCATGCCCAAAGTTAAACATTGATAATCATTTCGTAGTTTTACAGACAAATATTTTTCAGTTTCCTTCATTTTTTTTTCGGAACTGATTGAGTTGGTTTAATAATAGTTTAAAGTATAAAAGTAATGGAGATAAAAGATTGTAAAACACGTATTTGGCTTGTTGTGGTTATTTCATGGCCTTTTTTGCTTGCCGCATCTGTTTTTCTAATTGTCAGATTCGCGATTAAGAACTCTACTATTGTCGATCTCTATTACTCAAAAGGGTTTTATCCTTTTATCGCTAAAATGTTCTCAGGGTTTAGCAATCTGGTTCCTTTTTCATTATGGGACAGTTTTTGGTTTTTATTCATTATCTTATTAATCACTGGGTTGATATTAGTTGTTCTGAGAAAAATGAAGTTTGTTCGTTATCTTTTGCGAGTAGGACAATTGCTGGCTTTGCTATATGCTTTTTTCTACTTTGTTTGGGGCTTCAACTATTTCAGACCTAAAATTGAAACCAGAGTTAACTGGGAGAAACCAAAAGCTGACAAACTTGTTTTCAAATCTATTCTTGATTCAATAATCGCCAATACAAATTCAAGTTACATATCGGTTTATACTTCTGATTATCCCGCAATTGATAGCTTAGTGGAGGATTCGTATCGCATAAATAGTGAAAAGCTGGGAATTGCCTATCCTAATGGAACACGCCGACCGAAGATTATGCTTTTCAGTTTATTCTTTGCCAAATCGGGAGTTAGTGGCTATTTTGGCCCATTTTTCAACGAAATCCATTTAAATTATTACTTGCTTCCGTTCGAATATCCTTTTATATTGGCACATGAAAAGGCTCATCAATTTGGAATTACTAACGAAGCCGAAGCAAATCTTGTTGCTTTTGTAATTTGTACATTATCCGGCGATCAAAAGCTCGAATATTCAGCATATATAAATCTGTTGGTTTACTTTCTCTCGGATGCCTCAAAACTAAAGGATGTTAATGATTTCATTAAAAAAATTGACAAACCTGTTATTATGGATTTAAGATTTCAAAGGAAGCATTGGCAAGGGTTGCAAAATGTAACGCTCAATAAGGTGCAAACAGCAGCAAACAACGCTTATCTTAAAACAAACAATATAGAAGAGGGTGTGATGAATTACAATCAGGTTGTAGCTCTTGTAATTAGCTGGTATCAAAATTCAAATAGTAATAAACAACACTAATTTCTTATATACTCCTCTGGATTCTGGCTAAAGTTAGCCGGATCTTTCAATCTGCCCCTTGCCCGATCGAACGCCTTGAATTCATTTAACTCAATGCTATCTACAATTTCTGGATTTAACAAAATCCCTGAATTATATCTTAATTCATATTTTATCTTTGCGTTTGCATCAAAAAACTTCCATATTCCATCAGATAGATCATTAATATACTGACCTTTTATTTGAATCTGCCCCGATTCGTAATATATCAGGTTTAGCCCATGACGCTTTCCATTCGTGTACATGATCTCGTTCATTTTACTACCTGAAGGATAGAAAATCCGGCTTACACCGTTTAATAAATTATTAGTCCAATTTGATTCTGTTGCAGGAACACCATTTTCGAAAAAAGTTAGTGATCTTCCATTTTTCATTCCCTCGGAGTAGTTTTCCTTACCAACCAACCTGATATTATTGTAATAATTCCAGGTGCTGTCTTTTGCCGTGCCTTTGTAATTCCCTTTTGCATAACGTATTCCATCACTATCGAACAGTTCGGCTACTGACTTATCTGTGTCTGAAATATGGTTAATACGCGCTTTGATTTTACCGTTCTCATGAAATCTTTTCCATTCACCCATAGGTTTATTGTCTGTAAATGAACCCTCGTAACGGACAGTTCCATTTGCAAATTTTCCAATCCATTTCCCTTGCTTATAACCTTTTGCATCAATTTGATTAATTGACTCTTGTGCAAATAAAAGGTTGAAGAAAAGTGCAATTGCCGGGAAAAGAAAAATCAGTTTTTTCATTATCTTACCATTTATACAAAGATAAAAAACCTGCCTTTATATTGAGCAGGTTTTTTAGTAATAATTATTAATGAAGATATTATCCTCCGAAATCATCGAATGCAACATTTTCGTCAGGCACTCCGAGATCGTATAACATTTTTGTAACCGCTGTATTCATCATAGGCGGACCGCAAATATAATAATCAACCTCTTCAGGTTCTTGGTGCATGCGCAGGTAATTATCATAGATCACTTGATGAATGAACCCTTTCATTCCATTCCAATTATCTTCAGGTTTGGCTTCGGAAAGTGCAAGATTGAATTTGAAATTCGGAAACTCTTTTGCAATAGCGCAGAACTCTTCATAATAGAATACTTCACTCCATGAACGTGCACCATACCAGAATGTTACCTTTTTTGTCCGATCTTTTAGCGTGTGGAAAATATGGAATAAATGGGAACGCATTGGGGCCATTCCTGCACCGCCACCAATAAACATCATTTCGTTGTCGTTGTCTTTAAGGAAGAATTCTCCGTAAGGACCAGAAATGACTATTTTTTCACCGGGTTTTAAGGAATAGATGTAAGAGGAGCAGATTCCGGGATTGACTTTCAAAAAGCCGCCGTTAATACGATCGAATGGAGGTGTTGCAATACGGATGTTAAGCATTACAATATTACCCTCAGCCGGATGATTTGCCATTGAATATGCACGGAAAGTTGATTCCGGATTCTTCATTTTAAGATCAAATATTCCGTATTTTTCCCATTCGGGACGATAATTATCGCTAACATTAAAATCTTTGAAATCAACTTCGCATTTAGGGACATCAATTTGAATATAACCCCCGGATTTAAATTCAAGGTTTTCGCCTTCGGGCAGTTTCACTATGAATTCTTTAATATAAGTGGCAACATTTTCATTTGAAACAACAGTACATTCCCACTTTTTTATCCCCAGAACTTCGGGATGGACATGCATGGAAATGTTTTCCCTGACTTTAACCTGACAAGCAAGCCGCCAATTATTTCCTTGTTCCTTACGGTTGAAAAATCCGGTTTCGGTAGAAAGTATGGATCCTGCACCTGAATGTACCTGACAGCGGCACATTCCGCAGGTTCCGCCGCCACCACACGCAGAAGGAAGAAATACTTTATTATTACCAAGTGTTGCGAGTAAAGTATTGCCTGGTTCGGTCTCCAGAGCAAGTTTCCCGTTGTTAATATCAATTATTACTGTTCCTCCGGGAGTAAGCTTTTGCTTGACATAAAGAAGAATTCCCACCAGAAGCAGTGTGATCAGAAGGAAGATCACCACTCCGGCGATCATTATTGTGGTTGTTGTTGCTAATATGATCATTATTAATTAAATTTACTCTGTTACACCTTTGTGGAGGTTACACTTTAATACCCATAAAGCCCATAAATGCCAATCCCATAAGTCCGGTAATGATGAAAGAGATTCCGAGCCCGCGTAAAGGTGCAGGAATGTTGGAATATCTGAGTTTTTCGCGGATTGCGGCAATCGAAATAATAGCAATGCACCAGCCCGATCCTGAGCCAATGCCGTAAACTGTTGCTTCACCGATATTAATGAACTCTTTTTGTTGCATAAACAGTGAACCGGCTAAAATAGCACAGTTAACAGCTATCAAAGGGAGAAATATACCCAAGCTTATGTATAACGCGGGAGCAAATTTCTCAACAATCATTTCAACCAATTGAACCATAGCTGCAATTACCGCAATATACATGATGAAACTCAAAAAGCTTAAATCAACATCTGCATAACTATCGCCTAACCATTTTAAGGCTCCTTCCTTAAGTAAATAATTCTCAAGCAAATAGTTTACCGGAACAGTAATTACCTGAACAAATATTACAGCTATTCCAAGCCCGGTAGCTGTTTTAACAGATTTTGATACAGCAAGGTAAGAACACATTCCGATGAAAAAGGCAAAAACCATATTTTCCAGAAAGACCGACCTGATAAAAAGATTCAGATAATTTTCCATATCTTTAATATTTTATTTAAATAATTAATCTTCAATTAATTCTGGCTTTTTACTTCTCTGAATCCAGATAATAACACCTACAATTATAAGTGCCATTGGAGGAAGAATCATCATGCCATTATTGGAATACCACCCACCGTTTGCAATATACCAACTCTCGGGAATGAGTTTATATCCCCAAAGTGATCCTGAACCTGACAGTTCGCGTATAAATGCTATTGCAACCAATATTAATCCATAGCCGGCACCATTACCGATTCCGTCTAAAAATGATGGCCACGGTTTGTTTCCAAGTGCAAAAGCCTCAAGTCGTCCCATCAGTATACAATTAGTAATTATCAATCCTACAAATACTGATAACTGCTTGCTAACATCGTAAACAAATGCTTTAAGCACTTGATCAACTAAAATTACCAATGCCGCAACAACAACTAATTGTACGATTATACGGATCCTGTTGGGAATGGTATTCCGAAGAAATGAGATAATCAGATTAGAAAATGCTGTTACAATAGTAACCGACAGTGACATTACCACAGCTGGTTTCAGTTGTGCAGTAACTGCAAGGGCTGAGCATATACCAAGAACCAAAACTGTAATTGGATTGGCATTACTCAACGGGTCGGTAAGTAATTTTAGGTTTTTCTTCGAAAAAATTGTATCCTTTTCGTTCATATCTTACTTTTTTAATGTTTTAAAGAATCCCTGATAAGTTGCCAAATCATCATAAATCATCTTTTGCAGTCCTTTACTGGTTATTGTTCCCCCCGAAATACCATCAACACTATGAGCCGGTTCTGACTTTTCGCCAACTTTTGCAACAGTAATAGATGTGAACATGCCTGACTGATCAAAAATTGTTTTGCCGATAAACGGTTTTTGAAATTTTTCAGTGTTTATTTCAGCTCCCAATCCAGGTGTTTCACCTGAGTGATCGAAGTTGGCACCAAAAATTGTGCTCATATCGGATGAAAGTGCAATGTATCCCCAAATAGGACCCCAAAGTCCGGCACCTCTTAATGGTATAATAAAGATTTTCCCTTTATCACCCATATCTGCAACATACACCGGAAGTTTGCGCTGGTCAATCGGCTTTGAATGTTCTACTTTAAGATCCACTTTAAAAGCTTCACCTTCAACTTTTTCACCTTTACTATTGACAATATACAGCTCTTTTATAGTATTGCTGAATAGTTCATTAGCTTGTTTTGAGTCCGCAACAATATTGACTGATTTGAGAATATTCTGTTTTTTTTCAATCAGGATATTTGCATCCTGAAAGGGTTTAAGCTGTGTGGCTGCAATAGCGAGCAAGATTGCCACTACAATAACCATCACTGCAGCGTAAACAATGGTATATTTATTTCCGTTTGTATCCATTTTTTTTGTTTTATGCTTTAACAATTGCGCGTTTAAGCCTCCGTTTTATATTGTTCTGAACAACATAGTAATCTATTAGTGGGGCAAACATGTTCATAATCAGAATGGAGAGCATTATTCCTTCAGGATAGGCCGGGTTTACCACTCGTATCAATAGACCAAATACTCCAACCATAAATCCGTAAATCCATTTTCCGGAGCTGGTTTGAGCACCGGATACGGGATCTGTCACCATAAATACAGCACCAAATGCAAATCCACCCATAATCAGGTGCTGCCAAGCAGGGACAGTCATGTACGAATTGACTGCGAAAATATTCAGAATAGTTCCCATGAATAAACCTCCTAAAACTGTGGAAAGCATTACTTTCCAGCTCCCTACCCTTGTCCAGAGCAAAATAACAGCTCCTATCATTATTGCCAATTTTGACGTTTCACCTATTGAACCGGGGATAAAACCCAGAAACATGTCCATAAGAGAATAGGAGATTCCGTGATTTGAGGCGACCTCAGCGATAGGTTTTACTGCAGCTGAAGCGGCTTGCGAAAGTGGTGTAGCTCCTGAAAAACCGTCAACTACAGCTTTTCCTCCCAGACTGATCCAGACAGAATCACCAGACATTTGCTGTGGATATGCAAAGAAAAGGAATGCTCTTGCAACCAAAGCAGGATTCCAGATATTCATTCCTGTACCGCCAAAAACTTCTTTCGCAAAAACGACCGAAAAGGCCACTGCAACAGCAATCATCCAAAGAGGAGTAGTGACAGGTAAGACCAGCGGAATTAACATTCCTGTAACAAGATAACCTTCATTCACCTGATGACCCCGCATTTGCGCCGCTGCTATTTCGATTCCTAATCCAACGGCATACGAAACTATTACGATAGGAAACACCTTAATAAATCCATACCAGAAAACAGGCCAAAAGGATATTTGGAGTCCGGTGGCAATAAAATGCTGGTAACCAACGTTATACATTCCGAATAGCAGTGCAGGAATCAATGCAACAATTACAACTGTCATAGTTCGTTTCAGATCAACGTAATCGCGAATATGAGTTCCCTTTTGATTTGTGTGATTCGGAACAAACAAGAAGGTCTCGATTGCACCGAGTCCTGATTTGAACACATGAAATTTCCCTCCTTTTTCAAGACTGGGTTTTTGCTTATCGAACCAATTTCTTAATGCTTTCATTAATTGAGTTTTAATTTCAATAAAAGGAATGGTACTAACCCAATTCCTTGATCATGGAGTTAATTCCTTTACGAAGAACAGATTGAACCTTTATTTTTGAAGTACAAATATATTCGCAAAGTGCCAGATCTTCTTCAATTACTTCATAAATACCAAGTTGTTCCATGCTATCAATATCGTTTGCCAGAATGGCCTTTAGTAGATATACAGGTAAAATATCCATTGGAAGTACTCTGTCGTATTCATCCGAAAGTACAAAAGCGCGTTCTTCGCCATGAGTGTTTGAATCAAGGATATACTTTTTTTTCTTTGACCACAGCCAAGAAAAGAATGTTCGTGAGGGGCTGAATTTACCAAATCCTGGTAAAGCCCATCCAAACATTTCGTAGTAATTACCTTCAGGAATCACTGATACCATATTATTGTAAAAGCCAAGGAAACCAGTTGTTTCGACAGCTGTTCCAGTGAGGACATTTCCACTGATAATTCTGATATTTTCTTTTGTAAGCCTCCCTTTGAGTAAGCCGGACAATGATCCGCCCAACCAAAATTGGATGTACTTTGGTTCTTTTACTTCAGATCCGACAAGAGCAATAATCCTTGAAGAATCGTATTTCCCGGTTAAAAACAGCCGTCCAATCATGATAACGTCCTGTGGTTGTACAGTCCATACAATATCTCCTTTGTTTATCGGAGAAACTGCATGAATTTGTATACCTACATTCCCGGCAGGATGCGCCCCGTTAAACAAGGTAATATCTACATCTTTCGTTTGCGAAAATATTTTATTTTCTTTTTTTGCATATAACCCTAAATGTACTTTACCGGTAGTTAGTTTAATTAACGCATTAATTCCTGTTTGCCAGGCTATTGCTTCATCTTTGAAAACAAATTCATAGTCTGGGGCAAGGGGAGAACTGTCGAAACCAGAAATAAAAATCGCCTTTGGCTGATCTGTTGGTCGCGCAACAATACCAAAAGGTCTGGATTTTATGGCAGGCCATAGTCCTGATTTTAATAACTCTGCTCTGATTGCATCACTGCTGAGATTTTGAGGATTTTCCTTTAGAAATTCCTCTGAGATGTTTTCTCTTTCTGCCTTCACAACCACCTCCAATATCACCCGACGTTCACCTCTGTTTATGGCTGCCACTTCACCGCTTACCGGAGATACATACTGAACTTCGGGTTGGTATTTATCAAAAAACAAAGGTGTTCCGGCTTTTACTTTATCTCCAACTTTTACTGTCAGTTTGGGGATGAGTCCGTGAAAATCGGAGGGTTTGATGGCAAAGGTCTCAGGCTTGCTTATATGTTCCAGATTATTAACAGGTTCGCCTTTAATCTGGATATCAAAACCTTTCTTTAGCTTGATAACTTTTGACATTATAACTTTTGGTATTAATTTTGACCGCAAAAATAGGTATTCATACTTTCATTCACAATTAAAGTATTAACTTCTTTTTTAAGACAAAGCACAATAGTTCAATTATTTACAAAATCGTTTTAAAGATTTAACAAAGATTTAACTTTATTCTGATGTCAAAAACTTTTTTAATCTTATTTTTATGTCCAACAGATTTTCTCAATGGGTTAATAACCTGAATTTTAGTGCGTTCATTTTGGCACAGTTAATGATTTTTATAATCGCAGGACAGGCATCATTATACGGTGCTTCTACTCCTCTTGTGGATGGTATTTACAGGGAAAATATTCGGTCTGTTCAGTTTTTTCGCGAAGGTTGGGATTTTTCGCAGCCTGTTATTGAGCTTGGAAGTGACCAGCGACTGATTCTGAAATTTGATGAGTTGACGGAAGCCGGAAGCAATTTTTATTACACAATAACTCATTGTGATGCCGAATGGTATCAATCGAGGCTCTTGCTGTCGGAATATATGGAAGGTTTTATCGAGAATCCGGTCAGCGATTATGCTGTATCCATTAATACAATGGTAAAATATACAAATTTCCTTTTAGCTCTTCCTAACGAACAGATTAAGATTCTTGTTTCCGGTAATTATCTTGTGTCGGTGTTTGAGGAAGGTAACCGGGCGACTCCAATCCTAACCCGGCGATTTTATGTCGTTGAGCCATTAACGGATATAATTGGTGAGGTTAAAAAATCAACTTTTGAAGGTTTCAAAGGACGTGATCAGGAGATTGATTTTGAAATTAAATATACCCGGCTTGGCATTCAGGATCCGCGCAATGAAGTAAAAGTTGTTTTAATGCAAAACTCAAGGGCTGATAATTGCATAAGAAACCTTAAACCACTGTTTGTCAGAGAAAACCAACTCAGTTATGATCTAAGCCGTGAGAATGTATTCGCGGGTGGAAATGAATTTAGAAATTTCGATACTAAAAACCTCAGGATTAACGGATTTGGGGTATCGAATATAGAGTTTGTCAATCCATTCTATCATGTTACTTTGCTAACAGATCAAATTCGCGGGGAGGGCAATTACCGATCTGAAAGCGACATTAATGGACGTTATTTGATAAAAAACAACCGTGTATCAGATTCAGACCTTGAATCAGATTATATTATTACCCATTTCTCGCTTCAGATGCCTGAGCCATTGTTAGGAGGTGAAATATACGTCTTCGGTGGATTAACAGACTGGAATTGCCAGCCTGTCAATAAAATGAAATGGAATCCCGAATTAAAGATTTATGAGTCTGAGCTTTTATTAAAACAGGGTTTTTACGACTATCAGTATGTTTACATAGAAAACAAAGGAAAAGTAATTGATAACACTCTGCTTGAAGGAAGTCATGTAGAAACAGAAAACGATTATCAGCTTTTTGTATATTATCGGGGATTCTCCTCACGATACGACAAGCTAATAGGGTTTAGGACAATTAATTCTGTGAAAAGATAAATATGAACGCTTCCTTTTTTGAAATGCGGGTTATCTCGGTTTTCAATTTATGTAATAAATAAAAAACCGCTGTAAATGTATATATTACAGCGGTTTTATATTTAGAATCTTGTTGTGCCGGAAACTATTTCACTTCCTCAAAATCAACATCAGTTACTTCGCCATTTCCTTTTGATCCTGGTTGCTGCTGTGAGCTTTGGCCACCACCCTGAGGTCCGGCTTGACCTGCATGACCTTGCTGTGCACTTGATGCATTATACATCTCTTGAGAGGCTGCTTGAAAAACTGCGTTCAATTCGGCAGTTGCAGAATCTATACCATTCAAATCGTGAGCTTTATAGGCATCTTTCAGTTTGCTCAAAGCTGTTTCGATTGGACCTTTTTTATCAGCGGGAAGCTTGTCACCAAACTCTTTAAGTTGTTTCTCTGTTTGGAAGATCAGACTGTCGGCATGATTTAGTTTTTCAACCTTTTCTTTTGCCTGTTGATCGGCTTCAGCATTTGCTGCAGCCTCATCTCTCATTCTTCTGATTTCGGCATCAGTAAGCCCCGTTGATGCTTCAATTCTGATTGACTGTTCTTTATTTGTTGCTTTATCTTTTGCGGTTACGTGAAGAATCCCGTTTGCATCAATATCGAAAGCAACTTCAATTTGAGGAACACCACGTTGCGAAGGTGGTAGTCCGTCAAGATGGAATTTACCTATTGTTTTATTACCGGCTGCCATTGGTCTTTCTCCTTGAAGGACATGTATCTCTACTGAGGGCTGATTATCTGAAGCCGTAGTAAAAGTTTCAGCTTTTTTTGTTGGAATTGTCGTATTGGCTTCGATTAATCTTGTCATTACTCCACCCATAGTTTCAATTCCGAGAGAAAGCGGGGTAACATCGAGCAATAAAACATCTTTTACCTCGCCTGAGAGTACACCACCCTGAATAGCAGCACCTACAGCCACAACTTCGTCAGGATTCACCCCTTTAGACGGTACTTTCCCAAACAGATTTTGAACTTTTTCCTGAATAGCAGGAATTCTGGTAGAGCCTCCAACAAGAATTACTTCATCAATATCTTTAATGGTCATACCTGCATTTTGTAAAGCTTTACGGCAAGGCTCCATTGTTGCATTGATCAGCTTGTCTGCCAGTTGTTCAAATTTGGCTCGCGTAAGAGTCTTAACAAGGTGTTTTGGTATCCCGTTTACAGGCATAATATACGGCAGATTGATTTCCGTTTGGGTTGAACTGGAAAGTTCTATTTTTGCCTTTTCTGCAGCCTCTTTCAAACGCTGTAGTGCCATTGCATCTTTGTGAAGATCAACACCTTCGTCCCTTTTAAATTCATCCGTCAGCCAGTCCACAATCACCTGATCGAAGTCATCGCCTCCAAGATGAGTATCACCATCGGTAGATTTAACCTCGAAAACGCCTTCGCCAAGCTCAAGAATCGAAATATCGAAAGTTCCGCCGCCCAGATCAAAAACGGCTATTTTCATGTCTTTATGCATCTTATCAAGACCATAAGCCAATGATGCAGCTGTTGGTTCATTGATGATACGCCGTACTTTTAAACCTGCTATTTCTCCGGCTTCTTTTGTTGCCTGACGTTGTGAATCGTTAAAATATGCGGGAACGGTAATAACCGCCTCAGTTACT
>CAILKW010000821.1 GCA_903834845.1 uncultured Bacteroidia bacterium | reverse complement strand
GAATATGCTATCTTGAACTGGATATCCTGCTGCGTTATTAATAAGGATATTTACCTTGCCAAGTGTAGATTCGATTTTATCATAAATGTCAACAATATTATTTGCAATGGAAATGTCTGATTCAATAATAATATAATCTTTTGTAATCTTTGAAATAGCTTTCTCTACTTCTGAGCAATCCATAGATAATGCTTTGAAATAAGAATCAACACAATCGCCTATTGCTAATTTTTCATTATACTCAAAATCCATTTTTTTATAAACCATTGCAACCTTTGCACCATGCTCAGCATAAAGTAGTGACATTGTCGCACCAATCCCTTTTGGGTTGTTAGTTCCTGTTATAAGTACTACTTTATCTTTTAAGCCGTAATCAATCATAAATCAAATTTTCTTTTTAGTTCATATTTATTATTCAGTTATTTTTCACTGCTTAAATTTGCAGCTAACGATTGCGTAACAACCATTATCGTGGTTATTTCCGATATAATCATTCCTGAATACATTTAATAATGCATCCATATTCAAAGTAGTAAAACCCCTTGGCAAATGTCCTAAATTTTTGCTGTCTGTTTCCATCGTCAATAATTTCTTCGTAATTACCGCAATATTGTAACAAAGGTAAACTGTTGTTACAAATATCCAAATTATCTAACGGACTAATTTCAACTGTTTCTCAAATGACAAAATTTTCCCATAAGCTCTTTATCCGGTCGAATCATTTTGTGGTAAGATGAGTGATAGTAGTATATTATTACACCTGAACTTAATAAAATAATCTACTTGTTCCTGTTTTCTACTAAATATTATTTTCACATTATGCTTTAAATACCGGAGTCTTATTATTTTTGTCATTTTAAAAGTAGTGTTTGTTTTTATTATCAACTGTTTAAGTTATTTGCATGAAAAAATATGTTAAAATTATTCTGATTATCGTTTCAATAGTAGTAGTATTCGTGGTTTATTTCGGGTATCAAATGTATAAAATAGTAATGGGAAGCGAAGGTTTATCCGGAAAACAGGAAAATATCCCTGCTAAAATTGCCTCATTACCTCCTCTTACAAAAGGGGTTGCCGATTGGCCAAATTGGAGAGGTCCTGATTTTGAAGGGAAAAGCTTAGGAAAAGGAATCATTACTGATTGGTCGAAGGGTCTGGAAAAAAATTGGGAAGTTAATTTCTTATGTCAGGATAATTCAACTGCTTCGTGGTCATCACCAGTTGTTCAGGGTAATAGGTTAATAGTACCCGGACGGGATAAAATAAATGATTTAGTATTTTGTATCAATTCTGATAATGGTGAACTGATATGGTCGGGTAATTATGAGGCTAAGGCAGAAACGAGTCATGGACCTGGCCCACGGGCTACTCCTTTTATTAACGAAGATCGGGTTTATACTTTTGGCCGTAGTGGTGATTTGGTTTGCTGGAACCTCGAAGATGGGAAACTACTTTGGAAAAAAAATGTAAAGGATGAGGGTGGCGTTGAACCTTCGTGGGGCTTTTCGACAACACCGCTTGTTTACGATGACAAAGTGATTGTTCAGGGAGGTGGAAACGCCTTAGTGATCGCTTATGATAAAGTAACAGGTAAGGTTCGCTGGAAATCTATGGAAGGCGAAGTTGGTTACTCAGCCACAATAACAATGAAAATTGAGGATGAAGTTAAGCTTCTTGTTTATCACAGTAATGGTCTTTCGTGCCTTAATCCTTCGGATGGGAAAGTGCTATGGACTGCCTCCTGGTCGACCAAGTACGGAGTAAATGCTACAACTCCAATAGTTTATAACGACATTATTTTTCATACATCCGGGTACGGTATGGGTTGTGAGGCACTTAAAGTGACTAAAAGCGGGTATTCGGTACTTTGGAAAAACAACGCTATGGAAGCACAACACTCGGATCCAATTCTAATCAATGGATATATTTATGGATATTCGGGCGAAAGTATGCGAAATGTGGGTCAATTCAAATGTCTCGAGTTGTCAACCGGTAAAGAAATGTGGAGTACTGATCTGATTGGTCAGGGAACAACCACCTTTGTTGATGGCTACCTTATTTGCCAGAATTTAAAAGGAAACCTGTTTCTATTAAATCCCGATCCATCCGGTTTTAAAAAGGTTGGTGAAATCAAGGCTGCTATTTCGGATGTAAAAAGCCCTGCCTGGACTGTTCCAATAGTAGCCAATGGCAAACTATATCTTCGCTATTTGCAGCAACTTATTTGTTATAAGCTAATTCCAAACTAAAATAATTTCGCTTCATGCAAATAATAATATTGAACGTTTGGAATTCAAAATTTTAATTTATTTTTGAGAAATTTCAAAACTTTTAAAAAAGACTTTTTATGCGGAAATTATTCTTTTCAATTCTGATGTCACTGATTTGCATTGGTTTAAATGCACAGGATATTGCTCAATGGCGTGGTTCAAACCGTGACGGTATTTACAATGAAACCGGATTATTAAAAAAGTGGCCGGATGCCGGACCAAAACTGTTGTGGCATTTTGATGAACTTGGCGATGGTCATACCTCTGCCGCTGTAACATCCACGGGAGTTTATACCACAGGCATGATTGATGGGAAGGGCTTTGTCTTTTCTTTTGATCTGACAGGCAAACTATTATGGAAAAAGGAATATGGCAAAGAATGGGCCGAGAGCCATAATGGTGTAAGGTCAACACCACTTGTAGTAAAGGATAAATTATATATATTCAGTGCTTATGGTCAACTTCTTTGCCTGAATTGTTCAAACGGACAAACTGTCTGGTCATTAGACATGGATGCAGAGTACGGTGCAAAAAATATTGAGTGGGGATTAACTGAGAATCTCCTGTTCGATGGTAATGTGTTGTATTGCACACCCGGAGGAAATAAAGCAAGCATAGTTGCTCTGGATATAAATACTGGAAAACTGATCTGGAAAAGCAAAGGTAACGGCGAAACTTCGGCTTATGCTTCACCAATTGTGATAAATCATAAGAACAAAAAAATCATAGTTACCATGATGGAAAAATCAATCTGCGGTTTTGATGCAGCAACAGGTAACTTGCTCTGGAAGTTTGAACACATCAACAAAACAAATGTGCATCCTAACACTCCAATTTATATTGACGGCTACCTGTACTGTACCACCGGATATGGAAAAGGCGGTGTGATGCTTCAGTTGTCAGACGATGGAAGCAGCGTAACTGAAAAATGGAAAAACATTTATGATCCCAAAATGGGGGGTGTCGTAGTTCTTGACGGCCGGATATATGGAACAGGTGACAGAAACAGGAAGTTTTTCTGTCTCGACTGGAAAACAGGTTCCGAAATATTCGCAATCAGTGATCTGGCTCCAGCCAATATTATCGCAAACAACGGTTTATTATATATTTACAGTGAATCTGGTAAAGTTTCTCTGGCAGAGCCAAAAGCAGACGGAATTAATATTATCAGCTCATTTCCGGTTCCTTTTGGCACAAATCCACACTGGGCACATCTGGTTATAAAAGACAAAAAGCTTTATGTAAGGCATGGCACCTCGCTTATGGTTTACGATATAGCCGCAAATTAGTCTGCTATTTTTCTGATAAAAGAAATTTCACCTGCTCAATCAATGTGCAGGTGTTTTTTTTTGATTAATCAGCCTATTTTATCCGAATATTTTCCGTATGTTCGACACTCAAATAAACTACAAATTATGAGCGCACTTAATAGACGGAATTTTATCAAAACTTCAGTACTTGGCACCGTTGCAGCATCCACAATACCAACATTATATGCCTTTGGTAATTCGGATGAACCGATTAAGAAAGAGGCTTCTGTCGCGCTCACCACCGGCGACAACCGCGCTGACCTCGCATTTCGGGCACTGCAACCATTTGCAAAAGAGATTCGACACGCAATCGGAAATCGTCAGGTAGTACTTAAACCAAACAACGTATTGAACAATGTTCCGTTAACTTCTACCCATGTTGATACTCTCGAAGGAATTCTTGAATTCCTGAAGTCTATAAAAAAACTTGACAATGTAATAATTGCCGAATCATGCGCAAACGGTGCGACTTTGGATGGTTTTGACAATTATGGTTATTTTCGGTTGATAAATAAATATCCGGTAAAGTTGGTTGACCTCGATCAGCAACCTTACAGCCTTTTACATGTATTTGACGAAAAAGATTTCAGACCACATCCAATGCGTATGTCAAGTGTGTTGTTGAATCCCGATTCCTATATCGTTTCTGTAGCGAGAATGAAAACACACGACAGAGTTCTGGCCACGCTGTCTTTAAAAAATATTGTCTTTGGTGCACCAATTAAAGATGCCGGGTTCACGTGGACTTCCCAACGTAAAGCCGGATCAAAAAGCGATAAATCAATTGGACATGGAAGTGGATTCAGAGGAATTAACTTTAACCTGTACGAACTATCAAAGCAATTGCACCCCAATCTTGCCTTGATTGATGGGTTTGAAGGTATGGAAGGAAACGGGCCTAATAGTGGAACCCCTGTTGATCACCGTGTTTGTGTGGTCAGTACTGACTGGCTGGCCGCTGACCGTGTGGGTATTGAGCTGATGGGAATAGATTTTGCAAAGGTTGGTTATCTTAATTTCTGCAACCAGACAGGAATGGGTGTTGGCGATTTGAATAAAATTGAGATCATCGGAGAAACCCTGGCAAAACACATAAGGCAATACAAGCTAAGCGATAATATTGAAAAACAGTTAGTTTGGATGAACCCTGTGACATACTAACAGAATAGTTTTGAGAAATTATCGATAAGTCAAAAATTAGAGATGATTTTTCCATTTTGTCTTATTCATTCGACAAATTTGGTAATAAAATGACAGATGTATCTGTCATTTTCAATTTTTTATTTAACGGATTGTTTTTAGCAAGCTCTATTTTGCAAAGAACACAATACTTTTGTAAGAAATAAAGTAATTAATTCAAATCTTGAAAAAAACATTTCAAACATTATTCATATATCAAATTTTTTTTAGATGAAAATTTACATAGTACTATTACTCTTGCTGTTCGGAATAAATTTCTCCAAAGCACAACAGTCTATTCGTCAGATTATTGATTTAAATGGAATATGGCAATTTGACCAGACTTTGAGCGCTTTCCCTCCGGTTAAATTCACGCGCACTATTCCGGTTCCGGGTCTTGTTCATCTGGCAGAACCCAAAATTGAAGATTATGACAAATTTTTCAAACGTGCAGATAAAGTGGTAGCGAAAGAACAGCACAACCTTTATAACATTGATTACACTCCGAGATATAGCTGGTATCGGAAATCCATTTTTATCCCCAAAGAATTAGAAGGTAAAGAAGGGACGATCACAATTAAAAAAAGTCAGTATGTAACTTCTGTTTATGTGAATGGTATAGAAATGGGAACCTCAATGTCCTGTTACACTCCGATAGAATTTCCTATAACCAACGCTGTAAAATATGGCGAAGAAAACGAAATCCTTATTAGAGTCGGTGATCGGGTTTGGCTGCCAAGCGAAGCAGCAGGCGGAACTGATAAAGAGAAAGAACATTATCTTCCCGGAATATGGGACGATGTACTGATTTCATTTACCGGAAGATTACGGATTCACCGCTTGTTGGTTTTACCATCGGTTGCCGGTAAAAAAGTTACTATAAAGGCGCAGATCAGAAATTTAAGTCCTGCACAGATTTTTTATGGTGATGCCATGAATGATTCAGTTACATTAGATATTTCAATTGTTGAAAAACTTACAGCTAAAGTTGTTGCAGCTAAAAGTGTTCGGTTCGCGTCTAAACGTGACAATATATCAGAAGCCATGCTCGAAATTCCGATAAAAGATTTCACTAACTGGATACCGGACAAGCCATTCCTCTATCAGGCAAAGGTAACGTTGAAAACAGATAAAGGCTTTTCAGATCAAATAACCAAACAATTCGGAATGCGCGACTTTACGCGGAAAGGAAAGTTCTTTTACCTCAACGGAGAAAAGATAATCTTACGTGGAACCAATGTTACCCTGCAACGCTTTTTTGAAGATCCCGACTGCAGCAACCTTGTCTGGGACAAAGAATGGGTAAAAAAACTGTTGGTTGACTATCCTAAACAACTCAATTGGAACATGATGAGGATTTGTGTTGGTATTGCTCCCGATTTTTGGTACGATATAGCAGATGAATATGGGTTAATGTTTCAAAACGAATGGTTGTACTGGCAAAATCATGGATGGGATGAACAGATACGCAAGGAATATACCGACTGGGTATGGTCAGACGGAAACCATCCAAGCATTGCGATATGGGATGCCATCAACGAAAACTGGGACGATTACATTGGAAATACGCTGATACCCGAATTGAAAAAACTTGATCCTACCCGAGTTTGGGATGCAGGATATATGTCGGGCGATAAAATGACATTGGATGAGATGGATGAACCTCACCCTTATCAGGGACGTATTAGCAGTAAACAACCCGGATCAAACAAAAACTTTTATCCGTTAGGAAACCTTGATTTTAAACCTGGAATTCTAAGGAATATTCAAGAATCAAGCTCTGCTCAGCTTGTAAACGAATATGGATGGATTTGGCTGTGGCGCAATGGAATGCCAAGTAAATTGACAGTAGATGTTTATGATTATTATCTCGGGATAAATTCTACCCCCGAACAAAATTGGGAGCTTCAGGCTTATTGGATGCAGCTTGAAACTGAGTGGCTTCGCAGCGAACCTTCCATTGCTGGTGTGTTGGCGTTTTGTTATCTCGCTAATAACTACGGATATACTGGAGACTGGTTTGCGGGCAATATCAAAGCCCTTAAACCAACACTCACCCTTGATTGGTTTAAACACGCTTTTGCTCCAGTTGCCACTTTTATCAACCTGACTGACGAAAGGTACACAAAATTTATTGAACCCCACATACCGGGTTCATCTTTGCTTTTTAATCTGGCAGG
>CAILKW010000820.1 GCA_903834845.1 uncultured Bacteroidia bacterium | reverse complement strand
CGAATGTTTCATACGCTTCCAGAGATTTGCTTCGCTGACAAACCAGAGTGAGAAATTGCTCGTATTGTGACTCATCCATCGATACATACTTGCCAACTGTGCGAGCATCCATTACAAGGCGTTGGGCTATTCTGGCATTGCTAAACCCAAGTTTTTTTAAGTTTTGAATTTCTTGATACATGATCCAGTTATTTACATACTTGTTTATCATATCGGTTAAAATTTTAATATAACCGATGAACAAAATTTCTGGTATTTTGGGTTTGACGATTGCCCCCGGGGGCCATCGTCAAACCCAAAATCATACATCACTATTTTCTGAAAGTACTACATTGCTATTTTCCGAAAACACTACATTGTTATTTTCCGGTTACACCTTTCTTCATAGGGCTCTAATTGTTGCCAAAAGGTGTAAAATATTTCAAGTTTTTCACTCATATTAAAATATTTTGCTTTCTATTTTATTAACCCTTGAAGCATTTTCATAAAGTTCAATGATTTCATCATAATTTATAAACTTGAATTTTTCATTGCTCTCTCTATAAGATTCGAAGTTCATTGTTTGGTTAAATTTACTTCTGTGTTGTTCAGGAGCAACTATAAAAAACTCAGTCCTAAAGTTTTTCAATTGTAAACACCTATTGAATGCTCCATTAAGTGTTCCTATACTATCTACAACTTCAAAAATTTTTTGAGGAAAACATAATCCCTTTGGATTAAACCAAATTACATCCATTCTCTTTACTTCTTGAACAATTTCATTGTAAGAAAACTGTGGCACTGCATTCATTGAGGCAATATTTTGTAAATTCAAATTATCCCGGTAAAGAGCAGAAGGGTCTGCTGTATATGTGTGAAAATTCTTGAAGTTGCCAATTTCAATACAAATTCCTTCTATATAGGCGTGCATTCTAACAGTATCTTCTTTCTGAGGTTTTGCTTCTTCAACGTAGTTTTTTAAAGCATAAATACTTAATCCAATTTTCTTGAAACGTTTGTTATTTCTTATCTCACGATAAAGAACACCTCTAATTCCTGCTTCCCACTCGTGAGATCTTTTTGCAGTAGGGTAATATTTTTCAATATTATCATAGATAATCTCTAAACTAGCAGTTCCGTGATTATCTTCCATTATTTTTTGTATCGCTTCTACCTTTATCATACTTTTTAGTTGAGAGCAGTATACATATTGGCATATCGTCCATATGGAACATTAAATTCGCCTTTAGCATTATAGCGTATCATGCCTGAATACGCTGTTTTGTTAATGAAGAAATAGAGCAAGGCATCAGAATATTTTTTTTTCGGTCAAATCGTTGAACATATCCCTTATTTGATAGTAAATGGGCTCGTTTTCATCATCTACTCGTTCGTCAGGAGTTTTGCTTTTTAGTTCTTCAAACTTTCGGCGATTAACAACATAAAGTTTTTCAATTTCAGATAGTTCAGTTTTTAGAGTTTCAAAGTTGTCTTTTACTCCTAAATAAAATGCTATTAGTTTTGAGTTAATGTCGTTTATAATTGCTCTTTTAGGTTCTAAATGGAAGAATAACGCCCCACCTCCAAAAAATGGCTCAATATATCGTCCATTATATTGTGGAATATGCTTAGTTAAATGAGGGATTTCCTTTGATTTTCCTCCTCTGTATTTTACAAGTGGTTTCATATTTTGGCAGTTTTTTGTTTATACTCTGCAATGCTGTCTGCAACTAAATTTAAAATTTGTGTTGCTTCTTCTTCTTCAGCAATTATTTCATAAACTTTGTCTGCCGACCACAAACGAAGTAAGTCTATTGAGTTAACTTCAAGCAAGACCGCAAGAACAGTAACTTGTTCCCTTTTTGCACGTCTGTCTCCTTTTTCAATTTTACAATATGTAGCAGTGTCTATTTCCAACGCAGCAGCTAATTGTCTTTGAGGGATTTGTTTGTCCTCTCGAAGCATTCTTATTTTATTACCAAAGATTGTTGACATAATTTAGTCTTGACATTATTTGGCAAATATAGTTTATTTTTCTGAAAATACATCTTTTTCAACGATTTTTTTCTCGTGTCTGTTTTTTTAGGGTGACGGCTAACGGTCGAAAGTTTGTGCCGGTAAGGGCTTAAACAGCACTTCAACTTTCGGCGTGATAAATTTATTTAATTTCGTTTAACTTTCAATCAGCACCAAACCCTTACTGGCACAAAATTTTTGTTGGCAGCTGGCTTTATTTATTTTATTCTTAAAGTATCTGTCCACATTTCTTGTTTATTCCCCTTGTCTCTGTCGTACTTTGCAGTCAAAATAATTTCTTCTTTGTCAGGTTTGCAATCTACTGTCAAAGGAGTTGTCAAATAAGTGACTGACGAGTAATATTCTTTATTTTTCACTCTCCACTCAATAAAAGGAAACCATTTTAATGTTTTATAGATTTCTACTTTTTTCCCTCTCACATCAGAAATTGCATTTCCAATAGAAGTCTCTTTGTAAATAATACCGTCATCATACCATTTCTCATAAGCTGTCTCATAATTCCCTATAATAAATCCAACACCCAAAGCACCAACAGTTCCAGATAAATATCCAACACCAAGCACGAAAAATATTAAAAATGCACCAAATATTTTTATAACCTTTCTTGTCTGAAATTGAGTCCATAATAAAGCAAACGAAACTGTAAAGTAAAAAGAAGAAAGAATTAACCAATCAAGTTCAGATAAAGTTGTCGAGATATGTGTTGCCATTCCTAAAAAAGCCAAAACTGTCATAATTGATAATGAATAAAAGATTTGTTTTCTTCTATCAGGTTTCTTTTTTGTTAACCATAGTAAAATTAAACTTATCACAGGATAAGTCCATAGTCCGAATATTATTATCAACCAAGTTGTCATATTTATTTAGCTTGCTGCCAACGTCTGCAAGTTTGTGTTCGGTGTTGGATTTAGAAGAACTTTCCTGTCAATATAAGATAATGTTAATTAGAACCACAAATGTTAAATAAACCACCGAAACCAACACTGACACAAACTTGTTGTTGTGTGTAGAGTTTTTATTTATTGTTTTATGGTTTTTTTCCAGAATATTTTTGTCTCAATTTGCTAACAAAATAATATGAAGAAAATCCTAATAATATTATAGTTTTATTTTGTGCTTTTTGAATGTCTTCGTAAAAGGCAATATATGAAAAAACTCCCAACATAATATATGAGAAAAACATAATTAACATTGTTGTAAATTCAATAGGGACTCTATTAGTCTTATCATTTTTCAAATAGTCAACATAATATATTGCTAAATAAGTTAAACTACCAAAAATAGTTAGATACAGTCTGTAATCAGAACAAACTTTATTCAATATATCCATTAAGTGTGTCATTTACTTTTTTTATAAATTTTTCTTTCTTTTTATACTTCTTTTTATATGTGATTTCACCCTTAGAATTTTTCAAAAATTCATTAGAGTTTTCTATAACATTTGTTAATTGTGTCATAGTAGTGCCAGTCACACCAATTAGTTCATCGGGAGTTCTCCATATTTTAAAGTCGTTTGTGTATAAATCATCAATTGCCTTTTCATAATTAACAATAAACAATTTTAATTTTTCGTCCTCTTTATCCATTTCTTTGTCACTCATAATTATGTTTTTTAAATATTCGATAATTTTTCCAAATTTACCACATTTCTCTTTCTCACACAAATCATTCTCTGTCGTTGAGTTGTCTCTTTTTAAACTTACACACAACGGTCGCAGCTATGCGCAGTGCGGGATTTCGTGGCTACGTCTGTATCAACCGAGACAAAACTTGCCTGCGAGAACTGAACTTGCAAAACCTCTGAAACCCGCATTGCGTATGAGCTGTTGTTAGGCACTGGTTGTTTT
>CAILKW010000819.1 GCA_903834845.1 uncultured Bacteroidia bacterium | reverse complement strand
GATAATAGGAGAAGGTAAAACCGAGCCTAACGATAGTTTCATCAGTCAGTTGGTTGCGAATGCCGAAGCTGCAATTGATGCTGTTGATTCGTTGGGGTATATTGATCGTAAAAAAGTAGCTGTCGGTGGTCATTCTTATGGTGCATTTATGACTGCCAATTTGCTGACCCACTGCAATCTTTTTGCTTGTGGTATTGCACGAAGCGGGGCTTATAACCGAACATTGACTCCATTTGGTTTCCAAAGTGAGCAACGTAACTACTGGGAGTCGCCTGATGTTTACAATACTATGTCTCCATTTATGAATGCTGATAAAATGAAAACCCCTTTACTTCTGGTACACGGTGAAGCTGACAACAATCCCGGAACGTTTACCCTTCAGACCGAGCGATATTTTCAGGCATTAAAAGGACTTGGAGCTCCGGCCCGAATGGTTTTACTTCCAAAAGAGGCACATAGTTATGTTGCTAAGGAGAATATTTTACATCTGCTATGGGAGCAGGATCAATTTTTTGATAAATATCTTAAACACTAAAAGAGGCTAAAAAAAGGCATCTCAAAGAAATATATGATACTTATAATGCCATAAAGGCTCTATAAATTGCTGAACAACATTTGTTCAGCTTTTTTTTTGTATAATCAATATTGAAACATGAGTTAATTGTAATAAGGTGAAGTTTAATTCTTGTCAGTAAAAAGTATGATTTATATCATTAAGAAAAGTTATTTATTTTAACTTTATTTAGTTTTCATTTTACTATATTTACAAAATCAAAAATATATGGTTCTTGTTATTTGAGATAAATAATAAATAATAAAATTCTATTGCCTATGGAAAAATTACTTTTTTTATTAAATGCTGAAATTCAAATAGATAAAGATTCTTCTCTTTGAAATTCACAAACCTTTTCATCTGCAAAGATCGAAAAGTGCAAGTTAAATTATTGATAATTAAAACATTACAAATTTTATGAAACTAAAACTATGCTCCAATCGACCTTCATTAATAAAATGGGTCGGTAAATCATTAGTCTTTATGGTGATGATATTATTCATCATGCTTTTAATTGAAAATAAGATCTTTGCGGTAGATTCTTACTCGCAAAATGCCGGAGTCAGCACTATGATTTCTGATGTTGTTGCTTATGCTGTGGTTGACAGGCAGATTGTCCTTTCTTCGGACGACATTTCATCAGGACAACAGCAGAGCAAAAAAGTTACAGGTAAAGTTACCGATCAGACTGGTACATCGTTGCCTGGTGCTTCTGTGGTTGTAAAAGGTACTACATCAGGTGTTATAACTGATACAAATGGAAATTACTCACTTGATGGTATATCTGATAATGCTACTTTGAGATTTTCTTTTGTGGGAATGAAAACGCAGGAAGTTGTGGTAGCAGGAAAAAGTACAATTAATGTAAAGTTGGAGGACGAAACTATTGACTTGGAAGAGGTAGTTGCTGTTGCCTATGGAACGGTCAAGAAGAAAGATTTGACCGGTGCCATCAGCACTGTTGATTCCAAACTTATTTCTACACAAGCAAACTCAACAGTTACCCGTGCTTTGGAAGGTGCGGTTGCAGGTTTGCAAGTATCCTCAGTTGACGGTCAACCGGGATTGGATATGGGTATCCGCGTACGTGGTCTGGGTACTGCCAGTCAGAACAATTCGAACGCCTTGGTAATTGTTGATAATGTGCCTGCTCAAAATGATAACCCATTGTCAACAATCAATCCAAAAGATATTGAGAGCATCACCGTTTTAAAAGATGCCGCTTCTACTGCCATGTACGGCTCACGTGGAGCCAATGGTGTTGTTCTGATTACTACAAAGAAAGGGTCTAAAGGGAAAACAAAAATCTCTTTTGAAGGGCGTTGGGGAGTTAATCAGATTGGCCCATACAAATACGACAAGATTTCCAACCCTGAAGATATTTATGAATATGCGTGGCAAGCTATTTATAATTCTTATCGTTATGGTGTTGCAGGATCAGGAATGTCTAAAAATTATACAACGAATGTTCAAACGCCTAATGTTACTCACGATGCCGCTGCAACATTTGCCAGTGCTCATTTATTCGATTATACAGGATCTGCTACCGTATTTTCTCGTAATTCGTTAGATAACTGGATGTTGTATAATGTTCCAGGTGCAGTCTATACCAAAACAGGTTCAGGTGCAACTGCAGGTTCTACCATGTCGGGTGCTTATCTCGTAAATACCGATGGACAGCTTAATCCGAGTGCAAATTTGCTTTACGACGACAACTACGATAAATACTTGTTTGAGAACAAATTACGTCAGGAATACAATGTTTCCGCAACTGGAGGTACCGATAAGGTAGATTATTTCATGTCGTTAGGTTATTTGGAAGATCCTTCTTATATCAGGGGTTCCAGTTTTTCACGTTATAGCGGGCGTTCCAATGTTAACGCACAACTGTACGACTGGTTAAAGATTGGAACTAATATTGCTTATTCAAATCGCTCAACACAATCTCCTGCTACCCGTTTTGGTCGTAATCCAGGATCAGGTAATGCCAATCCTTTCCGTTTTGTAAATGGTCAGAACCCATTGACTCAGTTGTATGCCAGAGATCAAAGCGGGAACTATATCTATCAAAACGGTGAAAAGAAAGTACATGTTCTTGCAGGTGACACCTGGTCTCCATTAGGCCTGACAAATACGGCCTACAGTTCAACGAATATTCTTACTATGTTAGATGAGGACACGGATGTAAAAAAATCCAGTGACCTGATAACAAGAACTTATGCTGAAGTAAAATTCATGAAAGATTTCAGGTTTACAACCAATCTTTCGTATGAAAAATACAATGAAGTTCGTACACGCTATTGGCAAAGTGAAACCGGTCAGGCTCAGGGAACCGGTGCCTTTGGTAAAGTTTATCAGAATGTTACAGTTTTGAATACCCAGGAATTATTAAGTTACAGTCATGATTTTGACAAACATCATGTAGATGGTTTGGCTGGTCATGAGTTCAATAAATATAATTTGGAAAGTCTGTACTTCAATTCGGCTTATGAATTGATCCCAGGCTTCATCTCTTTTGCGAATTTTGTAGGTCGTTATACAGGAGGTACATTTTCTGCACCTGGCGGCTCCGAAGCGAAAAATGCAATG
>CAILKW010000818.1 GCA_903834845.1 uncultured Bacteroidia bacterium | reverse complement strand
TATTGATTTTCAGCTTTAAACATATAAAAGTCTTCGAGCTTGCAAGTTGGCCACAAGTTATCATTGACTATTTTGTAAACTCCGTTATAATTGTCAGATTCTGCTAAGATGACTTTCAAATAGGCATCCCGGTATAACAATTTTATTTTCGACCCATCAATAAGAATGGCAGGATTGTTCGATTCCGAATTTATGATTGGTTCATCCGAACGTCTCCATGTACCGGTAATTGATTTTGAAGAGGCGTATCCAATTCGTCGTACCAATGACTTTTGATTGTAGGTTGTTGCGTGGGTCGTAAAATCGCTTCCAATGTAAAACAATACATACTCATCCCCTATCTTGTGAATGGTTGGATTGTGGGCCATATTGGAATCCCAAAAGGAGCTATCTCTCTCCCCAATAATAACTTCCTCAAATTTAAATGGCCCTAACGGTGATTTTGAAGAAGCCCTTACAATTTCAGAATTTTGTCGGTAACCTTCCGGGAAGTCGCCACTCTTTTTCCAGCGCGATGCAAACAGATGATACGTCGAACCGACTTTGATCATTGAGCCACACCAGATCCAATAGCCATCCATTTTAAAGCCGCTTTCTTTTGGAACTTTCTCATATTCAAAGGTCATTTTCTGACCAAATACAATCTGACCTATCGTCAGCGCAAGTATTAGTACAAATAAAAGCTTCATTCGCATATTGTTGAGTTGTTGTTTTGCCAAGATTGAATTATTGGATAACTTTAATAAAAATTGAACCGGAACCAGAATTTTACATTGGCTAATCGTTGATGTGAGACTTCGGAAACAGGTCTCATCGTTACGTTATTTTCCCCATAAAACCCTTCGTGAATGTATTTGAATGTAAGGTATCCATCCGGCAGCAAGGTATTTTTTATCCTGTCACCTGATGAATCTGGTTTTAAAAGAGCAATACTCGCTTTATTTATCTTTATCACATTTCTTAATGCGGGTTCAGCCATAAACAAAGGCATAAAACCATCGTCAATACTCATCAGATAAGGTCCATACTGCATTGCCACATCATTTACATTCCCGCTGAGGTTGTTCAGACTTATTGTTTTATTTTTTTTGGTAATGAATTGAAGGGTATATTCCAGATTTATGGTAACTTCTTCATTTGCTTTCCATTTTCGGGTAATTACCAGACAGCCATCCTGTTCCTTACTTTGTAATACTTCATTGTTAAGTTTGATTGTCATGTTTTTAGCCCAATCGGGTTTACGCATAGCAATGGAAACCGGGTTTGACACGGCGTTGCCAATTTTTAATCTGAATGTTGGAGTTGATTGATTCATCTTGCTGAAACTAAAAGAAATGTCACTGTCTTTGAAATCAGAATGATAAAACAAATTGATTTTTTTTGTACCATTTTCGTTTGTCACAATTAAACCTCTGGCTTGTAACATGGCCTGCAAACAGTGATAATCGCAACACCACCAGGCTCTTCCTTCGGAATAGGAAAGCTTAAATCCAAAATTTGGTTCGATATGATGACTACCAAAATCGCCGGATTCGAATTGATTGAACATCATCTCATTGTTAAGGCAGTGTTCGGCATTATTTAAATACTTGATTTCACCTGTAGCTTGCCATAATTCAAGAGATAACATTAACCAATCGGCTTCAGAGCAACCTTCATCGCGATGCCCATCTGCCGAAGTTCCATCCGCCTCGAAATATTCAGGAACACCACCGGTTATCAAATAATCTTTGGACTCAATTACCTGTTTGTAACGGAACTCCACAAAATCTTTTGTATCCTGTTGTTTTGTAGTATTATACAGCATTAAAACCCCTCTCAGCGTATTCAGATACCCATGTGTATGCTGGTTTCCCATTTCGGGAAGCAGAGGATAAATTTTTTGCGCTAATTGAATGTATTTTTGGTTATTGGTAGCCTTGTATAGTTTTACCAAACCTTCAATGTTTTGGGTAAAACAAATAAAACCCATCGCACCTTTTCTTTTAAAGAGTTCAATTACTTCAGGCTGAATACAACTCTCCGTAACTGAAATCAGGAAATCGCCTAATTTTACGGCAGAGTTTAAGACATCTTTATCGTTATACGCTTCATAATAATCCATTAAACCAGTGAGCAAACGTCCGTTACCCCATAAAAGGGCCATATGGTTGCCTTGTAATTTTGATGATTCAAAGACAAGGGTATCTGTCCCAAACCGTCCGTCAGGTTTTTGAGTTGCAATGATTTCTTTTGCCAATTGCTTAATATCTATCGTATTTCCGGCAACCTTCAACTTTGAAAAAACACTCAGATACCGACCGCTTTGATCACCGCTGAATTCGGTAAACCGTCGATTAAATTTTGGGTTAAGCGTTACACAAGCCAAAATAAAATCTTTAGTTATCTCTGGCTCTTTACCATACAACAAGCGATTTGTAGCCATTTCAATCCGGTAGTCCAATTCGCTTTTCAGAATCTTAGTATTTGTTTGTTGTGATTTCAAGGATAAACAACTGAAGCAAATCAAAAAGATAAAACATATCGTTATTCTCATTTTAAAGAAGGACTGAATTTCAGTACTGAATTTCTCTGCAAAAACATTTGCTGAAAGAAGAAACAGTGCTATAGCAATCATTAAATTATTCATAATCATCAATTTAAAAAATGTAATTCAATTTATTAGTTTTCGTTTTTATTTTACTTCCTGCAACACATGATGTATAAATTTGCAGATAGACAATTCAGCGATAAACAGCGAAATCAGAAATAGAATAAGCTGTTTCTTTGTCATTGGCATTGCCATTGCCAATAAAGAAGATACGAATCCATTGAGCTTGATTTAATGCAAAATAACTGGTACAAGTACTTAAATAGGTTTTTTGGACAGAAGAATAAACAGTATTCCAAACATTACCATCATTAGAAACCTGAATAAGATAAGATACTGGGGATACATTCCACCACCATGACAAAACAACGTTTGAAATTGTTTGAGTTGCACCAAGATCCACTGCAAGCCATTGAGAATTACCTCCATTTTCAGGTCTCCATCCGGTTTTCAGGTTATTATCAACAGCTAATTTCCCCCCATGTGAGGTGCTGTCATTTTTAAATACTGAAGATGTTTTAACCAATTTACCCAGAGCAAGATTTCTGCGTTCATCATTCTGGATAGGGGTCAAAACTGAAAAATCGCGTAAACTTGAAACTGAACCGTATGGAGTTTTAATAAGTGTGGCTTCTGCCTGATAATCTGATTTTTGTTCAGGTATTGTAATATTGAAATTAATTTTAGATGTTCCGTAACCATCCACTTTAACCGGTAATTTCTGGGAAAAAACTATTTCATCACCACGTTTAAGTTTGAATAGTACTTCACCTTGCCAGCTCTTTTCAAGATCGTTGTAAATTATAATCGGAAATTGCTGTATTTTGCCGGATGGTAATACATCCTCCCAAAAATTAAGCATAATACCAATTGGAGCAAAAGCATCACGAACATAGGTGTAAAAATCCGGTTCCCAGGTTAAGCTATCCACATTGATCCAATCATCACTAGTTTGTCCATCGTTACGGGAATAGCCGAGTGAACAAAAATGCATAAGAGCAGCCAAATGCCTGTGAGCCCTGAAATACTCTGTTAAAGCGGCCATATTTCGGGCATACAATAACCTTTTTTGAGCAACTGAAGTTGAAGGTTTTGTCAGATAGCCAAAAGGCCTTTCAGAGAGGGTTGTGACAGTGCCATTTCTGTTGAGCCATAATCCGCCATACTCGTTAATTATCAATGGATTCTTAATTTTATCATTCTTACGAGCTATTAGTATTTTGTCTCTGCCTCCATCATCATTGGCTAGATCACGCATACGAAAAGGTTGATTTGGTCCAAAAATAAAGTGATAACGATGACATTCTGCGGGATCGTTCTCTGCCACAGGTTCTGACCAGCCATTTTCCCAAGGACGATTAGAAAAATCGAGCGACCGAACTTGTTTAATTGCCTTGCCTGTTTCGGGTGAATACGTTTCATTACAAGCATCCCAAATTACCACACAAGGATGATTCCAACGCTCCTCCATCCATTCCCGAAATTGTACAGCCAAAATATCTGCTTTAAAACAAGCAGGTTTGAAATCGGATCCATACCAAATAGGATATTCATCCTGTATTAAAAAACCTTCTTCGTCGGCAATTCGATACCAGAATTCAGGTGCAAAACCAATACAAAGTCTCATAGAATTCCAATGCATATCACGAAATTTTGTGAATAAATTACGTACCCATTTTTCATCCCACGGTTTGTTAGCGCGCACTGAATCTTCAAAAAAACGCAGTATATTTACGTTGGTGCCCCTCATAAAATAGGGTTTCCCGTTTAAAATAGCTCTGCCGGATGCTGTATCAAAATGAAAACTTCGCATTCCAAAACGAGTGGAATAGCTATCAGCATCACTATTTACCTCGATATCATAGAGAAATGGGTGCTCAGGTGACCAAAGCTGACATGTTTTTATTGGAATGCCCACATGACCAGTTTGATCCTTTCCTGATTCATTTGCAGGGATGATACAGTTTGCGACTCCGGCAATCTTTCCAGAGATTACTTCACGAACAATTACTTGTATTTTAACTGGCTTACCTGTATTCTTTATCCAAGTGTGAACAGAAACAGATTTATTTTCAATATCAGGGACAGCCTGAACATTTAAAATGTGTGGAGTCCCTGACATTATTAACTCTACATTATCATAAATACCGGGGATATATCTTTGTTTTTCAATATCCTGACCCGATTCAACCAACTCTGATATTGCATCACGGTCTGCTCCAACTCTTACGATTAACTCATTTTCACCAATTTTAATGGTATTTTTCAAGTCAAAAAACCCCTGAGTAAAACAGGGAGCATGATCTCCAATTAATTTGCCGTTAAGAAACACACGTGTGCCATACATTGCTTTTCTAATCCTTAATAGTACTATTTCCGAAATTGGCTCAGAAATAATAAAAGTCCGGCGATACCAAAATGCGTCTCTTCTTGGATCTTTCTGAAAAAAAGTACTAGGAATTGCAACTTTGGGACCAGGTTCGATAAATGCAGGTTTAGCCATATCAACCAGCCCCGGAACAATTATTTCGCGATCGAACTTTTCGGGTATTTTTTCCATTCCGCCTTCTGCAATTTGCCAAATGCCATCCAGTGAAATCAATTTTCGTTTAGACTGTAAGTCACTTTTATTGACATTTCCGAAAATATTTTGTGCTACTATCAGCAGCATGAGAATTAGAATGAAACTGTGATTTTTTTTTGTAATAACTTGAATTGTAATCGTGTACATTGTAATTATTTTACAAAAAGTTATTGATTGAATTATAAGTGTTTAACATTCAATGATTCAGAGACATCATATTTCGGTTTCTGTCCGTCAGAAGTCTTAATATTTTCAAATATTATATCTTTAGCATATTTCATAAATACTATCGAATTGACTGGCAATTTAATATCCATAAATCTAAAGTTATTAGCATAATTGGTAGAGTCACTGAATCCTTCCAAATAAATGACCGGTTTGTCCGTTTTGGCAGTGGTCATGTTCAGATTGGTAAATTCAAAATTTTGCAACCTGGTTAAAGTCGGTGCCGAATCTCCATCGTTGTTATAGGGAAGTGATGTTACAACCTTTATCAGCTGAAGACTACAATCTTTTACCAATAAATCTTCCACATATCCACCGCGTTTTTCGGTGGTTTTTACCTGAAGGCCAAACCATAAATTTCCTAATTCACAATCGATTATCTGTACATTTTTTATTCCTCCTGAAATTTCACTACCAATCGCCACACTATGACCTTCCTTAAAATTACAATTCGATATAAAAACATTTTCACACGGTCTTCCAACAATATTCCCTTCCGGGTTTTTCCCCGATTTAATGGCAATGCAATCATCATACGTTGAGAACGAACAATTGAAAATATATGAATTGATGGATGAATCGGGATCAATGCCATCCCCATTCGGCGTTTTACTTGTGAGTGTATTAATTTTCAACCCATTACAGGTCACGTTTTTTGAATAGGTATAATGAATCGTCCAGCATGGTGGTTCTTCGATTGCCAATCCCTGAATATTCACGTTTTCGCAATTCATCAGGCAGATTAAACGTCCCCGGCCTCTTGCCCCATTGACGTTGTTATCAGTCATGGATTTACTCAGGGAAGCACCTCCTCCACTAATTTTTCCCTCGCCTCTGATACTTAAATTCTTCACATTATAAGGTCCTTTTGAATCTAATTTGCCGGCGGTAATAAGGCTCGCAAACGCCAGAAATTCCCAACCCTCAAAGCGGGTTTTTATCATTGGCAAATAATCTTCCCTGTTGAGACTTCCTTTTAAGACACCTCCCTTTGCAATATACAGGGTCATATTGCTCTTAAGAAATAATGCTCCGCTAATAAAAGTACCGGCAGGAATATACACCGTTCCACCCACAGAACAGGCATCAATGGCTTTTTGTATGCCTCGGGTGTTTACGATTACGCTGTCTGGTTTTGCACCATAATCAAGTATATTGAAAACTTTACCTTGTTGTTTGGTTTTTACCGTAATTGGTTTACTATTTTCTGATTTTCCACCTTCAGCATCTTTCGCGACAATAGAAATTTTATAGTTGCTATTTGGTTTTAGTCCGTTTATCGTGTAATTCGATATTTTTGAAAAACCAACACAAGAACCATTCACATAAACTGCATAATCCTTAACATTGTAGTATTCTAAGGGTTTATCCCATAACACGGTTATCGAAGTATCAGTTTCTGTCTCCGGTGGAGAGATCAGGTTTTGTATTGCACCTGGTTTCTTTCCAATGGCAAAAAATGGAAATAATAAGAACAATATACAGATAAACAGCAGCGTAGTATTTGACTTCATTTGTGATACAATTATTTTGAAACCGTGATAATATAGCATTGATTAAGTTTTCCTGAGCCTGAAAGCGTGATGGTCTCCTGATTGGTAATGAGGCTGCTTGTGGCATCCGAACTGTTGGCTCCGTTCTCCTCATAATATTCATTGGCAGCCCTCGCCGAAACTATTTTCTCCCCCTTTTGTAGTTTCATCGTGCCCGATTTATTTACCCAAACGGTGAAATATTTGCCGCTGCGGGGCTCCTTGCCGTAAATAATATCCCTGTCGGCATGGCCGTTTTGACTATCATAAACCTGATTAACAGCATCCCATGTTCGGCTCGAAATTGGAATCATAGCGAGGTTTTGCCAATTAACCAGCAATCGTGAAAGGGTGAGTTGTGGCAACCGTTGTTTGATCGTTGTGGCACCACCATCGAACCTGCCATACGAATTAAACCACATTCCTTTTATTGCCAGTTTTCCAAGATAATTGAGGTGTGTGGCAGGATTGGTAAGATCGAAATAGAGGTTTTCGAGGTTAGGAGATGAGCTGGCCAAATTATCAGCCGTTATTCCCAAAGTTGAAACTTTATTCAACATGGTTTGGTCGCTCATTTCATCAATAAAAGGTCCCTCCATCGAAACCAAATCACCGACAATTTTCTTTTTTTCATCAGTTGTCAGGAATGGCGCTCCATACACCGAATCAACCCAATATCCCCACCAACCACAATAGCCGTCCCTCCAAACTGTCCATGGTTCTTCAAAAAACCGTATTTTCCGATCCGAAAATTCAGCTGTTAAGCGGTCTCGTAATGCCAACATAAAACGAAACCATCCTTCTCTGAAGGTGGGGTAATTATGGGTCGTTCCGGTAGTTTGAAAACCCGTTAAAGCCGGATCCAGCTTCCAGTTCAGGTATTTTGCAGCGTTGTAAACAGGATGACGTGAAAATTCATTCCACTTTTCAGGTACATCCTGAGCTATTCCGATAAATTTATAATCATTACCAATATTTTCCCTTTCGCGGGCTATTTTTATATTGTATGCTACAACTGCATCTATTACCGCTTGTTGCTGGAAGTCCATCACAACAGCAGCAGTTCCGTCACTGTAAACCCATCCCAAAGTCAGGTTTCCGGGAAAGGGTGTTGTTCCATCTGTCAGGCAGCACCATTTCTCGAAAGTAGCTTTTATACTTGCAAAAACTGTTGGATTGAAGGCTTGAAGATCCAAAAACCATTGATCCTTAACGACAGGGTTCATATTGGGATAATCGCGAAAAAGGGTTCCAAAAGATTTGGTTTTTAGCGTAGCCACCAAGGTTGGATCGATGGTTTCAAATTGAGGTTTAAAAGATGCTTCGGGACAATCGAGGTAAAAACGCATTCCTTTAGCCTGGGCAAGAGTGCCATATTTTTGTGATGGCAGAAACCAGGAGGTTGACTCGCAAATATACCGGTAGCCTAATGCTTTTGCAGATCTGACATTTTCATCCTGCGTTCCCCTCCACGAGACTAAAAAACCACTTTTCCATTCATTGAGGCTGTCGATTGAGACTTTGGTCACCATACCAACGGGGTCAATTCCGATATTTGTATCAGTATTTGTTTTTCTGCAATTATATGAGATGAGCTGCAGAAGAAGTGCTCCAAGTATTAATTTTAGAAATTTAGTTTTCATAATATTATCTTATATAGCTCATCTTAGACTTAAGCAGTTTCTTATTAAATTCAAAACATCTTCATCTTTGACAAGCTTAATTTGAAGTTGTTTTTCAGCATTTTTTGATTTATAACATTCCAAAAGAAATAACAATTTATCATCTATCAATTGTTGACTCACAACCTCTCCTTTGGCATTTACCGGATTGATCATTAATAATCTTGAGGGAGAAAGCATTGACTCCAGAAATGGTAAATCGTAATGAGGAATTGCTCCGGGAACTGCTGTCCACTGATATCTTGTTTGATAGTATTTGGTTTGTGTTATATCCTCGAACGAGATCAACGGATTGACCAAAATGGTTCGGGCAATAGTGTTGTGAAAGATTGCAAAATGCAAATACGAGGAACATAGCTCATCCTTGGCAATGGAAGTTATGTTGTTCGCATTGATATCATTTCGGGTCTTGATATAATTAAATAGTACCTCCAGGTCACTGGCTTGTATTCCTGCAACACTTTTCCCGACCAGGTTTATTCCAAATAAAAGGTTATAAGAGTATCCGTTAATATAAGAATCACCCTTAAAAAAGGTGCTTTTCAATTCTCCTATGCCAATAAGGTCCGGTGCTAAAATGGAATAACCCTGATTAATAAAATCCCTGATCTCTTTCTCATTCCTTAATAAATCTTCCTTTCCAGCAGAACTCAAATACAAGATTACCGGCCTCTTTTCATCGGAATAGGGTTTAATAAGAACAAACGGAATAGCATAGTTTAAGTCTTTACATTCAATGAAATACTTTTCTACTTTATAATCCGGTTTTTCAACTTTGCCGGTAAATACAACCGACTGGATAGTTCTCATTGAGTCGTAACCTGATAGCTCCTTAATTTTATTCAATAAAACTGCCTGACTCTTTTTAAATTCTTGCGGACTTTTTACTACCCGCTTTTTTATTATTTGAGTTGCCCGCTCATAATTTAAATCAAATACAGTTTTGCTCTGGTAAGAAGTGGAAACTTGTCCGGTTGGGGTAACTTTTAACTCCGCCTCTGTAAAGTATTTGAAATCTTCGTCAGTGCTACTTCCAGGGAGGTTAAGATGTTTTTGAAAAAACCGATACATATTTTCTCTGTTGTCTTTTGTGGTTCCATGCGGACCATCTGCCTCAACCATGCTAAGATTCTCGGATTTCCCAAAAATGTCGAAAACCTTTTTTGCTTCTAAAAAAGTTTCACGTGCACCCTGAATAGTGAAAAAATCCTGCGTGTTTGAAATTATCATCGTTGGTTTTGGCACCCTTAAGCTTAATAGATCGGCATGTTCAATCCCCAATTTCAATCCCTGGTAGAGATTCTGCTCAGCGTCCTGTGGCCCAATTGATTCAAACAGACGTTTGTTACTGGTGATAAAACATTCGGGAGCTGATGCATAAATTCGTTTATCTATGGCAGAAAGAATAGCCGTTTGTGTTCCTCCACCTGAAATCCCCGTCATCCCGATTCTCAAAGTATCGACATCAGGTCGGGTAAACAAATAGTCCAAAGCCCTGACTCCGTCCCAAAGAAAATAATCACTGATAGAATAGCCGGTTAGCAAACATTGAGCTCCAGCATAAGAGTGCTCCTGAGTAGTTCCCTTTAACACACTCGTATTGATAATGGTATCCGGATATTGTATCCGCTCACCTTGTCCGATGGGGTCGTACGTAAAAACAACAAATCCTTTGTTGACTAAATTTAGAATATTCTGTTGATACAATTCCCTTCGGAATGAATTTGGTGAATGACCCACAGCATAAAGAACTGCAGGAAATGGTTTATTCCCGTTTTTAGGTATAAACAGGCAGCCGGTAACATAAAATCCCGGCAGAGACTCAAAAACAATTTTTTCGACCCTGAAATTAGGCCGATCAAGCGTTCCGGTTATATGGATATTCAGTGGCGTTTTTTTGAATTCACCAATTCTTGAATTGAGTGTCGCTTGAAGTCCTTTTAAATAACTTTTCCATTTCTCCAAAGAATTTAATCTGGCAACAGTTTCATCCCGCTGAAGGAGATATTTTTCAGCTAATCCGGCTATATGATGATAAAAGACATTAGAATTGTCGGTATATTTCATCCATACGTTTTGCTCTGTACGATAATAAGGATCAAAGACCAGATACTGTTTTGACTGTGCATTGACGCCACTAACCAATAAGCTAAAAAATAGTACAACGAAACCTGTGTAACATCTGATATGTTTGATTATTCGCGTTGGCTTTGTCATTTCATTTCAACTTTTAATACAAAACCATGTTCAAACGAGTCATTTTTAATTTTTGGCAATT
>CAILKW010000817.1 GCA_903834845.1 uncultured Bacteroidia bacterium | reverse complement strand
TTCTCTTATTCTTACGCCGGTTTACTTGGAAAACAGTAAGCATTTCTATATCGAAGAGGAGACTAAGGAGCTACTTGTTCCTATTCACCTTAAAATATCATTAATCGAAAAAAGAGAGAAATTTAAAATTCCTGATTCCCCACTTGTGGCCTGCATTGATCGTAATTGTTTTCAATTCCCATTATTGATTAGGAAATGGCAGAAAGGGGATTATTTCAAACCATTGGGAATGAAAGGATTCAAGAAATTAAGTGATTTTTTTATTGACTCAAAACTGAGTCTTCCAGAAAAAGAGAATGTCTGGATAATAGCAAATGGTGAACAAGTAATCTGGATTATTGGTCACCGTCTGGATGATCGTTACAAAATTACTGCTAATACCCGGAGTATTTTGAAAATTGAAATTGCTTAATTCTCACTTTTGATTTCGCTTTTTTTATTGGGTTTAATCAAGTCGCCAATCAGCCAACCGAACAGCATACCATAAGCACTGCTCGAATACCAGTGCGAAGTAATTGGGCAAGTGCCTGTTGAACAGCCAATAAAACGCCAATATAACCATCCTGCCACTGCTCCTGCTGCGATAATCAATATTTTGAACCTATTTTTTAGAATATATTCCTTCATGTTGTTTTATTTTTACAATGCAAAATAACACAAAAGAAAAATGCCGGTGTGTAACTTTTGTCACACAACCGGCTTTTTCTTTGGAAAATAATTAGTTTGTTTTGCGGTGATAATTATATTTCCTAAAATCAATATCCTGGTGCAATGTTTTAAAATCTATGTGTCTATGTGTTAAATTTTCAGGGTTATTAAACACATAGAAACATAGAATAAAACACTTATGCACATAGTTGCAAAATCTATTTGTTAGACCTATGTGTCTATGTGTTAGACCTATGCGTCTATGTGTTTAATTTTCAGGGGTTTTAAACACATAGGAACATAGAATAAAACACTTATGCACATAGTTGAAAATCTATTTGTTAGACCTATGTGTCTATTTGTTAGACCTATGTGTCTATGTGTTAGACCTATGTGTCTATGTGTTAGACCTATGTGTCTATGTGTTAGACCTATGTGTCTATGTGTTTAATTTTCAGGGGTTTTTAAACACATAGAAACATAGAATAAAACACATAGACACATAGTTGAAAATCTATTTGTTAGACCTATGTGTCTATGTGTTAGACCTAT
Organism: uncultured Bacteroidia bacterium; assembly: GCA_903834845.1. Lineage (GTDB taxonomy): Bacteria > Bacteroidota > Bacteroidia > Bacteroidales > Prolixibacteraceae > JAAFHB01. The sequence goes on along the minus strand of CAILKW010000817.1, from coordinate 12,927 downwards.
GTGTCTATGTGTTAAATTTTCAGGGTTTTTAAACACATAGGAACATAGAATAAAACACATAGACACATAGTTGCAAAATCTATGTGTCTATGTGTAAAACCTATGTGCCTATGTGTTTAATTTTCACGAATATAATCCGAATAAAATTAAAATATCATTTTTTTATAAACAATGCTTTTAACTCAGCAATACTACCGGGAAATTTATTTTTAGTTGTAAACTCCATCTCATATTGGGCAAATATTAAAGGTATTACAACTTTGAATTTTGAGGTGATATCAATTCGATTATCGTCAATAATTTTCTTCGCTTTCTCTTGTTCCTTTTCATCCTTTAAATCTTTCACAAACTTCAAAACTTCCTGCAATAAATTATTCTGCTCCTTTTCACTTTTATTACCGATTTCCAGAATTATTTGATTATAAGAAGCTTGATGTTCAACGCTTAACTTATCGAAAAGCGTTTGAATTAAGCTTTCTAGTTTTTCAAAGTTTTCGGAATAATCTTTTGTGTTTATATTATGGGAATAATCTATATCACTTCCTGAAATCCCCTGCGCCACGGTGTTTTTATTGCCATAAATATTGGTAATATTGGTTGTCCCACCTTTTTCGTAAGCTTTTATTTGTTCCTGAGGTATATAATATCCCAATAAACAGTTTATTTCTACTTCTTCAGCACTATTGGAGCATAACAAGTTTTTCCTTTTTTTATTTATGAAATTGTTGATCGTTTTCAGATTGAAATAATGCTTATTATCTGGTTTTTCACATTCACTGCAATTGCAGGCAAACTCCTCCTCACAAACCAGATTTGTATAACTTTCGTTTATTCCTTCAATTTTTTCGCCTATAATTCTCAGTAAATCACGTTTCTCTGTACCTTCAACTTTTATTTCGATTATGTTTTGGTTTTCAATTCGGTTTTCGGTAACAATAGCACGGGTATTTTTGTAATCGAACAAAACACCATATTTCCAAAAAGTATCTTTATAAATATACCTATGCAGCATTACAATTAGCTGTGACAGAATACCTTTCGGCATAAATTTATAATTATACCTGAATACAAGATTCGAATGATTTGTTCGCCATTCGTATTTTATGACTTTATCACTGAAAAGCTGTGGTGCAAGATAATAACCTTTTTTGTGCTGGTAACAAATCTTAAACTCTTCGTTTTTCATTAAGTTGAGCAATTCCGGTTCCTTCCCTTTAAATTGTGGCTCGTCCCAAATCGAAATTAAATCTTCATCGGTAAACTGCCCGAATGTTTCGTTTTTGATTTTTGCATTATCGAACACATTGTAAATACCCTTTGTTACCCATTCGTAATTTAGAAAAATGGTGTTCCGCAAATTGACATCGTTTCGAAAGTGTAAAAATACACCCAAATCGTGAAAATAATCGCTTAAAAACAAAGCCTTTTCCTTGTCCAATCCCTTGTCTTTACAAATATTAAAGTAGTCTTCAATGCCTATATAATTTAACTTTTTAGCTTGTAAATCAGCAATTTCCTTCCTGATTTCAATCCATGATATTGGTAATTTATCGCCAATTCCTTCAAGTATTTTATTACGCAGAATATCGTATATGGTTAATTTTAGACATTTAACCGTATGACAGTGTTTATCCTTCCATAGCTCATGCTGGGTGTTACAACTTACTTTTTGTAAACCATCGTAAATTTGCGGATAGGCTTTCTTATAAAGTTCTATACTTATGTCGTTATGCGATTGATCTGTTTTATTTTGAACTAAAATTACAGGACTTTTACCGGCAAGTGTGTTTATAATATTCAACCAATAATAGAAATCATCGAAACGTAAATCCTTGCGGGCTTCGGTAACGAATAAATATAAAGAACGTTTTGTGAGGAAAAACTGATGAGTAGCATGATAAACCTCCTGACCGCCAAAGTCCCATATATTAAACCTAAAATCCTTATCTGTTTTAACATCCTGCTTTGGAATAATCCATTTAAACACATCAATTCCTTCTGTCGATTTCTGGTTCAAATCTATTTCGAAATCCTCCTGGCTCAAGGCTTTTGCAATAGTACTTTTACCGGCGCGTTCTTCGCCAACAAGTATTAACTTCGCCTCAAACAAATAATCAACCTCAACTTTTTCGTCTTTGTAAATGCTACGGAAATAATTGATTATTGCATTTTTTCCTTGTTTTGCAATTTCTATTGGCGGACTTTGTAACTTTTCGTTTGCATCAATGTTAAAATCCAATTCAGGGTGCACAAAGTATTTTGCGAGGTTTTGAAGATCCTTCAGCCCACACCCCTGCAAGTACAAAAATTTTAATTCCGGCAAATCTGCGCTTATGTTTATTTCTTTCAGGTTTTTGTTGTAGCTTAAATCAATGAGCTTTAACTTTGGTAAGCTTACAAGTATTTCAAACTTAGTTAAAACACCACTTTCTTTTTTGGATCCGTGTATATTAATGCTTTGCAAATTAGGACATTCGGAGTTGAAACTAATTTTTTCGATTGCTGAGTAACTTAAATCTAAATATCGAAGTTTGCTTTGTACACTCTCAAAACGAATTTCTGTTAATTCTTTATTATTCAAAAAACTGATAAATTCAAGATTTTCGTCTTTTTTGAATGTCAAAACTCTATTTTCAATTTTCGGCGGTTTTGTGCTTTCAAGATTTGTTAAGTCTTTGTATTTAAACAAGGTAATTACTTCCATATCAACATATTTTATAATATTATTTTATCCGTGGCTCTTTGCGATTTTTTTATGGTTTTTTAAGCGAACATGAACATAAAGTTTAACAATTAGTCCGAAATTCCGAAAAAAAAATCGGTGCTTCGCACCCTATTTTAAAAAAAAAGTCAACCAAATTTGGCGGTATGCAGCCTCGCCCACTCGGCTGCAACAGCCAAATTTTATTGACTTTTTTCCTGACTTGACTTGCTTGGCTCAGAGGTGAACTGCAAAGCAATCAACAGCCGGAACCCGAAGTCGTACCACTCGTAGCCGGGCGTGCGGTTGATGCGGTAAGCCACACGGCTGTAGTCGGAGTCGAAGATCCACGAGCCGCCACGCAAAACACGGTAAGAGCCTTTGCTTATGTTAACCGGATTCGTTTTTGCAGACTTTTTAAAGAAACCATCATCGTACCAATCCCAACACCACTCCCACACATTTCCACTCATATCATAGATTTCAAGCTCGTTCGGGAATTTTAAACCTACAGGTTTGGTTTCGACTCCACTATTTTTGTCATACCATCCAACATTTTCAATATTATTGCTACCTGCATACTCGCAAGCAGGCTCACCATTTGGCTTGTCTCTTCGTTTAATGCCACCTCGAGCCGCATATTCCCACTCGGTATCGGTAGGCAGTCTGAAACCTTCAACATTTGCAATGTCAGTTTTTTCCCATTGATATCCAAGAAATTATAATCTTTATCGTATATAGGCGGCAAACCAATTTTACTATTAAAAACATTGCAAAAATCAACAGCACCAAACCACGAAACCTGTTCAACAGGATGGTTTATACCTTGAAAACGACTTGGGTTTTGCTTTCCGGTAACTGCAATATAAATTTCCTGCGTAATCTGAAATTCAGCTATATAGAAAGACGAAAGCTTAATTGTTATCCCATCGCAACTCTTAAATCCACCACCTTGCACAAAAATAAGTTTAAAGCCGGGGATAACACCTTCCGGGTCTTTAAAAGTAAGATTTCCGGTAGTATTGTCTATAGTAAAATACTTTTCTAAATGCTCTAAAGTAATCATAAGTAGGATTTTGCGTATGTTGTCGGGTAAAGTGATATGCGATTAATTGCTGTACTTTTTGAAGTATTCCTCAGTAGTATAGATGGCTGCTACTTTTATTTTTTTATTGCTTCCTATTACAAACTCGCTCAAACCGATGTGAGTTTTGTTTTCGGGATTCCAATCGTAAGTATAACCCAATTGCGACCAGGGATATTTCCCATATAAATCGCATTGGTAGTATCTGTCTATTCTGTTTTTATTTATCCATGCAATATGTTCTGCATCAGTATTTGCAGGAAAGCATAAATCGCATTTTTTGTCGGTAATTTCTTTGTCGGGGCATGGTCTGAAAAGATCGGCAGGTTTCACCCAAAACTCAACAAAATAACTGTAAACAGAGACTGGTGGCAGTCCAAACAGTTGTTTTAACCGTAAATTTATATCCTTATATTTCTCGGTTTTCATTCGTTGCACTAACTCGGGAGCAGTTGTTACCCACATAGGATATGAGCCTGTATTGTAGAATGCCGAATCTTTATATTGCTTGTAATATGAAATATTTTGTTTCCATGTTACGACCAATAAATAGTCTATACCGTTAATTTCTTTCCAAACCAGATTCTTATTTTGTTTATCAATATTAACAAGGTTATAGTCAACTTTTCCCGAATCGGGAGCCATAGAGTTAACGATAGATTGCTGGTACAATGAAGCAACATCAAGAGGGTTTTGATTTGTAACTTTTACAGTTTTACATGACACAATTGCAATAATAGCAAATAATAAAACCAGACTAATTTTAGATTTCATTTTGTTGAGTTTTTAGATTTGTAAATTCAAAATTTTTTGTTCCGGAAATTAAAGGTTGGTGCAACAAAGTCACTCAGATACTTACCGAAAAGTGTCTCGCACCAGGATTTCACAGCTTCGCCCTTTCAGTCACATATTTAATATAATGTCACCGATAAAGAATATATACTTTCCTGTCCATCCTGAGCGACAAAGTAACAAACTGAATTTTCTTTATTCCCGATATTTACAAGGTATGCTTTGTTTTACAGGCAATGTAAATATCTGTCATATCAAAATTTCACGGCTTTAAAAGTAATAAATAATGTAATAGTGCGGATAGAGGGGTAAGAATATTTGCGAAAAAAATGATTTTTTTGAAAATAGGAGGCGGGCGGAATAGGAATATAGGTTCATTATCAAGTGATTATTCAAATTGTTTCGGGGTTTTTGTTAGGTTTCGAATTTAGGTTTATTGATGGGATTTTTTTAAACACATAGGTACATAGGAAAAAACCACATAGATACATAGTTAAAAAATCTATGTGCCTATTGTGAAAAAAATCTATTGTGCTCTATTTGTTTAATTTTTTTTAAACCCTTATGTACATAGGAAAAAACCACATATATACATAGTTAAAAAATCTATGTGCCTATTGTGAAAAAAATCTATTGTGCTCTATGTGTTTAATTTTTTTTAAACCCTTATGTACATAGGAAAAAACCACATAGATACATAGTTAAAAAATCTATGTGCCTATGTGAAAAAAATCTATTGTGCCCTATGTGTTTAATTTTTTTAAACCCGTAGAAACATATTTGATATTATTGTAGTTACCATTTTGTATCATCAAAATCAATCAAAAACGTTGAAATCTCCACTGTATTTCCCGATGACTCCGGGTTTTCAATAGTTTCAGTTTGTTCGATAATTGATTTTGAATAGTTTACATCATTGGGACAAAAAACCAGATAAATTCCTTTACTAAGACCCAAACTTTGACAATAGTAAGCAAGTTGCTTTTTCCCTTTTAAAAACAGACTTTCGTAATAGTAAATTTTAGTTTCTATTAAGTATTCCTCTGAATTAATGTTAATTATCAAATCGCTCTTTCCAAGTCCGGTGTCGGCTTCACGATAACTTTTACCGTCAACCACCTGCAAAAACGCTTGAATGTATGTTTCAAAGCTATAAATCAACGCACTTTCCCTTATGGACTTATAATTCCCACTTTCGTCTTTTTCCCTAAAAACATTAAAACCACGTCTTTTAACAAATTCTTTGTACCCTGTGATTAGCTTGTCAAGTTTAAGTTTGTTGTTTTCGTTAAAAAGTTCACTTACAGCAATGCTTCTGAGGATACTTGTCGTTTCTCCGTTAGAGTAAGGATAAAATGCTTCGTATAATCTTTTTTTGTAAAACGGCACCCAAAATGTTACAAACCCATTTCCATCATCTTTTATTAATCCGTTAGTATGCAGAAGCTTAATACTTTCTCTATCAATTTTAAAAGGTATTTTATCTTCAGTGAATAACAGACGTTCAACGAATTTTCGCTCTTCTTTTGCCTTGTTTAAGATATTTGCAAAATTCTTATCAATAGCTATTCTCAAATACCAATCTTCAACTTTGAGATAATCACTAAAGGTAATAATTTTATTATCAGGATACTCTTCAACTAATTTCATCGCAAAACCGTTCACCAATCCCGGCTGGTTTGCCGTTATCTGACAAATTTTTAGTTTTACTTTATCTTCAAATAGTTGCCCTGTTTCAATTTCATGTTGGCCTAAAAGTTCAAACACTTCACTGTCAGTAAAATATGGAACATTTAAATTATCAGCAATATTGAACGGGCTCGCATTGTCACTTACTACTCCTACAATATTTGAAACTCCAACAAGAATTACGCTTTTTAAACTATGGTTTTGCCTTGAATGATATGCACTGCGGATTGAGTGTAAAAAATCGCCGAAATAAGTTTGATTAATTCCTTCTACCTCGTCAATAATTAAAACAAGTTTTTGGTTTTTAGTCTCTGAGATTATTTGAAATATTTTCGCCAAATCAATATCTTTAGAGAATTCAATATCCCAAAAGTTTTTTAATTCGCCCAACAAACAGTACAAAAAACTATCTAATGAGGCATTTTTGTAATTTTCAAAATTAATATGAGCTACTTTATAACCCATTTTTTCCAAACTTATTCCAAGCTGTCCGAAATAGGTGCTTTTACCAGTTTGACGAGGTGCCCAAATAGTAAAGTATCGTTTAGATTCTACCAATTCTATACCTTTGCTTATTAAATTAGTTCGTTCAATTGTGTAATGTTCTTTAGCAATATTGGGTCCCGATGTATTGAAATATCTCATTCTTCCAACTTTTATATTTGTTTCAAAGTTAAGGATTTTCTTTGTTTTCGTAACAGAAATACAGTAAATAAAAAAATGCTTCCTGCTCCGGAAATTTGGGAACAGAAAGCATAATGTTTTATTATCAAATCGTTACACCCAATGAATTTTATTTCATGGCGTTCACGAACTCAGCACTCTCTTTAAACTTGTCCATATCCATCTCGACATAGAAATTCTTCACGCCACCGGTTTTTGCGGCATTATAAAATTCAGTCCAGTCAACAACTCCCTTTCCAACAGAAACTTGTTTGTTTTCGGAAGTTGACCAATCAGCAAGATGAGCAGAGATAAACCTTCCGGGATACTTCATAAAATAAGATGATGCCTTGTATCCAATGCTGATGACAGCTACCTGAAATTGCATTTTAATCAGTTCAGGGTCAAACTCTTTGAGTAACTCATCGTAGATCAGTTTTCCATCAATTTTTTCAAATTCACTATGGTGGTTGTGAAATCCTAACTGAAGACCTGCTTTCTTAGTTTTCAAACCAATTTCGTTCAATTGGTCACAAGCTTTATGCCAGTCACTCATTGTTGCTCCTTTAGGAAGCCAAAAACTTGAGGCAATCATCTGAGTTAAACCCAGTTTTTGGGCAAATTCAATCCGCTCGCTGAGATTGTCTTTTAATTCTCCAAAAGTAAAATGCGAACTTGCGCACGTGAGACCGGCATCTGTAATAATTTTCCGCATATCTTCCGGTTTCATTTTCACAAGAGGTTCAAAACCAGAGGAGATATATCCGGGAGGAGAACACATTTCAACCCCTTTGTATCCAAGCTTTGCCATCATTTTTAATGTTCCCGGAAAATCTTTGACCAACATCTCGCGAATGGTATATACCTGAAAACCAACCGGATGTTTTGGCTTCCTACTTGGAATATCAGCACTTCCGATTAAAGGAAGTTGAGTTAACAAAGCGGCGGAACCAAGTCCTAAAACACTCTTACCAATAAATTGTCTTCTGTTTAAAGTACTCATAATGATTTGTTTTTAAATAGTTTCCGGATTCCAACCTGTCCTGTAATCGCGCGACAAATATTTGTTGGCATCAGGCAGATTGGTGATTTTCATAAGAGATCCATCATATTTCAGTAACTTACCTGATCTAAGCGAAGCGGCATAAAGGTTTACTGCCTCGGTGATTCCCATCGCTTCGCCAAAATTTCCCGAACATTGTTTCCCGGAACGACAGGCATTTAGGAATAATTGAAATCCGCTTGGTTTGGCCACTTTTGGAGGCTCCACAGTTATTTCAATCCCTTTCATTCTCTTTTCGGGTATCAATCTGGGATTATCAACATGAAATCCAGCAAGTATTTTTCCTTTATCTCCCACGAACATCATACCTTCGGCGGACAATTCAGCCCCATCTTCATATAACTCGTCAGGAACTTTAGGACGTATTCCACCATCGTACCAGCACAAATCAACTGCGGGACGCGATCCTTTTGCAGGATATTTAAACCGAACAGAGCAAGCCATTGGGAAAGAGAAATCATTTTTCACCTGAAAAGCTGCCGAATCTTTTATTCCGCAAACATGACTAAGATTTGGTTCAATTATAGTCGGAGAATCGAGTTCAAGAGCTTTAAATACTGTCCACAGACTGTAATGACCCATGTCGGCCATAGAACCACCGCCGAAATCGTACCATCCTCTGAAAACCATATTTGTATAATAGGGATGGTAAGGACGATTTGCTTCGGGACCTAACCATAAATCCCAATTGAAATCTTTAGGTACGGCTGGTGTATCTGTAGGAATAGTAGGATATTGCGGCCAAACCGGACGGTTCGACCAGTTGTGCACCTCTTTGAGAGTCCCTATTTTTCCTTCATTAATCCATTTCATCACCAATTCCATTGAGCCGTTATAATCCCACGGAATCAAATGAGTAGTAACATTGGGATTATTGCGAGCCAAAGCAATCACTTGTTTACCTTCAAGCAGCCTGTTGGATAATGGTTTGTGAACTGTCACGTGTTTCCCTTTTTTGATGGCAGCCATAGCAAGAAGACCGTGAAGATGGTCGGGAGTCATAACTTTTACAGCATCCAGATCTTTCTCCTTTTCGAAAAGTTCCCGAAAATCTGCATAGGCACTGCAACCTTTAAGTTTTTGATCAGGGCGGAATTTCTGATAATATTCGTCAATAATTGCTTTTCCGTTATCACGCCCGCCTGGAACAGTATTATCGCCTCCTGAAACCCATTCAGGATTATTAAGTTTTTTACGTATTTCATCTCTTAGTCCGTTTTTACTCCAGTCGTAATAACCGGTTGCATTTTTTTGAGGGTCGCAAACTGCAATAATTTGTAATTCCGGAATATCGAGAAGCGGAAGCAATTCTCTGATACCCTGAGTTCCTACTCCAATGTAGGCAAGTGTAGTTTTGTCGTTTGGAGCAACAAACCCGTTTCCACCGAGTACATGTCGTGGAAGAATCGTAAAGGCTGCCGCTGTTGAAGCAATTGTTCCGACAAAGTTTCTCCGATTAACCGGCAATAAAACAGATGCATGACGTTCATTCTGAAGCTGTGTTTCTAACACTTTTTGATTAATTGGCTTTTCCATGGTAACTATTTTGGGTTAATAATATGATCAAAGTAAAAAGATAAAAATTCAGGTAAATCAACAAAACCTCATCAAAAATAAGAATAAAATGCGGGTGGCCAAAGTAATTTGTGAGCCTTTCCTAAACTCAGAAAACTAAGGTTACATAATCAATTTGATTACGTGTGATTACAATTTTCCTATCGTTTTCCAACTTTTTAAGTAAACGAGAGACGACTTCGCGCGAAGTATTGAGCATTAAAGCAATTTCCTGATGAGTACCACTATAAAAGGTTGAATCTGTCACACGATAGCGATCAACAAAAAACTTGATAAGCCGATCATCCATATTTTTGAAAGCGATACTGTCAATGGTTTCCAATAAATCGTCGAATCGTTTTCGATAAGAGTACATAATAAACTCTTTCCAAGTCTTAAATTGAACCATCCATAAATCAAGGAATTGTACCGGAATTTGGACAATAGTAGTTTTACTCTCGGCAACAGCCTTTATATTGCTTTTTGCATTACCCATACAACAGGTTAAAGCCATAGTACAAACTTCGCCCGGATTAAGGTAATAGAGTAACAACTCACGCCCCTCAGCGTCCAATCGGCATACCTGCACAACACCTTCAAGTAGAAGAGGTAACGATTTAATATACTGCCCCTCACGAATCATTTCATCCCCTTCTTTAAGTTCTGCGATTTTTCCTTCTGAACTAATTGCCTTAATAAGTGCAGGTTCAAATAAAGGAAAATGTTTTTCAAGCAATTTGTAATCAAAATCAGAAAAGCTCATTGCGTTTGAAGTATTAAAAAATTTTGTCTTAACGAAGATTTGTTCATATAAAAATTAATGAACAACAATGTAATGTTACTGTTTCGTAATTTTAGCAACCCATCCGCCATTATTGGCAAGTTTAATTTTCACTATATCACCGGAGTTTACTTTTTGTGTTGAGATTTTCAGATTTTTAGGTGCTGCATTTGCATCTTTGGCATCTGCCCAAATTGTTATCTGATTTTCTCCCGGTGAAATAAAATCCAATTTAATTGTGATCTCTTTCTCTTTGCTGTTATTCATTACTCCAACAAACCAATCGTTGCTGGTTTTTTTGGCAATTGCCACATATTCACCGGGATAACCACTTATGAAATGGATATCGTCCCAAGTTGTAGGAACGAGTTTCAGAAAATCGGCTCCGGGCTGATTCAGAATATTGTCGGGATGATCACAAACCACCGTAAGCGGACTTTCATAAATCACAAATTTTGAAAGTTCTGCAGCACGTGTATTCCAAACTATTGCAGGTGTTTGTTTTTTAAATTGTTCTTTGGTAACATTAAGAAATGCACCCGGTGTATAGTCCATTTGTCCGGCTAACATACGTGTAAAGGCCAATTTCACATTGTGTTCAGGACTCATTTTTTCCGAGAATTTGTAATATTCGTTACCCATAACCCCTTCTCTGGTAATCATATTCGGGTAAGTCCGCATGATTCCATCGGGTTTGAAAGCACCATGAAAATCAACCATTAGCCGGTTATCTGCAGCACATTTTATTATGTCGCGATACCAGTTCACCATATCCTGATCATCACGATCCATAAAATCAATTTTCACTCCGGCAATGCCCCATTTTTGATACAATGGGAAAGCCTTTTTGTATGCTGAATTGCGGTTGACATCGCTGTTGTAAAGCCAGACAAAGATTTTTACATTTTTTGATTTCGCATAACTGATTATTTCAGGCATATCAATCTGTGAAGCCCATTTGGTGATATCGGCTTCAGGAGTATTAAACTTTCCATACCATTGCCAATCAACAAGCATATAAGGCCATCCCATAATTGAGGCCATATCAATATATTGCTTTATAACAGGCATTTCCATTTTTACTTCACCACTCCACCAATGATCCCATGCGCTCATCCCGGGTTTTATCCACGATGGATCCGTGATTGGGCAAGGCGGGTTAAGATTTTGGATAATTTCAGATTCGATAAGCTTTCCTGGAGTATCACCAATCATTATTACTCTCCAGGGAGTAAAAACCTCATCATCGAAACGTGCTTTAACACCTGTTTCCTCTTCGCCGGGAAGAGGTACTAATTTAGTGGTAAGGTCATTAGATTTCCCATTGGTTCCGAGGTAAAAAGCAGGGTAGTTGTCAATATTAGCTTCCGTAATCGCAACCCAGCAATTGTCGTTGTAGTCCATCAGAAATGGTAATCCGGCAATTGTTTTTTCAGAAACGTAACTTAGCTGTCGTTCAATAAATTCCGATTCTTGCGAACTTGAATATTTTCCGTATTCCACAACCCAGGATTTAGGATTGCCTGGAATATTGAAAGTAGTCAACTCTTTGGTAATCTGACGGTGTCCATTCTTCTCACTGCGATAGAGTTTAGTACGGAATGCAACTCCATCGTTAAATGCACGAAAAGTCAGATCCATAATGCGCATAAGACCGGTTTTTTCTTTGAGAATTAATTGAAGTTCGTTGCAGTTATTAATAATCTCGGAATGTTTTGATTTGACTACAGGTTTCCAGGTTTCGTTGATAGTATTTACTTTTTTGTCAATCACCGCAAACCCTTTATTCATAGCAGGTTCAGCTTTAAATTCAAAGCCAAGTTCAGATTTCTGAATTATCTCTTTGCCATTAAAAGTTACAGAATAGGTCAGATCCCCATTATTTTTGATTGATACACCTATTTTTTTATCCGGTGAATTCAACTGAAAATCCTGAGCCGTACAAAAAGAAGAAATAAGAGGAAACAAAAAAATAACTTTACTGATTTTCATACTGATATTTGTTTTATTGGGGTAATTTTGAAATATGTTGAAATAAGTTGAAATAAGTTGAAATAAGTTGAAATAAGTTGAAATAAGTTGAAATAAGTTGAAATAAGTTGAAATACATTGAAATACATTGAAATATTTGGAAATATCTGAAATACATTGAGATATGTGATTTTGTTGTCTGTTTTATGTTTCATATCCTAAATGTACAAATCTCGTTTTCCGGTTAGAATTGCGGTGTAGTCACTTTGGAATTTCTGCAACAAGTGAGGCTTATTTTTAAAGTAATCCATATTCTCTATTTCACGAATTTCATTCATAATTAAAGGTTCACCGATTTTATGTGTTTCTGCGGAGGCATAATCACTCAGGTATTCACGGAAGGTCAAAACGGCGTTTAACTTACAGAATTTTCCTTCAACACAATGGCTTAACATACCCATAATTGTTTCACCGGTTCGTCCGCAACGATAACCTGCCGTACAGAATGAGGAAATAAACCCCATTTTTGCAACCTCCTGAATCACATCGTCCAAATCGCGGGGATCGCCAATAGTGAACTGTTTTTTATCAAGATCGCCCTCTGTTTTTTGATCACTGTAAGCACCAAT
>CAILKW010000816.1 GCA_903834845.1 uncultured Bacteroidia bacterium | reverse complement strand
GTTTCTGCAAGACTAATACCGGCGGTTACAAGGCTCGTTGTTTTAATAAAATTGCGTCTTTGCATGTTATCAATATTTACTGAATTATAATTTCCAAGGTTTACGGTATTCGTAGTGTAAAAGTTTATTTGCCGCTTCACTGTTGGTGAATTTCTCTTTTGCAGGATCCCATTTAAGTCGCTCACCGGTTGCCATTGCAATATTGGCAAGGTGTGCAAAACTTGTGGAAAAATGGCCATCTTCCAATGAGCAAAGTGGAACTTCCCTTGTTCTCATGCAATCGAGGAAATTGCGGATCAGGGCATCGGTTGCAAACGAACTGCTTCCATCAGACAATTCTTTGGCCGGAATATTGAATTCTTCAGCATCCATTTGTTTGCTCCAGTTTTGGAACTGACCTTTTTTTGCAGGAATTATGCGGTAACCATCCTGACTTGCAAGTACATTCCCTTTTGTTCCACGGAGTTCAATCTCTCCATAAGGCATTATTTCGCCGCTGCTTGCTTCAAAAATGCTGAACGAAATCATTTTTTTTGACGCGAACTCAAATGTTACCTGCATGGTGTCAGGAATATCTCCGTCGTGGTCCAGAACATATTTGCCACCGTGGGAAGTAATGGCTACCGGTGCAACTTCACCCATCATCCAGCGTATGGCATCCATGTAATGAACTCCCCAATTCCCCATCTGACTTGAAAAATCGCTCCACCATCTGAACATATAGGGAGCCATATTGTACTGATATGGTCTTGAAGCCCTTGGCCCCAGCCACATATCCCAGTCAAAGTCTTTAGGTGGTTGTTCAGCCTTTAATTTGCCAATGCCATTGGGAAACATATTGCTGATGCGTGCAGCACGACCAACAGTTACCTGGCCAATTTTGCCTGCTGCAATTTCTTTGGATAATTTCTGATAAACTGTATTTCCCCGGCGGTTGAGACCCACTGCGACTACCTGCTTACTTGCCTTCCATACATTTACCATCGTCCTCCCTTCATGGATAGTTTGGGTCAATGGTTTTTCAACATAAACATCTTTTCCCGCTTTAACTGCTTCAATCATCATTATGGCGTGCCAATGATCGGGTGTTGCAATGCACACTGCATCAATAGTTTTATCTTCCAGAAGTTTTCGGTAGTCGTGGTAAAGAGTTGGTTTATTTGGGAATTTCTCGCCCATTTTTGGTATCTGTCCTGCCCTGTCAGCTAAGTATCGGGGATCAACTTTGCTACGGTCGCGCTGTAAATAGGGTTCGTAAATATCGCATAAGGCCGCTATTTCAACATCCTTATTTTGCATAAACAAATCGAGCAGTTGTGAACCTCTGTTCCCGATACCGATAAAGCCCACGCGGATTTTGTCGTTCGGGCCTATCAGCCTTGTGTTTTGAATTGCCCCGAATGAGTTCATGCCAACAGTAAGCCCTACTGATGTGATAGTTGATTGTTTAAGAAAAATTCTTCTTCCTGATTGATTTTCCATAATTATTTTTTATTTGTTGATTATTTGTATTATTAATTCAGATTGCAGAAAACTGTTGGTATTCCTTTGCATTTCACGCTGACAGTGTTTATCCCGCCGTTAGTGTTAACACTGATAATTGCCCTGCCGTTGTACATTTCAACTTTTCGTGAGCCGGAGGAAGTACCCTGATTGTCAATCAGACTGCCATCACCGGTAAGGCCGAAAATTACCAAATTTCGTGCATCCAGACACAAAACTTTTTTCGAATCAAGCAATTTAACTTCAAGAGTAGCAATATCTCCTTTTTGATTGATTTTATTGAAAACCATTTGAGCCGGGGCTCCCCATTTTTCAGTTTGGTATGCCTGTTTAATTTCGTCGGTAACAGTTATTTTTCCTTTCCTTGCGACAACCTTTAAATTGTTTTCGCCAGGCTGATAAACAACATTCCAACGTAATCCTGCTGCCGGAAAATCCTGTCCGTTTCTTTTTTTCCAACCATAACTCTTGCCATTTACAAACAATTCAGCATCATCGCAATTTGAATAAACTTTTACCATTTTCTCTTCTCCTGCACTTCCCCATCTGACAGGCCAGCTATGGCCATAAATACGTGCCATTGGCTCGGTCGTCCACCACGACTGAAAGACATAATATGCCTCTTTCTTAGTTAAATCACGTTCAACAACACCTTTCTGATTCATATAAGGGACAGGATTATCTGGTCTTATAGGGGTCGAAAAATCTTTAAAAGGCCAGTATGCCGAACCGGTTAACAGCGGGATGTTTTCCTGTTCTTTCAGATGCCAGTCAATAAGGTTACAGATATATGATTCACTCCAGTCTCCATCTTTAGAAACGCGGGCAGCACCACCATAGAGGGATGCGTCACCAAGTCTTTCATCTGCACCACCACCAGTTTTTATTTGTTGCAGAGATTTATCAGGAGCCTCCGAATGACGGCCTGCATGACTATCGCCACCCCATTCAGCATGAAAAAAATGCTTAACTCCCTTTATCTCTTTTTCGGTTGATTCGCGGTATTCGGTGAATATTCCCCGATACCAACCGGCCCAAATAGACGGTGAATAAACGTCAACTATATCTTTACAGAAATCGCAACGTCTGATAGCAGTCATGCGACTTGGATCGAGCTTATGCGAAATATCATTTAGTTCGGACATAAACAAACGGATTTTCTCTTTGTCAAATTCAGGAAAATCGCCGGGCCAGTCGTTTTCGTTTCCAAGTCCCCAAATTATAACTGAAGGGTGGTTTCGGTGTTGCTCTATCATGTCTGTAAGCATATTACGAGCCTGCTGTTTGTAACTGTCGCCACCAAGGCCACCACGACACCAGGGAATCTCTTCCCAAACAGTTATACCAAGACTATCGCATAAGTTTAGCACAATTCGTGATTGCTGATAATGCCCCAGCCTTATAAAATTAACACCCATTTCTTTCATCATCTTCATTTCGGTGCGGATCATCGTTTCTGTCATTGCGGCAGCTACTCCGGCATGGTCTTCATGGCGATGTGTTCCACGAAGTAGTAATCGTTTGCCATTGAGAATAAAAGGCCCGTAATCAAGAAACTCGAAATTCCTGAAACCAAATTTTTCAGATACTGTTTGGGTGCCTGAACCAGTGGTTATAGTAACATTACAAGTATATAAATTGGGTTGATCAGGTGACCATAGCTCCGGTTTTTTGATAGAACTGCTATAAACAGTTTTTTCATTGTCAAACGGTGCTAAATCCTGCTCTGATGTGTTGATCAGCTTACCTTTAGGATCGGCAATTTCAATTTTTAAATTAGCTTTCGAGGCATCGGATTTGTTCTGTAGTTTTAAACTAAGCTCAAATTTTCCTTCTAATCCTTTTGAATCAGTTTTAGCATTTACAAATAACCGTTCGATTGAAAATGAAGGCACATAAACCAGATTCAAATACCGGTAAATACCTCCGTAAAGGTTAAAATCTGAAAGATCAGATGGAATCATCTCTAAATCTCTCGAATTGTCGCAACGGATTGACACGGGTATTTTTCCTTTGAAGGATGCGGCAACGGTTTTGTCCTTCAGAAAATTATTTACTGCATCTGTAATGTCAACGCTCCATTCGTTGTAACCGCCAATATGTGAGCCTACTTTGGTTGTGTATATATAAACCTCAGTTTTCTGACCTGCACCTTCAAAATGAAGCAGGGTTCTTCCGTTTTGATATGGATTACTGATTTCGATTTGATTTGAATACCAGCCAGGTCCCTGATAATAATTCACATCGGGATCAACAGCATCAGTAGCATTGTAACAATGCGGAAGGGTAATGTTTTCCCACAGTGGAACGCTTTCAGGGTTTCCTTCCTTTACAGGTCTCACCGCTTCCCAAAT
Organism: uncultured Bacteroidia bacterium; assembly: GCA_903834845.1. Lineage (GTDB taxonomy): Bacteria > Bacteroidota > Bacteroidia > Bacteroidales > Prolixibacteraceae > JAAFHB01. The sequence continues at coordinate 497 of CAILKW010000816.1, read as the reverse complement.
ACCGCCAAGGTCACTTTTAACAAATTTCCAGTTATCAATGAGCCTAATTTTGTTTTCGGGCTGTGCATACAAAAGGTTTGAAAGTCCTAACACAAGAACAATCAACCATAAAGCAATCTTCTTATTCATGTTTTATTATCAAAAATGATGGAATATGATTTTTCTATTTATAATCAGTTGAACTTAATCGCCCGTCAAAATCATTCCGGCTGTATTCGGGTTCAAGTGGGAATTTAATTGGTTTATTATCACGCTGCGACCGATAAATTGCAGTAAACAGCTCAACAGTAATACGGCCTTCTTCGCCTGATGTCATTGGTTTTCGATTATTTATAATTGCATCACAGAAATCTTCGTTCTGTAACTTCATATAATATTCCATGGCATTTATCGAATTGAAAAAGTCGGTATCCTCTTTTTTCCATTCTTCCAACTTTTTTTCTTCGCCGGGAACAGTCCAGAGGTCATTTACAGGAGGTTCGGCAATTGACGACATT
>CAILKW010000815.1 GCA_903834845.1 uncultured Bacteroidia bacterium | reverse complement strand
TATAAATCAGAATTAAAACCTTCCGGTAAGGTTTATATTTTTATTGATGAAATACAGAATATTTCTGGTTGGGAGCGGGTAGTAAATTCATATTCGCAAAATTATGTCGAAGATTATGAATTGTTTATCAGCGGTTCCAACTCCAAAATGTTGTCAAATGAACTTGCTACTTTTCTTTCGGGCAGATATGTCAAATTCGAGATATTTCCGTTTAGCTTTAAGGAGTACTTGGGAATAACTGAAAGACAGAAATCAAAACCAACTTATATTGAATATTTGGAAAGCGGAGGGATGCCTGAACTTTTTATGCTTTCTAATCAGGAAACTAAACGGAATTACGTTTCGGCAATAAAAGATACTGTTCTGCTACGTGATATTATTCAACGCCACAATATCAGGGAACCCAGATTATTGGAAGAGATTTTCGTTTACTTGGTCAATAATGCATCCAATCTGATATCCGTCAGCAGTATTTATAAGTTTTACAAGGGATTAGGTAGAAAAACGAGTTATGATATCATTTCAAACTATATTGGCTATATAGAGGATGCTTTTTTAATTCACCGTTGTGAGAGGTTTAATATCAGGGGAAAAGAGATTATCGCCGGCAACGTTAAATTTTATGCCAATGATTTATCTTTCAAAAACTACTTATATTCTGGTTTCGGATATGGATTTGGCTATTTGGTTGAAAATCTTATCTTTCTTGAACTTCGCAGAGCAGGATATGAAGTTTATACTGGCAGCATTAAGGATAAAGAGGTGGATTTTGTGGCCACTAAAGCAGATAGGTTGATCTACGTTCAATGTACATACCTTTTAGCCGAACCGGATACTATTGTGCGGGAATATGCATCACTTGAGGCAATAAGTGATAATTATGAAAAGTATATTGTAACCCTTGATGATTTAACATTTCCATCAAATAAGGGAATCCGGCATATTCAGGCTTGGAATTTTAGTGAACAACTTTAGTCTTCCTTAATTCAATCCTTTTTTTGAGAAGAAAAATATTTCGGCACATTTCTATGCCTGTTCAAAAAACATTATCAAAAACGGAAATTCTGTAAACTAAACATAAGTGCCTGAAATTTAAATTAATGCGACTATTGTGTAGGTTTTTAAATACATACGTAAAATAAAACGAATCAGGCATTTAGGCAAGTTAAACCATCTCCTCCTCCACCCACTCCACAATGTTCCTTTTCTTTTTCGAAAAATTAATGCCAATCAGCGTAATAGATTTTCCATCTGATAAATAAGGTATTGCATACCCTTTTTCTTTAATTTGGGCAATTGCTACTTTGGCGGGTTGGTTCATTTTAAACTCGAAAATATAGATATGGTCGCGGTTCACAATTACAGTGTCTATGCGGCCATTGTTGATATGCACTTCATTGTGGATTTCGGCACCGAGTAGGCGGAAAACAGAATAGATAATGTTCTGGTAGTTTTCCTCCATGTGGCTGCGGTTGGCATAAGGGATGGCGGCAAGGTGGCTTTTAAGTATCCGCTGCATGGTGCTTGTATCGTTGGCAAGAAGTGCCATTTGCAGTTTAACTATTTCGATAGAAACATCCTGCTGGTTGCGCTCGGTAAGCATCCCCACCAAATGATGTTCGAAGGCTGTTTGTATTTCTAAGTTAGGAAAATTGAGCTTGTATAAAGTCGTGTCAAACATCGTTTTGCTGCTTTCAATTGTCAGGTAGCCCGTTTGTAGCAACAAAGGTGCTGCCTGCATATTTGTTACATCGAACGAATCGAGCACAAAATCGGGAATATAGTCGTTGAAAGTTTCAAAAAAATCAATGTTTTGTTTCTTCAAGACCTTAAAAATGAATGTTGGGCTACCAGTCGAAAACCAATAATTTGAAAACTCGCCACCTTCATTAAAAAACATTCCCAGCGAAACAGGATTGTAAACAGTAGGGGCGTTTTTGTGAAACCGGAATCCATTGTACCACTTTTGGATTTTTTCACGGTATTCAATTCGGTCAACTTTGTTTTTATCAGCCAAAGTATCTATTCTGTCGCTAAAATAATGTTCAACCTCATCCTGGGTGTAGCCATACATGGTCGCAAATGCCTCGCTCATGGTTATATCGCGCAGGTTGTTCAGTTTCGAGAAAACCGACACTTTCGAGAATTTGGTTACGCCAGTCATAAACACAAACCGCAGGTGCTCGTCTGAGGCTTTAATGTTGATATAGAAGTTTTCCAGTATTTGTCTAACTTCTTCGATATGTGTGGCATAGATATTTTCGACCAACGGTTTGTCGTACTCGTCGATAAGGATGACTACTTTGCCAATGTCTTTGGCTTTGTATATCAGCTCACGGAACAAATAAGCTGAATTGGTACTGTCAGAAAGTTGTATGTTCAACTCAATTGCATTTTCATACAGGGCATTGCACAAACCTTTATTCAACTGATCGGCTGAAGTACAATCTGCCTGTGAAATATTCAGGTTAATAACAGGATAAGACTTCCAATTGTAGGGCAAATTGTATATTTTCAGCCCTTTAAACAGTTCTTTGTTCCCTTTAAAAATATTTTTCAGGATAGACACCGAAAGCGACTTACCAAACCGGCGGGGACGGGACAGGAAATAGAACCCCTTTTCTTCATTAACTAAATGATGAAAAAAATCTGTTTTATCAACGTATAAATAATTACCCCGAATAGTATCTTCAAAAGTGTAATTGCTCGTTGTAATTGACTGGTACATACTAAACCGTTATATTTGTTGCAGAAAAATTAAGATACAAAGATAAGGGATAGGGCGGGATAAACAATAAAAAAATAGCTTCCAAATAATCACTATGTACCTTTGATAGTAAATCTATTTTTTAAGCATGCCTAAACTTGTTCAAATGACGGATAGTTTGTTAATTGCCTTAGAACTCTTTCTGGAATTGATGTAAAAACAGTACCAAATGGAAAAACTTATTCAAACCGTAGCTCATACGAAATCGGCAAAGATGATTGATTTGCTCTATGATTAAGGTTTCTGCGCTAAACTTACTTCCCAATATCTTTCCTTATCTTTGCATGACAATAATTCAAAAGAAATGAAAAAGATACCGTACGGGATAAGTAGTTTTGAAACAATAAAAACAGAAAATTACTATTTTGTTGATAAAACTAAGTACATCGAAAAAATGGAAAATATGGGAGGCAGGTATTTGTTTTTCTTGCGTCCGCGCCGTTTTGGTAAAAGCCTGTTTATCTCTATGCTTGAACATTATTATGATATAAATGGTGCAGATAATTTTGAAAAATTATTTGGCGATACTTACATTGGTCAAAATCCAACTCCTTTAAGAAATTCATATCCGGTGTTAAGGTTTAATTTTTCGATGGTTAAGACACAAGGAACTATCGAACAACTTAAACATGGTTTTTGCCTGAATGTCTGGGCCGAAATGAAGACTTTTATTTTGAAGTATAAAACCAGATATAATCTGGATGACGAAGTTTTAAAAAAAATTGAAAGTCAATCAGATCCGGGTGATATGTTGCTTGTATTTCATAGCGAAATGAGGGCGAAACATGTTTCATTTTATTTGATCATTGATGAATACGATAATTTCGCAAATAATGTTTTGATGG
>CAILKW010000814.1 GCA_903834845.1 uncultured Bacteroidia bacterium | reverse complement strand
TATTTTATCAGATACTTCGTAGAAATCTTCGGTGTAGGGGTCGCTCCCCATCGAGAATACATATACTTTAATGATTGCCCCGTTGATCTGCTTCTTGATGAACTCCACCGCTTCGGGAATTACAATGTCATCGAACAATATCAAGAGCATCACTTTGCTGTTGGCAAAAAGCCTCGAATGTTGAATGGCTATTTCCTGTTCTTCGTAACAATCTTCTTTGATGCAAAGTAGCTCGGTTGCCAGCCGGGTCAATTCGCGTTTGTTTTTTAAGCTGGGTTCGCGGCCAACAAACCCACTCTTGTAATACCTTAAATTATTGTTTGTTAGCCCACTTACCCATTCCCCCTTGCTGTTTGTGTAACCCTGTATCACACGGCGGTTGCGCTCGTAGGTGACCTCCTCGCATATCTTGTTCTCATTGTTCGTGACCAAAATGCACTGCCGGTTGCCCCCATCCTCCACATTCAACTGCATTGTGGCATGAAGCGTGGTGCCGGAACCGGCAAAGAAATCAAGGATTATTGATGATTTAATTGAAGATAAAAAGATTAAACGGTTAATTAATTCTAAAGATTTTGGACTTGTAAATTTCCCTTTACCAATAATTTCAGAAAGTTGATCATTAGCTTTATGCGTATGGCCAAAAGTGTCATATTGTAATATACTTCCACATTTCATGCCTTGTGAGACCTCGGTCAAGAAAGTCTTTTTTGAAGGTTTAGTATCATTGGCTTTACCAAACCAAATCCGATTATCTTGATAAAGATCTAATAGTTTTTCTTTATTATGAACTGCAAATCTACCGATAGTTGGCTGCCACTTTACTCCATTTGGAAAACTAATTTCAAAAACATTTGCCTGACTACCACTCCTCGCATCTAAAGGGGTCGCTTTCCAAGGACCTCGTAAATCGTTATCAGGATTTTTGTATCTATCATTAGCTTCATCTGATCTGGGTAACAAATTGATTTCAATAAGTGTTATGTTTTTAGCAAATGCTATAACATAATCATGTTGTTTTGAAAAGTATTTTGCATCATTTGATACAGTGTATTTATTGTGCCAAATCAAATCCTGTATGAAATTATCCTCTCCAAAAACTTCATTACAAAGTAATTTTAGTTGAGAGTTTTCATTGTCATCAATGCTAATGAAAATCACCCCTTTATCGCTTAGCAACCGTTTGGCAAGGCGGAGGCGTTTGTCCATAAACGAGAGCCATTTGCTGTGGCGGTAGCTGTCTTCGCGGTCCACGAAGCTGTCGTTGTATTTAAAATCCTTGTTACCTGTATTGTATGGCGGGTCTATATAAATCACGTCTATCCTTCCTTCGTGGGTAAAGGTGAGTGCGGTGAGGGCATGGAGGTTGTCGCCTTCGATGAGGATGTGGTTGGGGGAAGTGTCTGAATCAGGATTTACTGAATTTCCTGAATTTTCAGAATTCATGGAATTGTCAGGAGTGTTAGAATTATTGTGACTGTCAATATCATCGAACAGCGTCAAAACTTTAGGTGCTGCACCTTTATCCTGTCCATCTTGCAATCCTGCAAATCGTGTTCCAGACATTGATTCAGACAATATCCTCTATTCAACAACCTCTTGTAATACAGGCAATTGTGTGCGGAGTTGTTCTTCAACGGCTTCGGGTTTGTCTTCCCAAACGAGGCCATATTTCTTTTTGGTGTTCACAAGGTTGATCAGGTAAGCGCGTTCGTCCTGCGAAATCCCATCGAGTTGCTTTATTTTATTGATCAGATCGGTTTTATTCATATCCGTTATTGGTAATTCGTTTGTTGCGAAGTGCCAAATATAACGATTATTTAAATCTGAAAAAATATTTTTACTTTTGTTTAGTAATCAATTTAATAATCAGTTTTATGAAAAAGACATTGTTGATTGTGCTGTTGGCTTGTTGTTTTTTTTCCTTTAATAGTCCAAGAAAACGCTCCTAAAAAGACCAAGGTTTATGAAGCCTTAATCTAAAACCTGACGAAGTATTGGTTTTTTATTATTATTGCTACGCCTGTGTAATTTCATCATTGATGTGAATTTTTTTCGACTTACAATAATATGACATTCTCAGGCACTTTTATTTTTTAAAGTTTCGGATAGTAGTGTAATTTTGTACATTCGCATATAAAAAAAGTTTATATATGAAAAACGTAACAGAAATGGCAAACACAAAAAAAAGCTCAAATAAGGCGCATATTTTGTATGTAAAACAAAATCAACGGAATAGCATCAATAACAAGCTAAACCTAATGCCGATATATCCACAACTTTAGGGATATACAGGTGTTGCCGCCAAGTGTAGGAAACCGAAACGACAGACATAAATTGAAAAGTAAATCATAGTTCAGACAATGGATAATTTTGAAGAATACTTACGACAGGGTGAGCCAAACAAAGCAGAAAAAGCAAAAGATTGGAAAACTGCTATTGGCTTGCAAAAAGTAGATGGGCTAAAACCGTCTGACTATCTTATAGAAACTGCAAGACAAAACATTGAAGGTGACATTACCATTGAAGAAGTAAAACAGCGCATTGACACTTATTATAAACAGTATCCAACACATACAAACGAAGACCGCACCGAAGAAGCCGACAAAGTTTCGGCCAGAATGACAGAAATTTTGAGTGAACAAACATTTACGTTTTCGCCAGCCGAATACCTTACTATTCATCGCAGATTGTTTCAGGGAATTTACAGACACGCAGGAAAAATTCGCGATTACAACATCACAAAACAAGAATGGGTGCTAAATGGCGAAACGGTTTTATACGGAAGTGCCGAAAGCTTGAAAGCCACATTGGAATACGATTTTGAACAAGAAAAAAAGTTTAGCTATAAAGGATTAAGTGAACAAGAAGTTATTGAACATATAGCACATTTTATTTCCTATCTTTGGCAAATTCACATTTTTGGTGAAGGCAACACACGAACAACAGCCATTTTTTTAATAAAATATCTTCGCAAACATGGTTATAAAGAGTTAAATAATGATTTGTTTGCAGTGCATTCGTGGTATTTCCGCAATGCTTTGGTAAGAGCTAATTACAAAAATCACACGAAGAATATTCACGCTTCCAATGAATTTTTACTTCGTTTTTTCGAAAACTTATTGCTTGACGAAAACCATATCTTGAAAAACCGGGAAATGCACGTTCAGTTTATTGAACCTGTAAATGACCCGGTAAAAGCTAAAAATGACCCTGTAAATGACCCTGTAAATGACCTTGTAAATGACTCTGTAAAAAGAAGCATCTTGCAACTTTTAAAACAAAACCCAAAAGCAAATTATAGTGAACTTGCCGACAAAACAGGATATTCTACCGCAACCATAAAAAGACATATTCAAGAACTAAAAAAAATGGGAAAAATCGAACGTATCGGAAGCGATAAAACAGGCTATTGGGAAATTATTGAGCCAACAGAAAAGAAAGTAAAATGATAATGACAACGAAGCTGAAAAATAATAATGGTTTACTAGACTTGAAGACAGAACACCAGGCGGTAACAGGCTGTATATTTTATTGCGGAGATAGTGGGTATTTCAGCATTTCTGCATCTAATAAACTTTCGTGTAACTTGGCAGGTCAGTGCTTCAAAATCGGCAACAAAAACATACCGCCAATCCGTTTTGGGCTTGTGTAGTTAAAAAATAGACAAACAATAAATATCTAAAAATCAAGAATAACCAAGCTTTAATTACAACAATCAATTGGGTTGAACATTTTGAACGTTACATTGCTTATAGCAATATGGTTCATAATTATTTTGGAATCTGACAGATGGACACTAACGAAAGAATAAAAAATTATAAAACATAACTAATTTTAATACTCTTCAGACATGAAAAAAACAATCTGTTTCTGCATTTTATGCTTGTATCTGGGATTTAATACTTTTTCCCAAGAAAACACCAAACTGAACCACTATGTTTCAGTCAAAAAAGGAAAAATTACGATGAAAGATGGCACGACAGAGAAATTCAAACACCTGAAATTTAATGATAGAATTATTACTTATAACGATCAGTCTGACAATAGGATTGAGAAAAATATTTCAGATGTGATAAAAATTTCAAAAAGGGGCAATTGTTCGGGTTATGGAGCAATAGCAGGGGGTGTATTTACACTTGCTCTCGTTGTAGATACGGAGCTTACCGCGAGTTCTCATAGTGCCAGCTCTATTAATAGAAAAGTTGACAAATTAGAATATGTGGATTTTGGGGTTCTTTTTGTCGGTATGGGAATGCTGGTAGGGTCATTCTTCAAAAGATATAAAACAATGTATGAAGACAAAGGTCCCATTTCCTTTTCCCCTTCATATATTTCAACACCCGATGGAAGACGGTATGCAATGTTATCATTGAGATTTAAGATTAAGTGAAGGAATCAATTTAATAATCAGTTTTATGAAAAAGACATTGTTGATTTCACTGTTGGCTTGTTGTTTTTTTCCTTTAATTGCCCAGCAAAACACTCCTAAAAAGACCAAGGTTTATCAAGCCTGGATTAAGCTAAACAATAATGACAATCCGGTGAAAGGTTTTTTTTATGAGGTTTCCGATTCATCCATATTCCTGACAGGCAAAATGGATACATCTGTAATCCATGAATATAATTTTCGGAATATAAACCTTCTTAAAGTGAGGCGTACAAAAAGTGTTCAAAGGGGAATTATTACCGGAGCGGCCATTGGAGCAGGTTATGGGATCATATCCAGTCTTAACTGGATAGGTGAATACGGATTCCTGAGTGAGGCTGTTTCTGTTGGGATTGGTTTTGCCTTTGGATTGTATGGGGCAGGAGTAGGCGCACTGTCGGGTACTATAAAGGATCGCATCCCTATTAAAGCTAATTTTGGGAACTTTGAGAAATATAGGGGCAGTTTACAGGATTATTCGCTGAAGCATGAAAAGGGTGTTCCGGCGAAGAAATTTATTCATCAGTTTTATGCCGGATTCAGCACGGGATTCACTTTTGCATCTGCCGGGTTTGCCCCCTTAGTTCCTGCCACTGGAAACAAAGGTATGGAAAAGACAGGAACCGGCAGCAAAACTACCATTGGCTACAGGTTCACCAAAAGATTAGGCGTTAATTTTTCAGTAAGAACCAATCAGTATTCACTTATTGGGGCAAGTAAGACAGCAGACTTTTGGAATCTGGATGCTTTTTCGATCGGTCCTGTTATCACATTTCCCATTTCAGAAAAATTCCGGTTCGACTTCCTTCCTTCTTTAGGTTATGCCAAAGCCTATTTAATGTTCAACAACGAGGAAATAATAACCGGTAGCGGAATAGGAGTTGGTTTAGCCGGTAACCTTGTATATGACTTTTCCAAACGTTGGCTTATGACTGCCGGATTGGGATATCTTACTTCTAATCAGGTATATAGTGTAAATGTCAAAAGTAAACCGAGTGATTTGGATTTGGGGTTTGGGGTAGCTTATAAATTTGGGAAACAAAGCCTGTAATGATGTGTCCGAAACTCACAAAGCAGACTTTATGAAAGGTCATAAAATATGTAACTCTTTGGTTTTAATTGAAATTTAAAGATTAATTTTTTTGTCAACCAGATATAGATTGCGTTCAGCGGCACTACGTGAAATAAGTTCACCCAAAAAACCGGCAAGAAATAATTGGGTTCCCAAAATCATAGAGGTAAGTGCCATATAAAAATATGGACTTAGTGTAACACGTTCCATAAGAATGCCATGAGATAAATTATAAATTTTATAACCACCCAGCCACGCAATTGCTATCGCTCCAAACATAAACATTAATGAACCCAGAGTACCAAAAAGGTGCATTGGCCGTTTCCCGAAACGTGATATAAACGATATTGACATAAGGTCGAGGTATCCGAATATAAACCGGCTTAACCCGAATTTGGTGATTCCGTATTTACGTGCCTGATGTTGCACTTCGCACTCGCCAATATTCGAAAAACCTGCTTGTTTGGCCATATAGGGAATGTACCGGTGCATCTCGCCATATACTTCTATGCTTTTTACGACTTCCAACTTATAGGCTTTCAATCCGCAATTAAAATCGTGCAATTTTATTCCGGTAACGTAGCTCGCTGTGGCATTGTAGATTTTACTTGGCAATGTTTTGGAAAGAGGGTCATAACGTTTTTTCTTCCATCCGGAAACAAGATCAAAACCATTATCATTTATCATGGCATATAAACCAGGTATTTCCTCCGGACTATCCTGAAGATCTGCATCCATTGTGATCACAACATCACCCTTAGCCTCTTCAAAACCGGTATGAAGAGCAGCCGATTTGCCATAATTCCTTCGGAAACGAACTCCCTTCACATGCTGGTCTTCAACCGCGGTCTTTTCAATCCATTGCCAAGAACCATCGTTGCTGCCATCGTCAATCAGGATTATTTCGTACGAAAACTGATTTGTCTCCATAACTTTTGAAATCCAACTATATAATTCCTGCAACGATTCTTTTTCGTTGAAAAGTGGAATGACTACTGATATGTCCATTTTAATAATGTAAGATACAACTTCTACTCCACACCGTGAAAAGGATCAGTTGATCGCTTTTGAAAGAATATTGCGAGGATTAAGGAGAAAATGAAGCCCATAAAAGTAACCGATAATATCTGAGCCAACGAATAAGTGAGAGGTGTCATTACTTTTCGGTACATCACCATCATAGTATCTGCTTGACTCTCGGAAACTCCACTACGTAACAACTGTTCTTCCATAAAAGATAAAAACTTATCAATAAGGGTCTTATCAACAAGTTTTAAAAGAACAAAAGTAAAAAATGCCAGAATAAGAGATGCGAAAAGAGATTGTAGTGTTCCTAGTCCCAAGGCAGTTCCATAAGAAACTCCTCCTTTTTCACGGTTTTCTCTGTATGTTTTCATAACCAAGGCGCAACAGGCAATTATGATTCCATACGAAATATAACCGCTAACAGGCGAAAAAGGAGAACCCATCACATAGAATACAACAGAATTTAAAATCAGGGCTAAACCCATATAAAGGCCGTAACTCATGGCCATCGGAGTAACTGAATTGCTTTGACTTTCCATAACTGCATTAGTTTTGATACAAACATAGAACAAATATATCATTTTCCATCATCTATGTTGAATAAAAAACAGCGGTTAAAATTTTGTTTTATACCATAAATATTTGATATATAATATGTTAATTTATTTTTATCAGAAAAACATCATAAAACTTTTTTTTTATTTGGTACAAGAGGTTTTTTTTCTACTTTTGCGCCGGGTAAGTCCTACACGACCAGTTCCTGTTGAACCCCCCCAGGGCCGGAAGGCAGCAAGGGTAAATAGTCGTAGCGGTGCGATGCAGGTAGCTTACCCACCTGCCGAATTAGCTCAGTTGGCCAGAGCACGTGATTTGTAATCTCGGGGTCGTCAGTTCGAATCTGACATTCGGCTCATTAAGTTCTTAACGTTATCAGGGAAACTCCAAAGTTGGAAGTTTGATCCCGGAAATTAATTCATTGGAATATCCGGGGAGATACCAAAGCGGCCAACTGGGGCAGACTGTAAATCTGCTGGCGTACGCCTTCGTAGGTTCGAATCCTGCTCTCCCCACATTTCCACTCCAAAGAATCAAAAAATATAAAAGCGGGAGTAGCTCAGTTGATAGAGCATTAGCCTTCCAAGCTGAGGGTCGCGAGTTTGAGTCTCGTCTCCCGCTCTAATATTTAAAAAGTCCGAGCCCCACTCTGTGTGGGACCCGGACTTTTTTTATTACTTTTATATTCAAATCATACCGATATGAAAGAGATCGTCTTCCAAGTTGAAGAATCACAGGAAGGTGGCTATTTTGCCAGGGCAGTGAATCATTCTATTTTCACCGAGGGTGATACCCTACCGGAACTTAAAACAATGATCAGTGATGCTGTCCGGTGTCATTTTGAAGAGGCGGATAGGCCAAAGCTGATAGATCTTTCGGATTAGAACTGTATTTGCTGTGCCCTGGTTAGTCCGGGTGCGACTTTGAGTCGCGCACGGACTTAAATGGACTAGAAACTACAAGGAGATATACATCCTATCCCTTAAAAGCTTTTCAAGTTGCCCTCCGGGATTTGCATAGCCAACCACAATTTGATCCGCTATCGAAACAATGAATTCATTTTTCTTTGCGGATGTGTCACGAGTCACCCGCCTGATATCCGGCGTAAATGGAGTGACAATAAGTAATCGTTTATTTTCTGTTGCACGGTTTATATCTGCATCCCATTGTTTCTTTAATCCACGGGGTAAAACGTATATTAATGGCTGAGTGCCCCTAAGCAGAATTTCAAATACATCCTTCTCAATAATGGAATGATTGCTGCACACAATACAATTCCCTGCTTCCCGTTGTTTTTTTGCCCATTCATAACTTTTAAGCACAACCTCAGCCGGGCATTTCTGAGAACTAAGAAAGGCCGTTTTATGAAGTTTTAGCAGATCAATATCTCCCTGGTATTCCATTGAAAATTTAATTATGCCCCAATAAATGGTTTGGATCAATAACCGGCAATAAGACTCCTTTAAATAATGTGGAGCTAGTTCGCTCATATATGATTCCGCGGGCAGTAGAAAAAACTATTCCGCTCAAGGTCCCCCCAAGTTTAGTGTCAATTAGTGTTTTTTCTTCCTTTTCAACCAAAAACTGATCCAGATTTTCAACATGAATCTGAAACTCCAAACCATATTCACCCGACAAGCCTAAAAGCTCCGATTCACTATTTTTTGCTTCCAGTTGAATATTCAGCCTTATTCTGATATTTTTTGCCTCAACATTCAAAGCTGTATTTTGACCAATTTTAATTTCAACACCGTCAGGATTCACCGGGTTTTCCAAGTATTCATCCGTAGTCGTCTGAATTGCTTTGAAAACCTTAATGGAGAGTACTGTGATTAACTCAGGTTGGATTGTACTCATATCGCTTTCTTTGAATACAATTTCTGATATTCAATTGCACTTTCTTCGACGTATACCGGTTTTGGCTCATGTGTATAAGTTTTGACCTGATTATAAACCATAAACGTAACATATTCAGTTGACTTGTATTTCCTGCTTGCCTCCAAAGGAGTTGTAATTATATCGCTTCCCAGTTCCGCTTCAAGCTTGGCAATACTTTTTAAGGTCAGGTTGTGAAGGCCGGATAACAGACGGCTCACTTCACTCTCTGTTTTCCCCAATTTTTGGGCCAGCTCCTTTTGTGACCACCCTTTCTCCTTTCGCAACGCCTCCACCTGTTCCGAAATGGCGAGGTTCTTACGCACAAATATGCGGTTCTCAGGTAAAATCCGTCCCCTCAGGCGCTCTACCACAGCGTTTTTATCTTTGCTCATAGTTCAATCTCCAGATTTTCATCAAAGCAAATATCCGTCTGATTTTTATTCCAGGATATCTCCTTATTGATTAAAAGTTCATCTGTTACAAAGTTATTCACTTTTAAGCTAATTATTCAAATTGAAGCGCATTTAAGCTAATTTTTAACATCACCATTTTGATATTAATGGAAGATTAAATATTTAAAGCCAATCAGAGGGTTTACGTAATATATAACCATCTTTTTTCATCAGCTCATCTGGGAATTGACTGTCGACAAGTTTCTTGCGGCCAATTACGATTGAGCCCTTTGCATTTAATGCGACAGATGAATTATGTCGCTTAGGAGGAAAGACAACAAATACTCTTTTCTGGCTGAAAAGTGTGTGAATTGCTTTTACTGGAGGAACTAAATCACTGTCTCCCGAAATAAGCATTGCCATATCAAACCGATCCTGATATGCATCAATAAGCATTTGTGTTGCGATGTTTACGTCGGTCATTTTCTCATTGTATTGTTTTTTATAATTTTCCATATTATATTTGTTCCACTAAAACAGCACTAAAGATAGCATCTTTGGTCCGACGCTCCGCAAGGAGCGTTTCTTTTTTAATCATCCTCCTCTTCCCCATTTTCCACCTCACCAAACAACGCCTTGCCCATGCGATACTTAATATCATAATTGATTATAAAATCCAACTCCTCTTCAGTAAAACCATAATGTTGCGCTAAAACAGTGTCAATCTGATCAATAATTGATTTGGACTTAGAAATTTTGAATGACTGTGTTTGAGTTTCCCCTGTTTGTTTTTGAATACGGCTTATCATAGAGCTATTCTTATTAACATCTTCAATGTAATTTTTTCCAAGTTCGTTCAATTGGCCATTTTCAACAATTGGAATATCCATTGGAAAATTTCACTAGTGTCCCATTAAAATTGGGACACTAGTGTTACATTCTCACTAATAAAAGCAACACAGTACTCTATACGGGTGTAACTAATGATTTAGTACGAAGAATTCATGAACATAAAAATAAATTGATAAAAGGATTCACTGAACGGTATAATGTTGATAAATTAGTTTATTACGAAGTCTTTGATTTTATTGAATTAGCAATTAAAAGAGAAAAGCAAATCAAAGGATACTCAAGGTCAAAAAAAAATTCATTAATTGACCAAAAAAATCCTGCCCGTAATGAATTGTACTATAATGGATTCATAAATGAGATTCCTCATTCCGCTGCGCTTCATTCGGAATGACATTGTAATGTGTTTATGGTGTGGGATGTGTGTCATTCCGAACGCAGTGAGGAATCTTCTCTTTTTACCCACCACCATCAGAGGGATGTGTGTCATTCCGAACGCAGTGAGGAATCTTCTCTTTTTACCCACCACCATCAGCGGGATATTTGTCATTCCGAACGCAGTGAGGAATCTTCTCTTTTTACCCACCACCATCAGAGGGATGTGTGTCATTCCGAACGCAGTGAGGAATCTTCTCTTTTTACCCACCACCATCAGTGGGATGTGTGTCATTCCGAACGCAGTGAGGAATCTTCTCTTTTTACACACCACCATCAGCGGGATGTGTGTCATTCCGAACGCAATGAGGAATATCCTTTTAAAAATAGCCAATAGAATGCTGTCTTTCAGAGCTCAGCGAGGAATCTCTTAACCAACTTTCCATCGTAATCATTATATTGTTCTTATTGCGTAATTATTGGTGGTGGAAAATTCTGGCCTGGTGTTTAATGCTCAACCATTTTCATCGGATGGTTTAGATTCAATATGTTGAGGTGGATGTTAGTCCGGGACCCAATACAAGAGGGCTTAGAACTGAAAAAAGTCCTGGTCCCAATAAAAATTGGGGCTCGGATTTAACAACATAAATACAAAAAAAGCGCCCCAAACCAGGACGCTTTTTAAAAGTGTGTTTATATTGCTATTCTTCTTTTGCCGCAGGCAGATCCCAGCTCTGTGAAGCCATCCGCTGATACGAACGGTATCTCCATTTTGCATTCTCCTCAGCTGCCTTAAACAGTTCATGCGCCTCGGCAGGAAACGATTTCTTCAAGGCAGTGTACCGAACTTCCCCATTGAGGTAATCCTGGAATTTGCTCCAGTCAGGCTCTTTCGAATCGAGCTGAAACGGATTCTTCCCTTCCGCTTCCAATTGCGGATTGAAGCGGTAAAGGTGCCAATAGCCACATTCAACGGCTAATTTCTCCTCCTCCTGGGTACGACCCATTGAACGTAATCCGTGAGCAATACAAGGGGCATAGGCGATCACAATCGATGGTCCGGGATAGGCTTCAGCCTCACGCATGGTTTTTAACACCTGCGAATTGCTCGCACCCATCGATACCTGAGCCACATAGATATATCCGTAAGTCATCGAGATCGCTCCAAGATCCTTCTTGCGGATCCGTTTTCCGGAGGCTGCAAACTTGGCAACTGCCCCCACAGGGGTCGACTTCGAAGCCTGACCACCCGTATTGGAGTAAACCTCGGTATCCAATACCAAAACATTGATATCCTTTCCGGAGGCCAAAACATGATCAAGACCACCATAACCGATATCATACGCCCAACCATCACCACCAAAAATCCAGATCGATTTCTTAATCAGGTACTGACTTAAAGAGAGAAGTTCCTTGGCATAGGTTGCATTATTACCTTTTAGTACCGCAAGGACACTTTTTGTTGCAGCTTCAGAAGCCGCAGCATTATCACGCCCGGTTATCCATTCGTTAAAAGCAACACTTTCACCTTCCGAAACACCTGCTTCCATGGCTGAAAGCATTATCGATTTGATACGGTCACGACTGGCAGCAACCCCTTCAGACATTCCGAAACCATACTCGGCATTGTCTTCGAAAAGTGAATTTGCCCAGGATGGTCCGTTTCCTGTTTCATTATTTGAACAATAAGAGGTTGAAGGGGCAGATCCGCCGTAGATTGACGAACAACCTGTTGCATTGGCTACCATCATCCGCTCACCATAGAGTTGAGTGATTAACTTTATATATGGTGTTTCACCACAGCCGGCACAGGCACCCGAAAATTCAAATAGTGGCTGAGCAAACTGCGTATTCTTAACCGTTTTATCTTTTTCGACAATCTTATCCTTATAGGTAACATTGGCAGCAAAATGATCCCAGCGGGTAATCTCGGCACTCTGAGATTCAATCGGTTTCATGATCAGCGATTTTTCCTTTGAAGGACAAACATCGGCACAGTTGCCGCAACCGGTACAATCGAGCGGTGCAATCTGAATTCGAAACTGATGACCCGCAAATTGTTTACCGTTTGGTTTAATCGTTGAAGTATCAGCAGGAAGTGCAGCTAATTCTTTGTCATCAATAAGGAACGGACGGATCGCAGCGTGAGGGCACACATACGAACACTGGTTGCATTGAATACAATTTTCAGGGATCCACTGCGGTACTTCAACTGCAATACCCCGTTTCTCAAAAGCGGTGGTGCCTGCATTGAATGTTCCGTCTTCTCGCCCTTTAAATGTTGAAACAGGCAGATCATCACCTTTCTGAGCATTGATTACATCCACAACATTTTTAATAAAGGCAGGACGGTTAGAGGAGGCGTCATCACCACCTGTCTTAATTTCGGTCCATTCAGCGGGAACAGTTATTTTCTGAACATTATTCCCTCCGGCATCCACAGCGGCGAAGTTCATTTTAACGATACTCTCCCCTTTCATTCCGTAAGACTTCACGATCGCCTTTTTCATCTGTTCCTGAGCCAGCTCATAAGGAATCACATTGGTAATCTTAAAGAATGCAGCCTGCATAATGGTGTTTGTACGTCCGCCCAGGCCAAGATCGGCCGCTAGTTTGGTACCATTGATGATGTAAAAATTAATCTCTTTCTCAGCCAGGGTCTTTTTCATTCCTTCAGGCAACCTGAGCTTAACCTCATCCTCATCCCAGATTGTATTGAGCAGAAAGGAACCACCATTTTTTAATCCCTTTAAAACATCATAAAGATTTACATAAGCCTGTACATGACAGGCCACAAAATCGGGAGTGGTGATCAAATAGGTTGAGCGGATATGACTGTCGCCAAAGCGCAGATGTGAAGCTGTAAATCCACCCGATTTCTTGGAGTCGTAGGCAAAATAGGCCTGGCAATATTTGTCGGTTGCAGTTCCGATGATCTTAATCGAATTCTTATTGGCACCAACGGTACCGTCAGAACCCAGGCCATAGAATTTAGCCTCATAGATATCTTCGGAAGATACTTTAATCTCGGGAATCAATGGAAGTGAATGAAAAGTCACATCATCTTCGATTCCGATGGTGAAGTTATTCTTAGGTTCATTCATTTCGAGGTTCTTGTAAACCGCGATAATCTGTGAAGGGGTAACATCTTTTGATCCTAATCCGTATCGTCCGCCAACGATTATGGGTGCATTTTTCCTGTCGTAGAACGCATCGCGCATATCGAGGTGCAATGGCTCACCGTTTGCTCCGGGTTCTTTCGTTCTGTCAAGCACCGCAATTCTTTTTACGGAGGGTGGCATAATATTGAAGAGGTATTTAATTGAAAAAGGACGGTATAAATGGACACTGATCAATCCATAATTTTTCCCCTGTGCATTCAGGTAATCAATGGTTTCCTTAATTGTTTCGGTAACTGACCCCATTGCCACGATGATATTTTCGGCATCGGGTGCCCCATAATAGGTAAATGGATGATATTCACGTCCTGTTATTCGGGTAATCTCCTGCATATAATTCTCAACGATATCGGGAACTGCATCGTAGAATGGGTTGCACGCTTCTCTGGCCTGGAAGAAGATATCCGGGTTCTGGGCTGTTCCGCGGGTTACAGGGTGTTCCGGATTCAAGGCACGTTTTCTGAAGGCATCGAGTGCTTCCAGATCCAGCAATGCAGACAAGTCATCCTGATGAATAACTTCGATCTTCTGAACCTCGTGTGAGGTACGGAATCCATCAAAGAAATTCATAAAAGGAACACGGCTTTTGATCGTTGTTAAATGAGAAACACCACTAAGGTCCATAACCTCCTGAACCGATCCTGAGGCCAGCATCGCAAAACCGGCCTGACGGCAGGAATATACATCACTATGATCACCAAAAATCGAGAGGGCATGACTGGCCAAGGCACGGGCACTTACATGGAAAACTGTGGGCAATAATTCACCTGCAATTTTATACATGTTTGGAATCATCAGTAATAATCCTTGTGATGCAGTGTAGGTGGTGGTTAATGACCCCGATTGCAATGCTCCGTGAACAGCTCCGGCTGCACCACCTTCGCTTTGCATTTCTGCCAGACGAACAGGTTGACCAAAGATATTCTTACGGCCATTAGCTGCCCATTCATCAACCACCTCTGCCATAGTTGACGAGGGAGTAATGGGATAAATACATGCCACCTCGCTAAACATATAGCTGATGTACGAAGCAGCATAGTTTCCGTCACATGTAATAAATTTTTTCTCTTTTGCCATTTGATTTAATTTTTATTCAATATGAAATTCATATATTATTAACATTAAGATCATTAATAAAGAAACCCGAAAAGCCACAATGGGATAACATTTCCCTCTCCAATTTCAATCATATCGGCGGCGGCAAAACTATTTTCCCCCTCTGCCCGTGTATATTTGCCTCCAACAGTGAAGCAGTATTGATCATTGAGTTTAAAATCATCATTTAAAGAGCTGGATAATTTATGATGATATCCAACCTGATTGTAAAAGAAGGTCAATCGCAGATTACGGTTATTAATATTTTCGGGGGCGACGATATGCAATAAATTGGTATTTTGAAGGTAAACCTGATCGGGTTTTTGAAGCTGGCCATTTGAACTGGTTGAAAAAAGCAAATTTATTAGCCTGGCGTTTTTCAGATAATGGAGATAATTAATTACAGTAGCGCGTGAAGTCTCAATTTCAGCACTTATCTTAGATACGTTTGGCGAAACAGGCATCTGACCTGCAATTATCTGGAGTAATTTACGGAGCTTTGAGAGGTATTTAAGTTCGATCTGGTTGAGGTATGTT
Organism: uncultured Bacteroidia bacterium; assembly: GCA_903834845.1. Lineage (GTDB taxonomy): Bacteria > Bacteroidota > Bacteroidia > Bacteroidales > Prolixibacteraceae > JAAFHB01. The sequence goes on along the minus strand of CAILKW010000814.1, from coordinate 4,275 downwards.
ACATCTATTTCAAGCGCCAGATTAACATGACGGAGCAAACTCTCGCTGTAAAACTCGGGATTTTTAATAAAATAAGGATAAAAACCGTTTTTTAAATATTCCGGGAAATAGGCCAGAGGCCTAACCTTACTAATTATTTCGGGTACGACCTCCCTGTGACGGGTTAAGATATCCTCCAGATTCAGTTTCTCAAACTCCTCCCCTGTCTTAAAGTTTAAGAATTCACGAAATGACAACCCTTCCAGATGATAAATTGTCGCTATATCCTTTAAATCGGTATTCCCCTCAATGATCCGTAAAACCGGTGAACTGCTGAATACTATTTTTAGCTCGGGAAGTTCGTCATAACATTGCCTGAGGTCTTTGGACCAATCTTCATACTTATGAATCTGATCCAGTACCAAAACCTTTCCGCCCCGTTTATAAAATTCGTCGGCAAACGAAAATATCCGTCGCCTGGTGAAGTAGAAATCGTTCAGGTTAACATATAAGCAATCACGCGAATTACCGTAATTTTTGCGGATATAGTTCAGTAAAAAAGTGGTCTTCCCTACGCCCCGAAATCCCTTCACTCCGATAAGGCGGTGAGACCAATCGATTTCATCATACAAACCCCTGTTTATCAAAACAGAAGATGCCTCGACCAAGACTTTATGTGCTTCAAAAAAGTATTCCACATCACTTATTTAGTGAGGCAAAATTAGTCAATTCGAAGAGACTATTGCAATCTCGAGTTTACATTTTATGCAAATTATGCTATTTATATTTGTTAAAAATAGTAATTTTAAGTCAGGAGATCTTGTTTAGACTCCCACAACAGCTTCAGTTCAACGGAATAGCCGCAAATTCACTGATTATTAAATGCTTAAAGCAATTTAATCAGCGAATTTGCGGCTATTTTATATTTTAAAGCCGATTCTGAGCTTACTTAGTCACTGTTCATTGAGATGAGGAATTCTTCATTGGAAGAAGTTTTCATGAGCCGGTCTTTCACGAAGTCCATGGCTTCAACAGGATTCATTCCATTGAGGAAATTGCGTAAGACCCAGATCTTATCGAGCATTGATTTATCCAGCAGAAGGTCTTCGCGACGTGTACTTGAGGCGATAATATCAACAGACGGGAAGATGCGTCGGTTCGAAAGCTTACGGTCAAGCTGGAGTTCCATATTTCCGGTTCCTTTGAACTCTTCGAAAATAACATCATCCATTTTTGACCCGGTATCGGTAAGTGCGGTCGCAAGAATGGTGAGTGAACCACCCTCTTCGATATTACGGGCAGCACCAAAGAATCGTTTAGGTTTATGAAGTGCATTGGCATCCACCCCTCCGGATAATACCTTACCTGAAGCAGGGGCAACGGTATTGTAAGCCCTGGCCAGACGGGTTATCGAATCGAGCAGAATCACAACATCATGCCCGCATTCGACAAGTCGTTTTGCTTTTTCGAGAACCATATTTGCCACACGCACATGCCTTTCAGCAGGTTCATCAAAAGTGGAGGCAATGACCTCTGCATTTACGCTTCGGGACATATCGGTGACCTCTTCAGGTCGCTCATCGATAAGCAAAACAATCATATATACTTCAGGATGATTGGCTGCGATTGCATTTGCAATATCCTTAAGCAGCACAGTTTTTCCTGTTTTTGGTTGAGCAACAATCAGACCACGTTGTCCTTTTCCAATGGGTGCAAACAGGTCAACAACCCGTGCAGAGATATTGCTGGACCTGCCTGTGATATTAAATTTCTCATCCGGGAATAGCGGCGTAAGGTGTTCAAAAGGAACACGGTCGCGAATATATTCCGGGCTACGGCCATTGATCTCGATTACTTTAACCAATGGAAAGTATTTTTCACCCTCTTTGGGCGGTCGAATAATACCATTTACCGTGTCACCAGTCTTTAGGCCAAATAATTTAATCTGAGATTGTGAAACATAAACGTCATCGGGAGAGGTAAGGTAATTGTAATCAGAAGAGCGCAAAAAACCATAACCTTCCTGCATAATCTCCAGAACACCCGTTGCACTGATTATTCCTTCAAAATCGTACGATTTCTCAGGCTCGCGTGATTTCTGTTGAGTATAGACCTGTTTTTGAATATTTTGACCAGCCTGATGTGTATTTTTCTTAGGAAATATTGGGCGTGTTGACTGATCACCCTCACTGCGTACCTCTTTAGCGGAATCGGTGATAACCGCAACCTCACCTTCAGATTGTTTATTTTCAGCATCATTTTCTGAAACTACCTCTGTGGCAATTTTTTCAACAGCGGTGGTAATCAACGGTTCAGAAGTACGAAGTACGCGCGGACGTCTATCCTTTGAATCGTTTGATTCAATTCTTGGCTTCTCAATCCGCTTAGGGAACGGTCGTATAAGTGGTTGTCTTTCAACAACAGGATTGTCATTAACGACCTCATCCTTTTGTATCGCACTCTCTTTTTCAGCCACTACAGGTGAAATGACTGGCTCGGGATCTTTAACAATTACCGGAGATTCAGCTTTTTTTATTATTGGCAAAACCTTTTTTTCAGGCTTCTTTACACCTGAGGCCAAAATAGCCTGATTATCAAGTATTTTATAGATAAGTTCCTGTTTCTTAAACGATTCTACCCGTTTAATATTTAACTCTTTACCTATATCGCGCAATTCGGGCAATAGTTTCTTGCTTAATTCAAGAATGTCGTACATGTTATGATTTTGATTATTTTATTGATTGCCTGATTCTTGTCAATATAAAAATATCGCAAGATCTGACATTAAAGTTCTATATAATTTTTGGAAGTAAATCAGGATTGAATGAAGTTTACGTGCTTTGATGAATTCTAAATCCGATACAAAAATACAGTTTTGATTTGAATTTACAAATTATTGAAAAAAATTTGTCATTAAATAATTCGATTAAACCAATTATATTATATCTTTGACTTGTCGACAAAATCCTAACCTGATTTTTCATGAGACAATTAAGAATATCCAAGCAAATTACGAATCGGGATGCCGCATCACTGGACCTTTATTTGCATGAAATAAGCAAATTAACTCTTATTTCAGCAGAGGAGGAAGTGAATCTTGCACGGGCAATAAAAAGTGGAGATCGCAAAGCCCTGGAAACTTTGATTCGGTCTAATCTTCGGTTTGTCGTTTCTGTTGCCAAACAGTATCAAAACCAGGGTTTAACACTACCCGATTTAATTAACGAAGGAAATCTTGGGCTCATTAAAGCAGCAGAACGTTTTGATGAGACGCGTGGATTTAAGTTTATTTCCTATGCGGTATGGTGGATCAGACAATCGATATTACAAGCCATTGCAGAGCAATCCAGAATCGTGAGACTACCACTGAATAAGATTGGATCAATCCTGAAAATCAATAATGCCTTTATCAAACTTGAGCAGGATTTTCAGCGGGAACCAATGCCGGAGGAGATTGCCGATTTGCTGAAACTCGAACTGGCCATTATTGAAGAAGCCTTACAAACCTCCAATTTTCATATATCTGCCGATGCCCCATTGCGTGAAAGTGATAATGAGGAGTACACCCTTTATGATACGTTAATCAATACTGACGAACCAAGTCCTGATATATCTTTGATGAACAGCTCATTAAAGATTGAGATCGAGCGGGCTCTGGCCACATTGGATCATCGGGAGGCACAAATTCTACGCTATAATTTTGGACTAATCGGAGAGCACGCATTATCAATTGATGAAATTGCAGTGGTGATGAATTTAACCCGCGAAAGGGTAAGACAACTTAAGATAAAGGCACTTAAAAAACTGAAAAACATCTATAAAAACAGGCTACTTCGTGCCTTCCTTGGATAGTTGATACCGGCCGTAGATCAAACTTCAGCAAAGTTTGGTGAGGAGAAAAGTTTAGAAGTAGTTTACCAGATATCAGCCCCTAATAGAGTTTCACCTCCCAAATTGCAGGGGTCCCATCAGCAACATGGATACGTAATCGCTTGCAAAACCGTGGGGGGGCCCCCATATTTTCTCACTAAGATTTGTCGTTAGAATGACATCTTTCTTTGGTGTAATAAATTGGCTTAAAGGTGATTTATATAAAAAACAATCAGGTGACCAACTAGAGTTAATCACCTGATAATCTGTGGAGCTGCGGGGAGTCGAACCCCGGTCCAAACGAGGAAGCAATATGCTTTCTACATGCTTATCCAAGATTTAATTTTCGAATGATAACTGGATCAAGGCCACCGATCATCATCTTATCTCCTTAATTTCATCGACTTACCGGAGCATTTAGCCGAC
>CAILKW010000813.1 GCA_903834845.1 uncultured Bacteroidia bacterium | reverse complement strand
TGAGTGATATTTTAGTTCACAGAGGAATATATCTGTTTTTTGGACTTGGCTTTATCGGATTGACAATTATGCTCTTGCAGCGTCTTCCGCAGTCACCTGTAATAAGGAAAACGACTTTGGTGTCGAGTATCATCTTTTTGACTATTGCTTTCGGATTAGGTTTTAAATATATCAGCAACATCAATTCAGGTGACAGTCATCGTGCAAATATGCTTGAATTGAATAACAAATATGTGGCTGTTCCAAAAGTTGATGTGAAAAAATGTGATCTGTTCCTTGAGCATACAGGTGAAGGAATTAGCGGAGTAGCAGATATGATTCTTACTAATCAAAACAGCGAACCGCTTAAGGAGATTATTCTAACCCTCAATCCCGGACTTTTAGTGACAGCAGTTAGTGGTGCTAAGTATAGTCGTGAGTTGCAAATAATTAAAATTACTCCCGATTCGCCATTGCAAACAAATAGTGATTTGAATATTAAGATTTCGTACAGCGGAACTATTGATGAAACATTTTGTTACCTTGATATGAACCGCGAAAGACTTGAGTTGTGGCTACAAAGAGGTAATGGAATTGCAGATAAGAAACATGCTTTTATTACTCCTGAATATCTGTTACTTACTCCTGAAACGCGCTGGTATCCCACTGCAGGGATTAGCTATTCAACTGAAGGTCTTAAATGGCAGACCACACAGTTTTCGGATTTTCGCCTGAAAGTAAAAACCTTCAAAGGATTGAAAGCCCTTTCACAAGGTAAAGTTACCGATGATGGTAACGGAACTTTTGATTTCGCACCTGAAAGTAAATTGCCACAAATGTCGCTTTCTGTTGGAAAGTATTTAACTCGCTCAATAAATGTTGACAGTGTTCAGTATTCTTTGAACTATCTTGAAGGGCATAATCGTTTTGATCCTTTTTTTAAAATTCTTAGCGATTCAATTGCACCGGTAATCCGTGATCTTCGTAAAACATGGGAAACAAAGGTTCGTTTCACCTATCCGTATAAGAGGTTCAATTTAATAGAGATACCTGTTCAGTTCTGCTCGTTCAGTCATGTTTGGAGCGGGGCAGGTGAGCAGGTACAGCCTGAAACGGTATATCTTCCCGAAGGTGGATTTAAGTTGTCGAGCACCAATTTTGCAGAGACAAAAAGAATAGCTGAACGTTGGGGTAACCACGATAACCAGACAATAAGTCCACGAGAAACTGAGGAAAACTATCTGAGACGATTTGTTAATGAAGTCTTATTAAGCAGTAAAACCTCTCCGGGACGAATGGGCGGTCCGGGAATCCGCATTGGTGGCGCATCCATGACTGTAGAGGAGAAAAACCCTTATTTTATTTTCCCGAATTACTATAATTTTGTAACTTACATAAAATCAGATAAATACCCGATAGTTAACCGTTCTATTGAAGCTTATTTATCGAAAGCAGCCACAGAAACAGGAAATCCTTTTATGAGAAATTTTGCCGGATTATCAGAAAATGAAAAAGGCAATATTGCTTTACAGGAAGAATCCTTTGCTGAAATACTTGACAAGCAGGATGATCCTGATATAGTTGACAATGTAATTGTTACTAAAAGTGGGTTTCTCTTTGCTTTGATGAAAGGTGCTATCGGGCCAGACAAGTTTGATGAGTTTATTCACAAATTTATCGAAGAAAAGCCATTTCAATCTTATTCGGTTGATGTTTTGAATGAACAATTAATGAATTCGTTCAAGCTCGATCTCAATCAATACCTGCCAAACTGGTACAACTCGAAATCATTACCGGGTTACATTGTTTCAAAAATAAATGCTGTCAAACTTAAACAGGACGACCAAATCAAAACTATGGTAACCTTTATAATTACCAACACCGAAAAAGATGCCGGAGCAGTTTCAGTGTCATTCAGAATGGGTGGCGGACAACGTGGAGGTGGCCCGATGAGAATGCGCGGTGGAGGTGCAGCAGATGACGCAGTCGAAAAAACTGTATTGGTTGATGGTAAGGTTTCAAAGAAGATTACTTTCTTGTTTAATCGGGAGCCGAGGTCTATGAATGTCAATACTTATGCATCACATAATATTCCATCAAGCATATCACAGCAATTCGGTAAAATGGAGATTGACGAAAAAATACAGGGAACTGCGGGAGAAGAGGTCATTGCCTATACAGACGGTACCGAGCCTAATGAAATTATCCTTGATAACGAAGATCCCGGATTTGAGATAAGTAAACCAAAATCAAATAGTTTAATACAACGGATTTTTATTTCTTCAGACGATGGTGCGGCAGCAGGTTCAACCGGAGTAAAGTTCTCCCTGATGCGTTCACTCAAAGGTAAAAAGGAGTTCAAGTACAAAGGGATGGTTTTTTGGAATCCGCCTGTTGAATGGACTTTAACTACCAGCGACTTGTTTTACGGAAAGCAAATCCGATCTGCTTATTATCTGAAACCCGGAACAGGCGATCGTAAGGCTACCTGGAATGTACCTATCAAAGTTGGTGGATACTACAAGTTGTCGGCATACATACCCAAAATCAGAGGTGGTTGGGATCATGATGAAAAAAGAGAGGAAGAATACCATTTCAGTGTTAATCATGACGATGGTACTGATCTTCAGGTAGTGAATATGAAGGACAGCGATGGAGGATGGATGGAAATCGGATCGTACCGTTTTTCACCTGATACAGCCAAAATTGAACTTTCAAATCTTTCGAAGGCGAGAACTATTTATGCCGATGCTGTCAAACTTGTAAAAGAAAATTAACAGAATATTATAAAAAATGAAGAAACAGAAATTTATCCTGCTGGTGTTGTTTTCACTCTTTCTGATTCAGGTGGAAGCTCAATCAATTATTACGCTCGAACAGGCACTTGACATGGCAAGCAAAGGAAGTCCAAGCTTGCAGAGTTCGTTATTCAATCTTGAACGGACAACAGAATCACTTAATGCACAACGGGCAGCACTCAAATCCCAGTTTTCGCTGAATGTAAACCCAATGGAATACAGCAACAGCCGGAGATTTGATGCGAGAACGTCACAATGGTTTACCAATGAGAGTCTTACCACTTCGGGTACATTCAGGGTTGATCAGCCTATTCTTTACACTGACGGAAAGATCTCGTTGATGAATCAATTTGGATGGCAATCTAATACCTCTATTGTTCAGGGAGTTACTAATGAAAACCAAGCATTCTTCAACAATCTTAATTTAAGCCTTACACAGCCGTTGTTCACTTACAACCGAACAAAGGTTCAGATTAAAACCCTGGAGCTTAACAACGAGAATGCTATGCTAAGTTATGCAATGCAGCGTTTAAATCTTGAAAGAAATGTCTCGCAGTACTTTTATAATGTTTACTTAGCTCAAATGAGTTTGAGCATTAAGCAGGAGGAATTGTCTAATACCAAAAAAAGTCACGAAATTATTAAAAATAAGGTGGATGCAGGGCTTGCCGCCAAGGAACAACTTTACCAGTCGGAAGTTAACCTTTCAACAGCTGAATCGGGCGTAGAGTCAGGACGTGTTTCACTTGAAAATGCAAAAGATCTGTTCAAACAATATGTCGGAATGGATATTTTCGAGGAAATTTCAGTTATGACTGATGTTGCTGTTACCCCTATTGAAGTAGATGGGAAAAAAGCTCTTGAACATGGACTTGCATCCCGTATGGAATTGCGTCAGCGTCAGATAAGTGTCGAAACTTCTCAGTTCGATATGTTGGCTATCAAAGCTACGAATGAATTCAGGGGTGATATGACATTGTCAATAGGATTATCGGGTGATGACCCAACGTTAGGAAACGTTTTCGATACGCCGACAAAAAGTCCGAGGGTTAGTTTGGGGTTTAATCTTCCGGTTTTCGATTGGGGTGAACGGAAAGCCCGCATGAGGGCACAGGAGGCTGTAATTAATTCGCAAAAATTGAACTTGTCAAATCAGACAACTCAGATTAAAATTGATATCCGGCAGGTAATCAGGAATTTGAGTAACCTGAAAAATCAAATGGGAATTGCACTTCAAAATCAAAAGAATTCACAGCTCACTTATGATATTAATTTGGAGCGTTACAAGAATGGCGATCTTACAAGTATGGATTTGAATTTATTTCAGGTGCAACTATCTGATAAGAAGATGGCTTATGCACAATCGTTAATCAACTACAAAATCGAGTTGCTCAATTTGAAAATACAATCGCTGTATGACTTTACAACCAATGAGGCGGTTGTTCCGGAGAAATTTGTTAAAGAATATCAGGCAGGTACAATAAAGTAATTAAAAAAAATAGCATATCATGAAATTTAAGTTAAAGAAAATTAGTAAGTGGGTATTGTTTGCATTAATACCGGTAATGGCAGCATGTGGAAATCAGGGAAGTCAGGTTAATAACGAACTTCCGATCCCCGTATCAGTTACAGACGTTGTTAAAAGTTCTATTGTTCAATATATCAATACAACAGGAACAGCTACAGCCGCCAGTCAAGTTACTCTAAACACCGAAATGGCAGGAATTTACCGTCTTGGGAAGAATCCAAAAACGGGTGGTGATTTCAAGTTGGGAGATATTATCGAAAAAGGACAGGTTATTATCAGGCTCGAGAATCCCGAAACACAAAATAGCATAGCCATCAATACTAAAAAGCTGAATCTTGATATTTCAGAACTTGAGAATCAGAAACAGAAATCTCTTTTTGAAAAAGGAGGAGTTACTTTACGAGAATTGAAGAATTCGGAAGTTTCACTTGCTCAGGCAACTACCGATTATGAAAATGCAAAAATTCAGTTAGCAAAGATGGAGGTTATAGCTCCTTTTCGCGGTGCAATTGTTGATTTACCTCAAATAACAAGTGGAACAAGAATTACATCAAATACAGCAGTTGTAACTTTAATGGATTATAGTAAATTATTGATGGAGATTAACTTACCTGAAAAAACTATTTCTACAATTCAAGTAGGCCAAGAGGTTTCAATCACTAATTATACCCTACCCAAAGATACTCTTAAAGCCAAAATTAACGAACTATCACCTGTCGTTAGTACTGAAACAAGGACATTCAAGGGTAAACTTGTAATTGATAATCCGGGGTTAAAACTCCGTCCGGGAATGTTTGTAAAAGCCGATATCGAAATTGCCAGACGAGATAGCGCAATTGTAATTTTAAAAGAGATTATTGTTTCAGGAAACAGGGGAAAAACTGTTTATATAGTTGAGAAGGGTGCCTCGCGTGACAGGATTATCACAACAGGACTTGAGAACGAAACTATGGTAGAAGTAATCGAAGGTTTAAAAGTAAATGATCGGATTGTGACAAAGGGTTACGAAACGCTTAGAGGTAACTCTAAAGTAAAGATTATTAATCAATAGTAAAGAAATTGGGAATGAAAAAACTGACTTCTTTTGCAGTCAATTACCCTGTTACAGTGTTGATGGTTATTCTGGGGATTTTACTTCTTGGAGTGATATCATACCAGAAATTAGGTATTGACCTTTTCCCGGATCTTTCCTCTCCGCGGGTTTTTGTTGAGCTTAAATCGGGTGAGAGACCTCCCGAAGAGATGGAAAAGCTGTTTGTTGAGAAAATTGAAGCTGTGGCTATCCGGCAGAGTGGGGTAGTAGAGGTTTCATCTGTCACACGAACCGGCTCTGCGCAGGTTACTGTCGAGTACGCATGGAGTAAAGATATGGATGAAGCTTTTCTTGATCTTCAGAAAGCTTTGACAAGCTATTCTCAAAATTCACAAATAGACGAACTAACAATTACGCAGCACGATCCGAATACGCGACCGGTTGTAATCGTGGGGCTTGCTCATGAATCAATAAAAGACATGAATGAGTTGCGAAAAGTTGCCGTAAACTATATTCGTAATGAATTGGTCAGATTGGAAGGAATAGCGGAGGTTGAACTTGCCGGTATTGAGGAGAGTGAAGTCAGAATTGATACTGATCCTTATAAACTCGAATCTTTTAATATTACAGTTGATCAGCTTTCGGCAAAAATACAGGCTTTCAACCGGAGTATATCAGGGGGAACTATTACCGAAACAGGACTCCAATATGTTGTAAAAGGAGTTAGTCTGCTTCAGCAAAAGGAAGATTACGAAAACCTGATTATTGGCTATAAATCAACGGTAGCAGGAAATGCAAATGGCGAAAAATCAGCCACTTATTTGCGTGATGTTGCAACTGTAAGTTTCGCAAATAAAGAGCCTGTAAATATTGTCCGCATTAACGGAGAACGGTGTATTGCCTTGTCAATCTATAAAGAGACCCGGTATAACACTGTAAAAGCAGTTGAGGATATTCAGGTTGCTCTTGAAAGTATAACTAAAGCTTTGCCGGGTTACAAATTTTCAATTGTTACTAATCAGGGTACTTTTATCCGTACTGCCATTGATGAGGTGCAGAACACATTGTTAATAGGTGTTGTACTGGCAATCGTGATTCTTTTTATTTTCCTTCGAAAGATAGGCACAACTCTTATCGTAAGCGTTGCAATTCCAATATCAATCATAGCTACTTTTAATTTGATGTATTTCAATGATTTAACTATGAATATTATGACACTTGGCGGACTTGCGCTGGGTGCCGGGATGTTGGTTGACAATGCTATTGTTGTAATGGAGAACATTTTCCGAAACCACGAAACCGGGATGTCGGCAAAAGAGGCAGCCATTGTAGGAACTGCCGAAGTTGGCGGTGCAATAACTTCTTCTACTCTTACTACTATAGTTGTGTTTCTACCAATTGTTTATATGCACGGAGCTTCGGGTGAATTGTTTAAAGATCAGGCCTGGACAGTTGCATTTTCGCTGATTTCGTCTCTGTTGGTTGCCATTTTCCTTGTCCCGATGCTGTATCATCGTCTGTTTATGAATAAAGGGATGAAGGCACCTAAAGGGGCTAAATTCGCAGGTTACGGTAACTTTATTACAGGTTTGCTTCCTCACAGGTGGACAATTATTATAATTTCATTAGTATTAATGGGATTATCTTTTCTTTTAGTCCCGTATATCGGAAGTGAATTTATGCCAAAGACAGACAGCAAAGAGTTTACTATTAACGTAAAAATGGCTGAAGGTACTTCGCTTGAGCGGACATCTTCTGCAATAGCTTCTATGGAAAATATGGTTAAAGAGTTATTGGGTGATGATATTCAATCGGTTTACTCCAAAATTGGGCCATCAACCGGATCATCAACCTCTTCATCAGCTGTATATGAAGGTGAAAACACTGCCGAGGTTAAGGTAATTCTCAAACCGGCAGGAAAGTATATTGCTTCGCAGGTTGTTGAAGCCATTGCGAAGTGGTATGCTGAAAATCCTCAATTCGAAGTTACATTTATGCAGAATGAAACTGCGTTGCAAAGTATCCTCGGTACCCAGGACGCTCCGCTTGTTGTTGAAGTCAGAGGTGAAGAATTAGACGAAATCACCAAGATCACAAGAGAAGTTGAAGCATCAATAAAAGATATTCCAGGACTTTATAACTTTCAGAACAATGTAGAAGCGGGATATCCCGAAATTAATGTTGTGGTTGATCGTTTCAGAGCAGGTTCATACAATCTAAGTGTAACTGAAATTGTTAATCAGGTAACAGCTAAATTGACAGGACAGAATGCCGGTCAAATGGACAAGGAAGGTGAATTACGCGATATTACCATACATGTTCCCAAAATTGGAATGGTTGCCCTTGGTGATATGATAATTAAAAACGGGACTTCGGTTATCAGGCTATATGAAGTGGCCAAACTCGAAGAGTCTGTTGCTCCAACTGAGATTTACAGGCGAAACCAAAACAGGATTGGCAAGGTAATGGCTGAATTGGATAAAGACAAATCTTTAAATAAGATAGTCGCCGAAGTTCAGGCCAAGATTGCACCTATTGTACTTCCTGTTGATTACTCAATAAAGATTGCCGGTGAGGAGCAGAAACGTGAGGAATCTATGAGCAATCTCCGTTTTGCGCTACTGCTATCAATAATATTGGTTTATATGGTAATGGCGAGCCAATTTGAGTCGTTGATACATCCTTTGATTATCCTTTTATCAATACCTTTCGCCATTGTGGGAACCGTAATTCTCTTCTTTATTCTGGGTTTAACATTCAATATGATGGCGTTAATCGGGATCATTATGCTGGGAGGGATAGCGGTAAACGATTCAATTATTTTAATTGATCGGATTAACCAGTTAAGAATTAGCGGGATGGAAAAACGTATGGCGATTGCACTTGGTAGTCAACAGAGATTACGTCCTATCCTGATGACGAGTATCATCACTATTATTGCCTTGTTGCCATTGACTTTTGGGTTCGGAGAAAGTGCTTCACTTCGTTCGCCTATGGCTTATGCTGTAATAGGTGGTATGATTACCAGTACGTTACTTACTATTCTTGTTATTCCTTGTGTTTATGATTTGATTGCGAGTAACAAATCAATGGAACCGGAAGAATAGATCAAATTGGTAAAGAATGAAACATTCGGATAAAATAGCGACAACTCACCCGTAAAATCGGAAACAGAAAGCTTATGAATTTTATTATAAATAGGAAGGTTCTTATCAGCATGCTTTTCTTCGGACTAAGCATGATGGGATATTTTTCGTGGAAGAATCTCTCCATGGAATTGTTTCCCAATGCTGAACTACCGATGCTCTATGTACAAGTATCGAGCCAACAGGAAGTTGACCCGAAATACATGGAAAGTCAGGCTATTGTGCCACTTGAAGGTGCCATTGGTACTCTTCAGGGAATAGAGAATATGGAATCCACTGCCGAGTCAAGGCGTGGGTCAATTATGGTTGAATTCAACAAAAACGTCAATTTTAAATACACTTACCTTAAAGTGCAGGAAAAAATTGATGAGATAAAAGCTTCACTACCTGAGCAGTTTAGGGTGACAGTTGTTAAAGTTGACCTCACCCAGATGAACAATCAGTTTATGCAGCTTCAGGTTTTGGGAGGCGGCGGTGTTGACCGTGTTCGTAACGTTACCGATCTCAAAATTAAGGCAGAGCTTGAGAATATCGACGGTATTGCAGGGGTTAACATTTATGGAGGCCGCGAGAAATCTGTTGAGATTCAGCTTGATATGGATGTTTGTGAAGCTTATAATATTACGGCTGCAACTATCAGAGGCAAAATTTCAGCGAATTACAAAGCAAGGGCGTTTGCGGGTAACGTATATGAGGCTAATAAACTCTACTTCGTTCAGGTTACCTCCGAATTTGATGACTTAAAAGAGATCAGTGAGCTGGTGATTGCACCAGGCCCAATATTGTTGAAAGATGTAGCGAAAGTCTATTTTGGAACTAAGGAAGAGACATCTTATTCGCGTGTGAATGGTAAAGATGCCGTTTCCATATCTTTGGTAAACGATGCTCAGTCGAATCTTATTGATTTGTCAACTAATACATTAGCGGTTATTGCGAAGCTAAATGCGAGTCTTGCATCTAAAGATATTCAGATCAAGGTGCAGAACAACACCGCTGATACAATGGAGAAAAACCTCAATCAGATTGGGGAGCTGGCACTTGTAGGAGGTATTTTGGCGATTATTGTTTTATGGATATTCCTGAAGAATTTTCAGTTAGTTTCTATAATTGCATTGGCTATTCCGATATCTGTACTTACTGCATTTAATTTTTTCTATGGTGCCGATATCTCAATAAACAGTCTTACTCTTGTCGGTATGGCACTTGCAGTTGGTATGCTGCTCGATAATAGTGTGGTAGTGTTGGAGAATATTTACCGACTTCGGGGGCTTGGTAAGTCTCCACGACAATCGGTAACTCAGGGAACAACCGAGGTGTGGCGTTCTGTCTTTGCCTCAACACTTACTACTGTTACTGTTTTTCTACCGTTTTTATTCTCCGATAATTTTTTAATAACCCTTATTGGTAAAAACGTTGGTGTATCCATTATAAGCACACTCTCAATCTCTTTGTTTGTGGCGATGTTGCTTGTACCAATGATGGCTTTTTCCTTTCTGAAGAAGAAAAATAGCATGAATCTGAGCTTTAATGTTGTTTCAACAAGAAATAAATTAGTTCAGGCTTATGTTATGCTGATGAAATATTCATTACGAAAACCTGCTCAAACTATTATCGGAGTTTTGATCTTCTTCTTTGTAACTATTTTTATCTGTTTGGGTGTAAGTATGAATGTCCTCCAGCAGGTTGAAACCAAGTCGTTCAGAATAAGTGTTACAATGCCTGCCGGTTCAACCATTGAGGCTACCGATAAAATTGTGGCGCAAATCGAAGGACGAATTGATACAATACCTGAAAAAGAAGATGTTACAAGCAATGTTCAAATAGAGAGTGCCACTGTAAATGTAATATTGAAGGAAGATTTTGAGAAAACCAGCAAACGGACAATTGCACAAATTCGTGATGATGTTCAAAAACGGGTTGAAACCATTGCAGGAGCTGAGATAGATATTAGTGATTCTTCCGCCAGTACAACAAGTACAGGCGGAGGAGGCAGCGGCAGCCGTCAGAGTAGTGGTGGTGGGGCAGGAAATATGATGAAATTGTTGGGTGTTGGAACAAATCAGGAACGGATACTTATAAAAGGTGCGGATTTTGATGTGATGAAAAATGTGGCAGGCGACCTTCAGTATTTCCTCGAATCACTTGAGTCAATGAGCAGGGTACGTGTAAGTTATACGGATAATCGTCCTGAAGTTCACCTTCGTTTTCATCCTTTGTTAATGAGTGAACACGATATCTCTCTTAATAATATTCTTGGCGAACTTAACTCTTTCAGTAAAGAAATCAACACTAATATCTTATTTAAGCAGGGAACCGATGAGTATGATATCCTGATAAGGGAGATGCCAAAATTGGGAACAACCGAAGAGGAACAGAAGAAACCGCGTACAATTTACGATCTTCGTACCCTTCCGATACCTGATGCTCAGGGAGGATTACATGAGCTTCAGACCCTTAGCGAGATCGTATATTCTTCGGGTGCTGCAAACATCACAAGGGTAAACCGTGAAAAACAGATCGAAGTTAGTTATGCTTTTGTTTCTGCTGCACAGGACTCGAAAGATTTATTAGCCTCTTACCGCGAAGAGGTTGACAAAGTTGTTGAAAGCTACAAATTGCCGGCTGGTGTTGCAGTTCAGGTACTTCACGAAGAAGACGAGTTGAAGGATTTTTATTATCTTATCCTTGCTGCTTTCATATTAATATTCATGATCCTCGCTTCTGTATTCGAATCAGTGGCTACACCTTTCGTGCTGATGTTTTCGATTCCTCTTGCAGCTATTGGATCATTCGTCGCGCTTATTATGTCGGGTAATTCACTCTTCAGTGCCAATACACTTATCGGGTTTATTATTTTGATCGGTATCGTTGTCAATAACGGTATTATTTTGATTGACTATACCAATATTCTCAGAAAACGTGGCTTCCGTATGGAAAGAGCTTTGATAATTGCAGGTATGTCACGTATCAGACCGATATTAATAACAGCAATTGTAACTGTCGTGGCGATGATACCGCTTGCTATGGGGGATAACGAATATGTTGGTGCAATTGGTGCCCCGTTTGCCATTACCGTCATAGGCGGGTTGAGCATGAGTACTTTGCTTACTTTAATTTTTATTCCGACCTTCTATTTCGGTCTCGAAAATGCCATTACATGGATGAAGGAATTGTCGGTAAGAACCCGTATAATACAATTTGTACTTCTTGTTCTTGGCATCTATCTGATATACACTAAAGTTGATGCTTTTCTGTGGCAAATGCTCGATACAATTGCGATTGTTCTTGTTGTACCCGGTGCTACCTGGTTTATTATGAATAGTTTGCGGAAAGCCACTGAGACAGTGATTGATTCTTCAGAACCTATTCATATTACGGTACAAAATCTTGTAAAAATATACGATTGGGGAAGTCGTTTCAAACGCGAATGGATAGGTAATCGCAGAATCCGCGAAAGGGCGGGACAGATAAAATACTATCATCACTTTAAAGATTTCGATGATTTCTTCTGGGAAGTTCCTTTGTTGGGATTTATGTTCTATTTTACCCTGGGATATCTGAATAATGGTCTTTATATGTTTATAATGGCTCATTTTATATTCTTCCTCACTTTGTCATTGTGGAGTCCGATAATGGAATATCTCAAATTTAAAGGTGAACGAGACAATCTAAAATGGCCTGCTAAAGTGGCGAATAAGGGATATTCTTTACTTTATTGGTTCTTACCGCTTTTTTTCCTTGTAATGTTCTATTTTGCTTGGGAATCTTTAGGATCTGTTATTATGATCGGTGTATTATGGTATTTTGCTCTTTCAGTTCAACGGACTGCTGAAATGCTTTACAATGAGAATGTTAATATCGAAAGGTTAAAAGGACGCTTTGCAGGTTCGAGACGTTTCTTCTTCAAGTTGGTTGAACAAATGCCGGTAATTGGCCGTAAACGCGATGCTTTCAAAGCATTGAAAGGAGTATCATTAGAAATTGAAACCGGAATGATCGGACTTTTGGGACCTAATGGTGCCGGTAAGTCAACTATGATGCGTGTTATCTGTGGAATTTACGAACAAAGCTATGGTAAGGTTTGGATTAATGGTATAGATACACAACTAAAACGGGAGGAATTACAGGGGCTAATCGGTTATTTACCTCAGGAATTCGGCTCTTATGAAAATATGTCTGCTTATGAATTTTTGGATTATCAAGGCATTCTGAAGGGTTTAACGAATCCGGCGGAACGTGCAATACGAATTGAGTATGTACTGTCTTCGGTTCATCTTTGGGATCGTAAGGACGATAAGATCGGCGGATATTCAGGAGGTATGAAGCAGCGTATAGGAATTGCACAGATTCTGCTCCATTTGCCGAGAATACTTATCGTAGATGAGCCAACTGCCGGACTTGATCCTCGCGAAAGGATAAGGTTCAGGAATCTGTTGGTTGAATTGAGCCGCGAAAGGGTTGTTATTTTCTCTACCCATATTATCGAAGATATTTCGAGTTCATGTAATCAGGTTGCGGTAGTCAATAAGGGTCTGCTTCACTATGCAGGAACTCCTGCAAATATGGTAAAACTTGCTGAAGGGCTTGTATGGCAATTCACAATTCCTGCTCGGGAATTCGATTCTTTCAAAGCAAAAGATCGCGTTGTTCATCACATGCGTGATGGTGACAGTATTAAACTAAGGTTCCTTTCAGCTGAAAAGCCTTCCGAAGAGGCAGTTCCCGTAAAACCGGTACTTGAAGAGGCTTACCTCTGTTTATTGAAAGGTATTAAGAAAACAACATAGAAAGATTACTGCCGTGATTCTGCGGCAGTAATACTAATATAAATAATAGAATTATTATATAATGAATACATCATCTAAAATCTTTTCAAAAGACAGTCGGCTCTATTTTTGGGTTGATCTGATTCATAAGATGGCTCGTTATAATCTTAAAATCATTTTCGCCGGACGGTTTATCTGGTTTGTGATTGCAGCACTGCTTTTTTTTATTTTGCTATCCATCAATTTGGTATTCAATGTTCCGGCTTACGATTCATCAACGGTTTACAGTATTCTGTTCTTTCCCGGAATACTCCTTGTGTTTTATCCCACAGTTTTTGGAATCCAGAGTGATGCAGATACACGGATTCTTGAAATCCTTTTTGGTATTCCTGATTATAGGTACAAAGTCTGGATGGTACGTTTGGTTATGATTTTTTTATTAACCTGGGTTTTTCTGTATGGCTTCTGTTGGGTTGGTTATTATGGATTAACTCCTTATCCTGTATTTGAAATGTCGTGGCAGTTGATGTTTCCGGTCTGCTTTTTGGGATGTCTCGCTTTTTTAATTTCAACAATTGTCAAAAATGGTAACGGAACTGCTGTTGTGATGATTATAATTGGTGTTCTTCTAATGATTTTAGGCGAAACTCTTGACCGTACACAATGGAATGTATTTCATAATCCATATTCTATTCCGCGACAGATGAATGAAGTAATATGGGCTCAGATATCGCAGAAAAACCGTTTGTTTCTCGCGGTTTGCAGTGTTATCTTCCTTCTTGGTGGTTTAACGAACCTTCAACAACGCGAAAAATTTCTGAAATAGACATTTGCTGAATATCACCGTTGACGAACTCATCTTTGTCGAAAACAAGGAGAACACAAGCAAGTAGGTCAACCGTATTGAGTCGCAGTTGTATGGGTTGTTTTAAAATTGGATTCACCTTAAAAAAGGCAAAAATAGTGTACAAAGGCTGTCAAATCTGGCGGACTTTGTACATTGTTATTTGGAAGAAAGGTTAATAGATAAGTGAGTTACAGGGCATTTTAAAAAACTCAATTTGACGGGAAAACGCAACCATGAAAAGGAATATGACATCTTGACTAAAACGGAATCTTAAAACCTACAAATCATGAAACAGCTAATCAAATATTTCTGCCTTGCGAGTATTATTTTGATTCTTATCTCTTCTTGCAAGAAAGACGATTTTGAAGTGAATAATTTCAATGACAACGATTTCATTAAATCAGAAGTATCAAATGATAATAACACTTCCAATTATAAATACAATGCTATTGGAAAAATTGCCGAAACAGAGGGGATATATTTTTACAACAAATATATGTATGACAATGATGGCAAACTAATTAGCTGTGAAACAGCGGCAGACCCATCGATGTTTTCTTCTTCATTACCCACTGAAAAAACAGAATTAATGACTGAGGAAAACAGTTCAATATCGAGTCGCCAAATTTTTAAATATGGTGAAAATGGAAGATTATCGGAAATTGAGAATTATTTAAAAACGGAAGATAAATTTGAGTTGAGGTCAAAACAGAGTTTTGAATTTATTGACAAGAAAATTGTAAAAAGGAATTTACACAATGAAAATGGAGTGATTACACAATTTAATGTTTATGAATATGACAAAAATGGGAATGTAAAAAACGAAAAATATTACAGTTACCTTTTTACGGAAAGTACCCTGCCAAAATTGATGAGTGAAACTACCTTTAAGTTTGACAATAAAAAAAATCCTTTCAAAATTTTTAATGAATTAGGCAATCCTGGACTTAACACAAATTCAAATAATATAATTGAAACAAATCTGACTAGACATGAAGAAATTCCGGGATTTGAAAAATATTCAACGAGTACTACATCCTATGAATATAATCGAAATGATTATCCAATTAAGGTCATAACTGAAAACAGTGAATATGAATACAGATATTAAAAAACGCACTGTAACAAAGTACATATTGCAGGGCGGGGTTCGGTGGTACGCCAACTGCGGATTCTCGTTTCGCAGTTCCATGTCCTTCGGACAGGAACGCTCTCCGAAATCCACCCCGACAATATGTACCAACCGTTACGATACCTTTTAAAATTCACGACAATGACACTTAAATTATCAATTATTCTGACTGTTTTAACTTTTTCATCTGCATTTGGACAGACTCAGAAAGTTTCTTTCGACTGTCCCAAATCACAGTTTGCAGGTACAAAGGCAGACACTACTTTCCTTTTTTCAAACGGGAAGACAATTGTACTTTGCGGTTACAAGAATCCTGACAGTAAACCTCCAACTTTTTCGGAATTTGTTCTTGCAGTTTGCGGACAAGACACAATAATTGATTTTTGGGGAGCTGTTAAGACTTGCAATCTGAAAATGAAAAAAGATTCACTCTTTGTGGAAGAACTAAAAAACTTACCGACAGGGAAGAACTACAAATTTCAAGCAACAGTTTGGACGAAAGAAAAAATATACTTCAGTGGACAAAAGACAGTCAGAAATCTTATTGTAAACCGACAAATACCAAAATACAGCAAAGACGAAATAAGAGCAGTATTGAAAGAATACGAGACGGGAAAGCAAGGACTTGATGCAAACAAAATGGAAATTGCCAATAAACTTTTCATTGCAACAATTTCAGGCAACAAAACAGCAAAACAGTATTTCAAGGAATTCAAAACAAAATATGGAACTTTGGATGGTGCATTTCACGAAGAATATGATGAATTGACAAAAATGATAGAACTTTGGGACAAGAAATAATAATGTGCTATAATCGAGTAAACTAAAGATCAAAAAACCTATCGGAGAGCGTTTCACACCAATCCCGAATTTGAGGACTTTTTATATACTGGTCTTCCGGTAAAAATGGGATAAACTTTTCGCCGAGGATTCCGGAAATTTAGGGATGGTGCAATTTACTCATAATCAGTATGGATAATTTGTTCTGATCAATCGGAAGCCTCACAGCCTCTTATGCCGATGCGTTCTAAACTACATTAATTGCTTTTCTTCTTTATTCAACCTGCTTTTGGCAAAACCTAAAATAAAACGATTGTACCTTTGCGGTCTTTTTTTTAAAACAAAAACAAAATAAAAATCAAAATAATACTTTCTCTATTTGCCACCTTACTATTTTTTAAGTAGTTACTGTAGTTCAAAACCAATTTCAGGAAATTGGAATGTTTCCATGGAAATGAATAGAAAAAATGAAGATATGAATCGAAACAACAATAGAAAAAAAAGGGCAAAAGAAGCTGCGAAGCAGTCAAAATTGGATTTTGATGAAGAAATTTGAGAAGTGTGGAGCAAAATTTTAATAAAACCCATGTTTATAGGCTGTTTCATACATTGCCAGAATATTCCCAACTGGGATATCATCCTGTAGAACAGGATGTCCTGGTGAAAGAATGTATCCACCACCCGGTTTCAGGGCTTCAACAATCCGTCGGGTTTCGGCTTTAACATCTTCAATTGTGCCACGTGAGACAATATCCTGAACGCTGATACCTCCCCTAAGGCAAATGTTGTTACCGTATTTGGCCTTGATTTGAACCGGGTCCATACTTTCTGGCTGAATCGGATCGAGAATATCTACCCCTATCTCTATAAGCCTTGGAATCAATATTTCGACGTTGCCACAGGTATGCAGCAATAGTTTTATTTGATAACCATGCGCCAGATCAGCCATCCTTTTCAATCTGGGTGCGACATAATCTTCAAACATTTCAGGACTGATCAACAGCGTATTTTGCATTCCCAAGTCATCAGCCAATGCTAATACATCGATCAGATCACCAACCTCTTCAAATATTCTGCGGTAATATTCATGGTAAAAGTCGAAAAACTTGTCGAGGATATAGTTGGCCATATCGGGATCGGTCATCATATCCATCATTAGCGTATCCATCCCTCTGAGGTAGGTTGCATGTTGAAAAACAGACGCGCCACTTGCCATTATCGAGAAACCACCCCACTCCAGAAGTTCATTTCTGAGATTGGAATAATCGAACCAATTGTTATCGGGCCAGGGATAGTTTTTGCAATCCTCAATGGTCGAAGTATATGATAAGGGTGGAGCTTCCATTTCCCAATTCCATCCTGAATCTGTTTTGTTTTCAAACTCCTTTATGGACCAGAAACTGTTGATCCCTCCTCTCCAGTCATGTGGAAAAAATTCATTCTGCGGTCCGACATATTTGGGAACGGTACCTGAATGAAGGTCAATTCCACGCATATCGTAAACATCAACATGCAATGATTCAAGAAGTTGCTTGTCAGTTGAAACCATCAGTGCTGTTTTCAGTTTTCGGACTACCCATTTGGTGGCATTGATATGTGCAGGCACTTTATCCGGCACGATATGATTGACTGTTTTTTGTATGCGCTCTTTTGGTGTCATCGTTCAATATTTCTTAAAAAATTCGGGGATAATTTGCTGCGCCCTATCCCTTACCGATTGGAGGTAATCTACCGGAATGGATCGGTAAGGCCAGCGAAGTTTTGAACCCACATCCGCCCAGCCACCCAAAAGTGCCATAAAACGGTCGCAGGCATGGTTTGGAAAATGTTGAACTGTAATAAATGGCGCAATCAGTTCATTCATAAATTGATTGATACGGATTTCAAGTTCCAGGGCAGCGGGCAAATCGGTACTGATCATTTCAAACCATTTCTGTGCTGCGAACGGATTAAGGCAGGCCATGTTTGAATAAGCCCCATGTGCCCCGGATTGAATGCCTGTGGCCAGCCGGTGTCCAGGAATAAAAATGGAAAGTCCTGTTTTATAAATATTTAACTTCTTGTACCATTCAGGATCTGCGTTCTGGTCAAACACTTTAAGACCAACCAGTGAAGGGACTTGTTTTTTCAGAACAGCCCAATCTTCAGGTTGTAATTGTCTTTTTCCATGGGGCGGATTGTAAAGAATCAAACTGATACCCTGGGCTTCTTCTTCCATTTTTTGAAGAAAGACAATTGCCTCTTCCAAAGTAACGGGAAACCAATCTGGCAGGATTACCTGAACTGCTCCCGGTCGGAGATGCCGAATCCTTTTCAGCCTTTCGAGCGAAATCTGAGGACTCATGTGGCTTACCCCAATCTGGTAGGGAGTACCTGACTTTTCACACTTTTCTGACAAGATCCTACTGATCCGGTCAAACTCATCTTCGGTTTGCGAATAAAATTCACCTGCCGTTCCATTGGAGTATATGCCATTGGGACAGGAAGCAATGAGCACATCTATTTCATCAGCCAACCTGCTAAAATCGATTGCACCCTGATCGTCGGTTGCCAGAAGCAGCGTCGCCCAGTTGCCGAAAATTTCGTTAAATTGGAGTGTTTTCATAGATCAATCCACGTATTTTAAGAATAGCTGTTATTCGACCTTCCTTGGGTTAACCAGAAGAAGCGACCATGCCGCAAGCAACATAACCACAGAAATGATCTGGTAAGCAATGGAAAGGTCAATATTTGCATCTTTCAATGCACCAACCCAATAAACCATAAGGCCACCGATGATCGTACTGAGGAAGTTAAGGAATCCATATCCGGTTGCAATGTAGCGTCCATCGATCACCTGACAAAGCACTGGCATAAGGTTGGAATCGTTGAAACCCTTGGCAAGGCCATAGATGACCATTCCGAGTATTGCAAAAGCAAAAAGCTGTGTTGATGACATCAGGAAAAGAAACGGTGCCCCAATCGAAAAGCCGATCACGATGACATAGAGACGGGCTCTTATATTCTTGCGCGACCACCTGTCGGCCAGAATCCCACCCAAAATTACACCTGCAAAAGCACCGATTTGAATGTAACCAGTGGCTGACAACCCCGCTTCACCAAGGTTCAGATGAAAATGATCTTTTAAAAAAGTGGGCAACCACGCATAAATTAACCAGTTAACCACCCCGTTGACACAGAAGAAGATGAGTATGATATTGTATGAACGCTCACCGAAAAGTGCCTTGATAGACTCGATGATATTTATAGTGCTTTTTATGGATTTTCCGCCACCATTTGCTATTTCTTCCTGTACCAATTTTTTATCTTTTAAAATGAAAAGCAATCCAATGGAGTACAGGATGCCGAAACCCCCAAAAAACTGGAACCCAAATCTCCATCCCCACCATTCGGCGATATATCCGCCGATTCCACCCAATGCAAGTCCTGCATACAACCCGCTCATGTGCAATCCTGTGGCCAGCGATCTTGTCCTTGTTCTGTGATAATCAGTAATCAGTGCCAACGCTGCAGGTATATAACAAGCCTCACTGATTCCCATAACGGTGCGTGCAACCAGCATTTCGCCAAAGGTGGTTGCAAAACCGGTCCACAAGGTGACTGCCGACCAGATTAAAGCACTGAAAACGATCATTTTCTTCCGGCTGTATTTATCAGCAAGGAATCCACCAAGCGGGCTTAATAATCCATAAGACCATAGAAAGACAGAGGTCAGCAATCCAAATTGAGCATCGTTCATTGAAAAGTCGGCCACCAACGGATCCCTCATCGAGGTAATGAGAATACGGTCGAAATAATTCAGGAAAGCGACGACCCACAACATGGCCACCAACAACCATGGGTAGGAAGTGGAAACAAAATTTAACTTTCTCATTTTAGCGGTTTGTCTTTTTTATCGGGATGATCTTTTCCATCTGTCAGCCATTTCAGATCGAACGAAACCACTGACATGTGGGTGTTTTTATAATGGTTTCCTCCTGTACCGTCAATGGACCCCCCTTCATAAAAGCAGTGAATTAACCCATCAGGTGTTACTGCAAGATCAGAATAACCAGCAATTCCGGGATCAATTACTTTGGATACTGGCCAGGTAATTCCTTCATCATAGCTCATCCGAATGGTTAGGTTTGTTCGATGTCGGTTCTTCGCAGAACGGGGTGTGGATGCTTTTTCAGCAGTCCACGGATCCTGACGGCTGTCCGGGTTACAGAACAGTATCCGGTTTTTTGACTGGTCAGGTTGCATGCTGTACCTGCACATACTGCCAAAACAGATTGGCTCAAAAAAGGCATCGGCAAAAACAGGTGTGGACCAATTGGTTGCCCCATCTTTGCTAATAGTGAATAAACGCCTGTAATTTGGGGATTCATTCCTGGAATTAAACAATACCCTTCCATCGGCAAGTTGAACGCAGGAGGTCTCATTCGGGATCACGGTGGTGTCGTTGTCTGGAACAGCCACTTCGCCTGCTTTCCATGTTTTTCCATGATCATCGCTGAATGCCGATACCACGATTGAAGGGCGGTGGCCCCTGTGATTGGGACCAAACTCTTTACCACCTCCGTTGGATAGCCAGAATGGAACGACAAGCCTTCCTCCTTTAAGTTGAATACCATGACCCGGGCCGGGAGCCAATACTACCCAAGGATAAATACCTTTTATTTCATTGATGGCATAAGTGATTTCAACTGGTTGGGTCCACGTTTTCCCATCGTCACCCGATTTAATGTAAAAGCATTTTGCGTAATCGATCTGATAAAGCAGATGCACCTCACCGGTGATATAATCAACAATCGGAGTGGCATTGTCGCATGGCAAATTGTCGTTGTTGTGTACCAGTGTTTTCATGGGTTCCCAGGTTGTTCCCGAATCGGTGCTACGGCGCATGACGATGTCGATGGGGTCCCAGTCCCCTCCGGTTCCCTTGCGGGCGGCACAAAAAGACATCAACGTTCCCTTTGCAGATGAAATGACAGATGCAATCCGGAAAGTATAATAACCGTTTTTACCAGCTTCGAAAATTTTCTGTGACCTGATCAATCTAGTATCCTGAGAAATGCCGTTGATCGTTGACAACAAGCAGAAAATAAACATAAAGCAGAACATGATCATTTTACAATTGCTACTCATTTTCATTGTTTTTTTTATTAGCATTCAACATCATTATCGGTTATTGTATTTTCCGGTCACAAAAACAGCTTCTTCAAACGAAGCCGCTTCATATACCAAAGAAACCCCGGTATGGAATCTTTTCAGGATCTTTCCAGAGATAAGCTCCTCTTTGTCAGGACGTAACCTGAGCAAAGGAATTTTTTTCTCCCGTGCCATTGGGTATATCGAATCAATATCGTTGAGATAGGACTGACCAAAGTCGAAACATTTTATCGAATCCAGCCTGAAAATTTCAGGAACATTGAAGTCTATTTTCCCGCAGGAATGGACACCCCCGCCACCTAATCTATTCAATACCAATTCATCATAAGGTGAAACCTGATTTGAATACATTTCTGGGGAAATCATAATGGCAGAATCGTTTCTAATCAGGATGTTTCCTTTTACCGCTACAGCATGTTGTTGCGTAAACCCGTCTTGACCATCAGTTGTGTATTGTTGCAGATGTTGGGCAAAACCAACCTGGGCTTCAGCCATCAACCTCAATCCTGTGTCAACCATTTCAGGATCAAGGATAAAGTCAGAATAGATCTCGCTTCCCCTCAAAAGTTCGAGCGAATCGAGTGGACACTGAAGATCGGGCAATACGATTTTGATGCACTTTTGAAGGTTTGGATAGTCAGATAAAACATTCCTGTAAAATTGATACCTTTCAATAATTTGCGGACATTTTCCTTGTGAAAAATCCAACGGGTCTTTGTCAAAGATGGATTTAAACCTGTCCAAAGTTTCGAAATGTCGGATCCAGGGAGGATTGTCCCCACGCTGTTCAACCAGACCGCCAAAAAGAGAGGCAATAACCACGGTCCCAAAATTGGCACGTATCGTAAATAACAGATCATCTAGTAGTTCTGAATAAAGAAAAATACTGGTACCGAAAGCATGTACCAATTCATTAAAGATCATTTTTTCAGGATCATCGAATACCTCTCCATGTGGAAAGGGTTGAATTCTTGCGGTTTTCGGATA